>JAMIIA010000171.1:0-1747 GCA_035913795.1 Bacteroidales bacterium
ATGAATCTTGCAAAACACCCGGCGATGGGTCGACCTGGTCGGGTAGCCGGGACTCGTGAGCTGGTGGTAAAACCCTATATCATTGCTTATCGGGTAAAAGCAGAAACAACCCAGATACTGCGCATTTTGCATTCGGCCAGAGCCTGGCCGGAACTGTTGTAGATTGTTCTCATGGCTTTGATTAGTCTATTTCAGTCGAAGCAGGATTTTTAACAGTTGTTTCTAACAGATCCGCGGCATCATGTGATGACTGTTTTGCCGGCGTCGGTATCTCAAACATTCTTGAAGGCTGCTGTTCACCGCGGTAGATTTTAACAGCTTGCTTCACACTCTCAACCAGCCGGGCGAACATTTCTTTTTCCATGCTGTTTCCTTTAAATGGCCGATTCTTTAGATGTATCATCATGCAACTATTACGAGTAATAGTTCGAGAAATCAGACAATTTTCACCAAAGTCTCCTGAACTTCTGCGGTTGGTTTTTGCGGTTCAAGTTTAGGACGGATACCGGTGTGTTCCATGACGACATCTTCTAATTTGCGTTTGAACATGGAATTCTCGATAGAGCCTGCCAAGCGGCAACGTTGCAAAGTATTTGGCGGCATACGGCTCAATGCTTCCTGTTCAAGGGCTTGTATGGTTGCTGGCGCAAATGAACGGATAAATTCCTGGGCTTTTTTACGATTTTCGCGTTCAATGTTTATCTGGTCAAGTTCTTGCCGTTTCTGTTTTTCGGCTTGCATGGCGGCGGCTTGTTTCAATTGCTCGGCTTCTTTTTGGCTTAACCGGTCTTCTTGGTAACCCAGGCCAAAATCACTTTTCAATGCTTTTGACAAGTAGTTCCGATAGTTACCATCTTTTAAAAGAGTAGCACCTGGCTGAGCAGCCTTTGATTTGTCATTGGTATAAGCGATGTTTCTTGCAACATAATCATACCCGTGTTGTTGCAAGGACAAGTTGACCAGACTTCTAATAGATTTTTGCTTCTGGTATTGATCTGGCAGTATCAGCATTAGTTTTTCCAAGTCGGCGACAAAGCTATCAACAATTATTTCGGCATTTTCAGCATTGAGTAAGTTCCTGGCATCAACAGATGTTGATTTAATCAAAAAACGGATTTTGCCAACTTTACGACCAATCTTTATTTCCTCAAAGTCAAAAGAAATATCGGTTTTTGCCTTCAATTCAACTTGAGCTGCCGTGAGAACATATACTTTCAAAGAGTTATAGTTAACATATTGGCCAGGTTCTATGCCGAGTTTTTGTCTTAAATCTTCCACGAGGAAAGATCGTTCGCCAATTTTTTCATATTGCTTTAAAAGCTCATAAATACGAATTGAATAAATACTTTTCAGTCGGATTATCTGAGCCAAACCATATTTTGTGTATCTATCTTTCAGCTGCAATAGATAAGGCTTCAGTTTTGAATCAAATTTCAAGATGACTTTACCGGAACCCTCTACATATTCAGCAGATGAAAGCCAGCTGGTTTGTAAAAGTCCGGTGGGAGTCTGGATTTCAAGAACTCTACTGATGAGGCGGCGTGTAATTTCCTTAACTTCAGAATATTCACCCTTATGTTTAAGCTCAGCGATTCTTGCAAATTCTTTAATTGAAAAAACATAGCTTTTAAAGTCCTCTTCATCTGGCTGTATCATCGAAGCCAGAAACAAGATTACCCTTTTTTCTGAAGCATATAATCTATAAGATGCTTCAATGAGAGCATTCGATTTCCGAATTACCTTGTTT
>JAMIIA010000172.1:0-13945 GCA_035913795.1 Bacteroidales bacterium
TCAGGCAGACGGTCAACAATTGCTCCAGACCTATATTGACCTAGGCCTTGATTTAGACGTGGCATTCAATGGAGTTGAGTCAGGTATTTATGAAATGTGGCAGAGACTTTCAACTGGTAGGTACAAGGTTTTTGCAAGCTGTACGAATTGGATCTCTGAATATCGGATCTATAGACGAGATGAGAAAGGTCGAGTCGTGAAAGGCAATGATCATGCTCAGGATGACGCACGGTATTATGTGATGAGTGGACTTGATAGGTTAACTCTAGAACCTCAACCAGAAAATCAACAAAGAAAATTCGTGCAACACGGCTCACATTCGGACGGTTGGATGGCATAGATAAAACTAAATTAAACATTTATTTAAAATTGATTTTATTAAAATAAAGTCAATCATGGTCATAATGAAAGACCAATCAGAGAAAACAGAAAACCAAAAAGTAGACAAGAAGTCATCAAAAAAACGTACGGACGATATTATTGCGACTGCCAAAAAGCGTTTTTCTATGGCGGAAGCGGCGGAAACTGATATTAGGCGCGATGCGTACAATGATTTGACGTTTCGATCCGGTGAGCAATGGCCTGATGATGTGAGGGCTGAGAGATCGGCAGATCAAAGACCTTGCTTGACGATCAATCGCATTCCACAATTTGTTCGGCAAGTCACTAATGATCAGAGACAAAATCGACCTGCCATTAAAATTCATCCGGTTGACGATAACGCAGACGTTGAAACGGCAAAGATTTATCAAGGCTTGATCAAGCATATTGAAAGCAATTCGAATGCTGATACTGCCTATGACACGGCCTTCGAAGGTGCGGCAGTCAAGGGTTTTGGCTATTTCTATATAACCACTGATTGGGTTGATTCGCACTCGTTTGATCAGGAGATTTTAGTCAAACGTATCCGAAATTCATTCACTGTTTACATAGATCCGGCTTCGAAAGAAATTGACGGCTCTGACATGAATTGGGGTTTTATTTTCGAAAACATTTTGAAAGATGATTTCAAAGCAGAATATCCCGAGTCAGAGCTATGCAGTTTAGACGGTTGGTCCTCAATCGGTGATGACCAACAAGATTGGATTGATGACGAAACTATTCGAGTCGCTCAATATTGGTATCGTGACTATAAGTCTGTCAAAATTGTTTTGTTGAGCAATGGCGTCACAATTGAAAAATCTGATCTTGATGAATTGTATCCCGATGGATTGCCAGACGGATTAAAAATTGTCACCGAGCGTGAATCAAAAGTCCCTTATATCAAGTGCTGCACAATCAATGGAGTTGAAATTCTCGAAGAAATTGATTGGCCTGGAAAATATATCCCGATTGTACCTGTTTTCGGTGACGAGCTAGACATTGATGGCAAAAGAATTCTTGAGGGCATTGTCCGTCATGCGAAAGATCCTCAGCGCATGTTAAATTATTGGAAAAGTACCGAGACTGAAACAATAGCATTGGCACCACGAGCGCCATTCATTGTGGCAGAGGGACAAATTCCAAAAGAATATGAATACATTTGGAAAACTGCCAATCGAAAAAATCATTCTTATTTGCCATACAAGCCAACAAGTATTTCAGGCCAGCCAGTAGCTCCTCCTCAACGAAACACTTTTGAGCCAGCCGTCGGTGCAATAACAAATGCGACCATGCAAGCCGCTGATGATTTAAAATCAACCACTGGCATCTATGACGCTTCTCTCGGCGGTAGATCTAACGAAACTTCTGGCATTGCAATTCAAAGACGAAACATGCAAAGTCAGACAAGCAATTTTCATTTGATCGACAATTTGAATCGATCTATCAAACATGCTGGGCGAATTATAGTTGATTTGATCCCACATATTTATGACGCGCCTAGAACTGCTGTTATCATTGGCGAAACTGGTGAAAAAGAAGTCATTCGAATCAACCAAGAATTTCAAAAGAATGGAAAGACAACTAAATATAGTTTAGGCGTCGGAAAATATGACGTCACGGTTGAAGCAGGACCATCTTATGCGACAAAACGTCTTGAGGCCGCAAGTTCAATGGAACAATTGACCAGAGCTTATCCGCAAATCATGCAAGTCGCCGGTGATCTTATGGTCAAGAATATGGATTGGCCTGGAGCATCTGAAATTGCAGAGAGACTGAAGAAAACTTTGCCGCCTAATTTGTTGGACGATGCCGAAAGTGGTGAAATAAACCCACAACAAATCAAAGGCCAAATGGACCAAATGAATCAAACTATTCAGCAATTGACTCAGGCTTTAGAACAAGCCAATTCGATGATTGATCAAAAGAAAATCGAAATCGAGTCTGAGGAGAGAATTGCATTCGCTAAAATGGAAACTGATCTAAGAAAAGAAATGATGAAACAATCTGACGTCAACGCATTGAATGAAGTTTACGGGCAGATCAATGATATCAAAGCGCGATTGCAATTGCTTGACATTCACAAGCCTTTTGATGTCGGCAATCCAATGACAAATCTAGATATGAATGGCTCTGGCTTTCAACAAGCTGGAATGCCAAACGAATTTAATAATCAATCTACTGGTGGGATTTCACCAGGCCAACCCATGGGAGAATTTTAGTCCATGTCTATAGCAGTCATTTCAAATTCCGATTCTAAATCAACCGAAGCTGTGGACGGCAATCTTGCTGATTTGGCTTCCAAAAAAGAATCAGAGGATGAAATAAATGATTCCGCGTCATCTGAATTGGATGATGAAAGCAAAGACGAATCGGAAACGTCTGAATCAGAGGATAATGAGTCTGAAGAAAACGAAAAGCATATTGAAAAACCTAAAAAGCAGGGCGGTTTCCAACGGCGAATTAACAAGCTAAATGCGAAATTGTCGGCAAAAGAGCAAGAGGCGGATTATTGGCGACAAGAGGCTGAAAAAGCCAAAAGTCAGTCGGTTCCAAATCAAAAAAAGGCCAATCAATATGATGATTCAACCAGTGCAAAACCGAAGTCGGATGATTTCGAAAGTCACGAGGATTACATTGACGCATTGACTGACTGGAAAATGGAAAACAAAATTGCTGATTATGAAAACAAAAAGCGCATTGAAAATGCTAGGAATGAAGTTCAAACGAAAGTTAAAACTCATGCCGAGCGAGTTAAAGCCTTTGTTTCAAAACATGATGATTTCCATGATCTAATGGAAGAAGTTGATGACGTTAAGGTTTCTGGTGCCGTTCAAGAAATTATTTTAGATTCGGAAAATGGTCCTGCACTTATGTATGAACTTGCAAAGAACAGAGACGAATTCGAGCGCATTTGTTCGATGACGCCTCTCAAAGCTGCAAAAGCACTAGGACAATTCGAAGCAAAACTCATTTCCTCAAAAGATAAAAAAGAACCAATCAAACACTCGAAGGCTCCCACTCCTCCGACGCCAATTAGAAGCCAATCGAAAAAAGCCACGGCTAAATCGATCTATGACAGAGATATCAGTCAGGCAGAATATGAAGCGTTGAGGAGAAAACAGCTTTCAAAATAAAATAGGAGTTCAAAATGTCAAATTCATTGCTCACGGATGACATCATCACAAAAGAAACAATGATGTCTCTAAAAAATCAATTGGTGTTTACAAAAAGCTGCAATATGCAATACAGCGATCAATTTGCCCAATCAGGTGCAAAAAAAGGTGCTACAATTAACATACGAAAGCCAACACGTTATGAAGTGACTGAAGGTGCCGCACTCACCATTCAAGACAGTCAAGATCAATCAGAGGCTTTGACACTTGATAAACACTATCATGTCGGCATGGCTTTCTCAGAAAAAGATAGAACTCTTTCAATCGATAGATTCAGAGAGAGACATATCGAGCCCGCAACTATTGCACTGGCGAACAAAATTGATTATCAGTTTTACACTGACATGTATAAGCAAGTTTTTAGTGCGGTTGGTGTTCCGAGTGCTTCGGCGTTCCCTTCGACTCTTAAAGGCTTCACAAATGCAAAAGCAGTTTGCGCAAGTCTTGGAGCTCCAAAAGGTCTTTACAATGCTATCGTCGATCCATTGGTTGAGGCATCTCTTGTGAATGGCTTGAGTGGGCTTTTTCAATCATCCGAGAAAATTGCAAAGCAATATGAGGATGGCGTTATGGGCTTGGCCGCTGGATGCAAATTTATGATGAGTCAAAACGTGCCTAAACACACGAGCGGTGCGGTGGCTGGGAGTGCTGCCATTGACACCACTGTTAGTGCCAACGGTACTGCGACGCTTCACATTGACGGATTGACTGGAGTCATCGGCACTGTTTACACAAAAGGTGATGTCATCACTATTGCCACAGTCTATGCAGTGAACCCACAAACAAAAGTCAGCACAGGACAATTAAAACAATTTGTCGTAACTGCTGATACTGGAACCTCGACTTCAGGTGAAATTGCATCTTTGCCAATTTCTCCAGCCATTTATTTGTCTGGACCTTTGCAAAACGTGGATTCCGCACCTGCTGATGGCGATGCAGTGACTTTGTTTGGACACGCAACAAGTTATGCTAACGTCGTGTCTCCTCAAAACATGGTTTTCCATAAGGACGCTTTTGTTTTCGGATCTGCTGACTTTGAACTTCCTACTGAAGGAGTTAAAGCAAGCCGAGCCGTTGATAAAGATGCAGGCCTTTCTCTCACAATGACTTCTCAGTTTGACATTGTGAATTATAGAAACATCACTCGACTGGATTTCTTAGGTGGATGGAAATGCGTTTACCCAGAGCTCGCTTGTCGTGTTGTCGGTCAACCTGCTTAGTAGAAAAAAGCGACTTGCTTTTATAGTGAGTCGCTTTTCAAAAGTACGTACAAAAAATTTAAAAAGGAGTTTATAAAATGAATACCGCTACAACTTCAAACGAATCACAAACGCCAAAAAGTGCCGATGGATATGCAGTTGGTCAATCGTCTACCGATCTAGTCGGATTTTGGGGTGCAACACCTATTGCTCAACCAAGTGGAGCGGCGCAAGCTGCTGTCATTGATGGCTCAACTGGAACCGCAGCACCAACAAATGGAATTGCGGCCTTGACTGGAACTTATAACAGCACTTTGTTGATCAATGCAATTGCAACACTAGCCGCTCAAGGCAATGCGATTCGCAATGCGCTTGTCAGTGCTGGAATTATTGCAGGTTCTTAAATGAAAATATTCATCGCCGTTCCAGTTTACGATGCTAAACTGCCAATTGAAACCGCTCGATGCTTGTTCAATGAGCAATATGCATCAAATTTGAGCGGCGATGAACTTGAATTTCACTTTTTGCCATCATGCAGTCATCCCGCGATGGGACGAAACCAACTAGCACAGGAATTTTTAGATTCAGATTGTGAAAGATTGGTGTTTCTTGATTCAGACGTGACCTGTGACGTTGGATCTATTTTGAAAATTGCTAGACATCCCGTCGATTTCGTCGGCGGTGCTTATCGATTTAAAATGAAAGTGGAACAATATCCAGTCACTTGGATGAAAAAAGACGAATTGTGGGCCAATGAACATGGTCTTTTGGAAGTTGAAACTTTGCCTGGCGGGTTTTTGTCTCTTTCTCGAAATGTTTTTCAGAAATTAAAAGATGCTTTCCCCAATCGATCCTATGAGCATTTCGGAAAAGTGTGCAATGCATTTTTTCAAATGCCTTTTTCAAATGGCCAACTTTGCGGCGAGGATAGTTATTTTTGCCTTGAATGGCGTCAAATTGGCGGACAAGTGTTTTTAGATCCAGAACTGACTCTCACGCATTGGGATTTTAGAACTCCATACAAGGGAAATATCGGTCATTGGTTATTGAACCGAAGCAAAGGGAGTGTGACGAATGTCCACAGTCAGTGATTTAATTAAAGGCTCTCTTAGATTGCTTGGTGCTATTGCACAAGGTGAGACGCCAAGCTCAAATGCCTCAGCAGATGGCCTTTCTGTTTTAAATGAAATGCTTGATTCATGGTCAAATGAAGGTTTGATTCTTTTTGATCGAACAATCGAAACATTTTCTCTTGTCGCATCCACTGCCAGTTATACGATCGGAACAGGTGCAACATTTAATACTGCTAGACCAATTCGATTGATTCAAGCAAATGCAAAGCAGTCGGGCGATGACAGTGAGTTTCCCATTCGCATTTTGAATTCTGACGAATATTCAAGAATCATTGACAAGACAATTCAGTCTGACTTGCCGTTGAGCATTTACTACAATGACACTTTTCCGACTGGGACAATTTACGTTTGGCCAGTGCCAAGTGCCACGGCTAGTTTGATTCTTTATTCTGACAAACCGTTGTCTAATTTTTCATTGATTGCCGACACAGTTTCTTTGCCTCCTGGATATAAGGAAGCCATGCGATACAATTTGGCTGTGAGGTTAGCTCCAGAATATGGTCGTCCGATTTCTCAAGACATTGCAATGATTGCTTCGGAATCAAAAGCTGCAATCATGCGCACAAACAATGAACCAGTATATATGCAATCAGATGTTTTCGGGTTAGTCGGTGATAAAAAACAATTTAACATTCACACGGGATTGTAATGAAGCTGCAAGGATTTATAGGTCCCGCTTATTCACTTCAATCTGTCAATGTGGATGCTCAACGCTGCGTCAATATGTATCCTGTGAAAATCGAATCTGGCACTGGAAAAGGTGGTCAGCAATATTATTTGAAAGCGACTCCTGGACTAGAGTTAATCACGACAGTTGGAGATGGTCCAATCCGACTAATTCACGTGGATGGAGTTGGTCGAACATTTGTTGTCAGCGCAAATAAACTTTATAGATTAGCAAAAAGCACAGAGTGGAATTTTAGTTTAAAAACTGCGCAAGCTAGCGCAACAAGCGTTACGCAAGCCAGTGGTATAGACACTGGCACTGACATAATAACAACAACTACAGATAATTTTTATTGGACTGGCTTAAAGGTTTTACTTAGCTCAACTGTGACCATGCCAACTGGTTTAAGTTCTGGAACACAATATTATGTAATTTCTGTGAGTAGCTCAACTTTAAAGATAGCAACAAGTTTAGCTAATGCAATTGCAGGAACTGCGGTTGATATTACTGGAGTGGGCAGTGGTACCATGACAATCACTCCCTACACATTTAACAATGATCTTTTTAATGTCCCAGCGCGAGTGCAAAACATAAATAATTCAACAGATGTTAATTATTCCACAAATATTATTACTGTGTCCGCAAGTGAATTTGTTGCAGACACTGAATTTTTTTATACTGGTTTGAAATTAAACGTGTATTCCATAGGTACGCCATTGCCGACTGGACTTTCCCAAGGCACTGACTATTATGTTATCAAACTCACTAGCACGACTTTTCAGTTGGCATCTAGCATGACCAATGCCTCGACTGGGACCGCAATTGACCTTTCAGAAGTATCTGGGACTTGGGCATCACAAGTTGTAAAATACAATATTATTTCTAATGATGACGCTACATTTTTGACTAGCACTGGAAAAATTTCGGCTTCTTCAGATGGCTTAGGAGGCGACAAATACAATGGTTCTACATTGTTTACAGATGGAACTTATAACTACATGTTTCTTGACGACAGTAATCAAAATGATAACTCTACGGCTGTGTGGCCTTTTAACCCAACTTTTTTTAGAATGGGGCAAGGCGGTGATCCATCGTTTTATCCGGCAGGGCCTCAATCGTCACATATTGCCTGGATCGATGGATATTTTATTTTGAATGAAGTAGGCACAAATAAATTTTACACAACAAATCTTGGCGACTATGTTATAGATGCCCTTAACTTTGCTTCATCTGAAGGTAGTCCAGACAAAGTTTTAGCAGTTATTGGAATGGGAAGAAATCTTTGGGTTTTCAATGAAAAAACGACTGAAGTCTATTTTAATACTGGAAACGCTGATTTTCCTTTTGAAAGAATTCAAAATGCTTTTATTGAAATAGGATTAAAAGCGAAATACAGCATTGCAAAATTGCCAGGGACATTGTTTTGGCTTGGGCGATCTGAGGATGGAGAAAATATAGTTTTTCTTGCAAGCGGATTGAACCCTCAACGGATAAGCAACCACGCAATAGAATATGCAATTTCGACCTATGCAGATCCATCTAGTGCCACATCATATGCCTATCAATCAAATGGTCACATGTTTTATGTTTTAAATTTTAATGAAGCGACGTGGGTTTATGATGTAACTACTGGATCCTGGCATCAAAGGGCATACACAGATTTAGGCGCTTTAGAAAGACATTTGGCTGAATATCACGCATTTAATTATGTAAATAGTTTGCATCTTGTTGCTGATTCGACAAGTAACAAAATATATAAATTAAATGATAATTATTATTCGGACAATGGTGATGCCATAACGCGATTGAGGTCATCTCCGCATGTTTCGGCGGATCTTAAGAGATTGTTTTGCAGTAGTTTTCAGCTAGACATGGAAGTAGGCATCGGTCTTGATGGCGGTGTTCAAGGTTCAAGTCCTACTGTCATGTTTGATTTCTCAGATGACGGAGGACACACTTGGTCGAGTGAATCATGGGCTTTAGCTGACAATGCAGCGGGATCGATCGGAGAATATAAAACGAGAGTTAGGTGGACAAGGCTCGGAAGTTTTAGAGATAGAATTTTTAGAGTGAAAATGACTGATCCTGTTAAAGTAGTTTGGATTGACGCGCAGATTGAGATCGAACAGGGACGTGATTGATGGGAACCTTAAAGCGAAGCTTTGAAATTCCTTATAAAAATGCCGTGATAGAAAAAACGAATTTCTTTAGCCAATCTTGGGAATGGTTTTTTAAAGAAATCTATAGCCGACTTTATTCTTTAGGATCTGAGGATATTTTTGAGATTGCAAATAATCAGTCAACTCCTTCAAATATCGATGGCCTACAATTTACAAAAACAGGAGTCAGTCAAGCTACTGTGGACTTCCTTATTCAAAGAGTCACTACATCGACAGGTGCAACAGAATTGATTGAAACTGGAATCTTTGTTGTGTCATACAACCCGACTAGTAACGATTGGTCTTTGACGATTATAGGTACGCCTGGACCGGATGATTCAGGAGTGGATTTTTCAATTGATGCTACTGGGCAAGTTAAATATGCTTCTAGTTCTATAACTGGAACCGCTTCGATTTCCCGCGTGATTTGGCGAGCGAGAACTTTATCTGCAAAGCATTCGACATATAGTTTGGTTGGTGCGCGATGACGTCAATGATCAATGACACTTTATATGCGAAATATATAAAAGAAAGAGAAAATTTTGACGTCATAGAAAATGACTACTGTTTTATTTTATATAAAATAAAAATGATTCCCGAGGCTAATAATTCAAATGAGTGCTTTATTAGTCATGCTTTCACTGACCCAGTTGTGCGAAAAGATAGACGAATGTCTGCTTTAATGAATGAATTAGAAGAAAATGTTTTTTCCCATGCAAAATGTGACCGAATCACAGCGACAATTGATTTGCGCGATAAAAATGCATCAATAAGTTTGTTGGCGTCATTGAAATATGGCTTTAAAGTTATATTGGCTGAAAATGGGATAATTTTTATTCAAAAAGTGATCAAATTTGAAAATGCGAAAGGAAGCTCCGATGGGAATTGTTGACGATACTTTTGGAACAAATATATTTGGAGCAAATTCGACTGACAAAGCCTTAGGACATCAAACACGCGGAGCTAATGAAGCGAATGCATTTTTAAAAGACATTTATGGTCAACAACAGCAGATGTCTGCGCCTTATTCTCAATATGGAAAAGCAGCTTTGTCTGACTTGGCGAGTGGTGATTTTGCAAAGAATATGGAAATGGACCCAGGCTACCAATTTAGAATGCAGCAAGGGCAAAACGCTTTGAATTCGTCGGCTTCAGCACGAGGTGCCTTAAATTCAGGTGCCACGTTAAAAGCACTTCAGAGATACGGTCAAGATTTCGCTTCGAATGAATACAACAATGCATACAACAGAAATTATAATCGATTGTCTCAACTTGCTGGCATGGGCTTCAATGCTGATCAAAACTTGATGAATGCCACTGGGAATTATGGTCAACAAGTGAGTGGAAACATGACAGGAATGGGAAATGCAAATGCTGCGGCAAATATTGCGCAAGCCAATCGATCTTCTGATTTTCTTGGCCAGGCAGCAGGTGCAGCGGCAATTTATTTTAGTGATGCTCGTTTGAAGAAAAACATTGTTCCATTGAGCAAGCAAAATCTCGATGAAATGAAAAAACACCTAAAAGCATTCGCGTTCAACTATACATCGGACAAATTTGGGAAAGGTGATTGGGTTGGCGTGATGGCTCAAGATTTGGAAAAGTCAAAACTAGGTCGAACGCTTGTCGTGCATGACCATTTTGGAAATAAAATGATTGACATAAAGAAAGTTCTTTCAATGTTCCTAGCAACAATGGCAGAGGCATAACATGGCAGGAATAGATAGCTCAATTTATTTTCAGCAGAAAACACCAGACTTTCTAGGCGCAATTGAACGCGGAATGAACATGCGACAAATGTCTGACGAAAGGGCTTTGCGTCAGCAGCAAATGCAAGACAACAAAGATTTGCAAAATGCAATGCGTGCCGGAATTGTTCAAAAGCCCGATGGGACTTTGGACATAAATACAGACACGACATTCGCAAGAATGGCGCAAGTCAATCCAGTCAAAGCCTATGAATTTAAACAGCAGCACGAGGAAAGTATTCTCAAGTCACAAAAGGCAAAACTAGACCAACAAATGCAACAAGTTGATTTAGGATCTCGTCTTTTGTCCGGTGTCAAAGATCAAGCAACATTTGACAAAGCTATGCAGACTGCGCAGAAGTTTGGGATTGATAATTCTGCTTTTGGGAAATACTACGACCCTGATTTAATCAAACAATATCAATCGATGAGCATGACTGCGAAAGACAATTTAGCTTATCAGCAGAATCTAATGGAAAACGCATTTAAAGAAAAAGAGCTAGGTTTTAAAGAAAAGGATTTGGAAGCTAGAAGTCTTGAAAATAAAAACAAAGCATTGAAAGAATCAACTGGCATGGCGTCCGAATTGAGAAAAGAAAGATCGGGATTGCCAACCACAAGAAACACTCAGGAAGTTGCAGCGGCCTACAATAAAATTCAATCAGCGGCAAAATATGACAAAGATCCGGCGGCGGACATGAGTTTGATTTTTAACTATATGAAAATGCTTGATCCAGGTTCTACTGTTCGCGAAGGTGAATATGCGAATGCGAAAAACACAACTGGCATTCCTGATCAAGTTTTAAATTCATACAATCAAGCTAGAACTGGAACTTTATTGAACCCAGTTCAAAGAAAACAATTTCTCAATCAATCAAAAGATATGTATATCGCTCAAATGGACGTTCAAAACAAAGTTGATTCTCAATTCCGAGACATAGCAAAAAAATCAGGCATTGCGCCGGAAGACGTGGTTCTTCGCTTTGACGCAAATCAAGCAAAGCCTGAATCCATTATGCAAAATGGTCATGAGTATTTCTTGAATCCAAAAACGGGGAAATATGAGTAATGGGAAAGCCAGCGTTTGATCCATCACAGCCATTTGAAGTCGTACCATCAAAGCCTAGCGTAGATGATTCATCTTCGAATGCCCAAAAGCCAGCGTTTGATCCTTCACAACCATTTCAAATTTCAAGTGATGGAACGCCGCCGAATGAAAGGCCTTGGTATTCGGTAGATCCAAAAAATCTTGTGCCTGGGTTTTTTAAAGGCTTGCAAAATGTCGCTCAAACTTATGACGAATACACGGGTGCCCCTATTCGAAAATTTGTCACTGAAGCAGTGATGGGGAAAGATTTGGAAAAAGCTCCGACAGGTGCCGAACAAGCAAAAATGCTAGGTGCTTCGGATACGTCATACAAAGAATCATGGGGAGTGCCATCCTATTTAGGCGGTGACGTTTCACCTGCTGATATCTATGGCTTTGGACTTGAAATGGTTCAAGATCCATTCGTCATCGCATCGGGCGTGAAAACGGCATACAACGCTGCAAAACCAGTCGTGAAATCAATTGCAAATACTGCGTCAAGTGCGATCAATGCAGGTTCAAAAAATGCTGCAAAAAACATTGCAAAGGAAGCTACTGAAGAAACAATGACAACGGCTTTCAAGTTTAAGGCACCCGAAAGTCTGGACGAATTGAGAAAGTGGAAGCCATCTTATGACGCCGGTCAAATGCCAGGCAAGCAAAGACTTGAGCAAATAGTTCAAACTGTGCCAGACATTGAAACCAAGCCTTTGAAATACCATTTCGACATGATGGACAATCCTAAATCAATGAAGGAATTGAAACTCAGATTTGAGAATTTGCCAACTGCTGACGCAAAAAAGATTGCGCAATACAATAAGCAAATAGTTGACGAATCCACTTCAAAAATTAAATCGACAGTTTCCTCTTATGTGGGAAATGATCCTCGATCACTTCCAGATGCTGGCAGTGAATTCATAGGTGCCGTCAAAGACAAATACCATTCTGAAAAAGACATTTTGGGACCGCTTTTTGAGGAAGTGCAAAAGAGAGCTCCTGTCCTCAATAAGACTGATTCTCATGATTTGATTGTAGCATTGGGAGAAAATTCTCACATTGGCAAATTGCTTGATCAATCATCTGAAACGGGTCGATTTTATTTGAAGCCGAACGCTCCTCGCACAGGCCTAAGTGATACCGAACACAAGGTTTTGAGCCGTGTGATTGATGATTTGAATGATGGAATGAGTTTTTCAGAAATTCAGAAAACGAGGGAATTTCTTCGAAAGGCAATCGATCCGACGAATCCCGCTGCATCGGCTGAAATTGGCAAAGTGCGTTCTGTTATGTTGGGCCAATTAGAAGACATGGCTCAAAAAATAGATCCAGAAATTGGGAAAACATTCAAAGCCTATGCAATCAATGAAAAATCACGAGAATCAATTGAAAAAATCATTGGAGGTCGTGTCGAGACTTTCGATGCAATGTATGCCGCAAATCCTGAAAAAGTCGTTCAAAAAGTATTTTCTAATCCTAATCACTCGAAAATTGTGTCCGAGTATATTGGACAAGACAAAATGCGTGAAATGGTTGGAAGTTATATTCAAAACGGAATCGATAAGGCGACCGATTCTGCCAGAGGTTTTTCTCCTGAAAAGTTCAAGTCATGGTTAAAACGAAATGAAAACTTTTTGAATAGCAATGTCCCATCTGCGACGAAAGATCGACTTTTTGCATTATCTGATTATGGATATTATGGAAAGCGTTTTTTGGATGAAGTCAATCCATCTGGAACCGCTGCAAGTCTTCAAGCAATGATTGAACCGACTGAGTTTTTGCAAAGAGTTAAAACGAAAGGTCTAGTTGATGCCACTGTGGGCGAAGTTGCGAACAAATTGCACGATGCAAAGAAAAGCTTTTCTGCAAAATCAGAATTAGATAAATTATTGAAACCAAATGAAATGAAACAAAAAACTAGACTAATGTCACTTGACGACGCTGGGAAAATTGCTAAAGCCGCGACATTGCCAAAAATTGCCTTGAGAGAAGAAAAACAAAAAGGCTCTGAAAAATGGGCATCTAATGGCTTTGACCGACTGCAATCCTTTGCCGACTCGCAGAATGACTTAGAATTGTCCTATGTATTGAATCAACTAGACAAAAATGACAAGCAAGTGAAAACTTTATTGATTTCCGCAAGTGATTTCAAGCCTGGGACAAAAGGCTTCAATAAAGTTGTTGAGCAATTGCGAGCATTTAAG
Source organism: Bacteroidales bacterium (assembly GCA_035913795.1). Taxonomy (GTDB): domain Bacteria; phylum Bacteroidota; class Bacteroidia; order Bacteroidales; family UBA10428; genus UBA10428. The sequence goes on from JAMIIA010000172.1 coordinate 13,731, forward strand.
AAAAGGAAAAAATAATGGGCCTTTTCCTGCCAATGGTCAAAGCGCGGTTTTTCGATTCAAACGGTGATCCATTGGCCGGTGGATTGGTCTATACCTATGTCGCTGGCACGACAACACCACTTGCGACATATTCAGATCAAGAAATCACTCCAAATGCAAATCCAGTTGTTTTGAATGCCAATGGTGAAGCTGACATAATATTAGCCGCTGCATCT
>JAMIIA010000173.1:0-27376 GCA_035913795.1 Bacteroidales bacterium
ATACTTGGAATTGACTACCAGGCTATCATTGCGTGAAATCCGGTTTTTAGTTTGGAACATTACAGAAACGCACATACAAGACAACCTGACCAAAGAAACCTTTGTGTTTAGATCGCCGACCAAGGAAATCCAAAAGAGTCAGCTTGCACCGCTCATATCAAAATGGAATTTACTACCGCACTAATTGTTAGAACTCAGGAAGTAAAACGATGGAAATAATCAATCTAATCAAAAAAGGCCGCCCACACCGGGCAGCCTTTATTAAATTCAAAAAGAAATGTAATCTGCTACTATCGCAGGTTTTTTAATAGTTACCAATCTGCTCCGTTCTTAGTTTTCGCAAGAATTTACGACGTCTAATTTTTAATTTCCAGATATAAAATAAATAATACATTACCGGAATAAATATCAGCGTAAGGAAGGTTGCAAATGATAATCCGAAGATTATAGTCCATCCTAGGGATTTGAAAAACAAGCTACTATCGCTGCCTAAATGTATGTTTGGCGAGAAATCGCGGAATAAACCAACGAAGTCGACATTAAGTCCGATACATAAAGGTATTAATCCTAAAATGGTTGCTACAGCAGTTAATACTACGGGTGTTATACGTGTTTTTCCGCCCATTATCACAGCTTCACGTGTACGCATGCCACTTTCTTTTAAAACATCGGTAAATTCTACCAAGAGAATACCGTTACGAACAACAATACCAGTGAGTGCAACAATACCCATTCCATTCATAATCATGGAGAAAGGCATTTGAAAAATTGCAAGGCCAAGCAAAACTCCAATAATACTAAATAATATTTCGATTAGAATTATGAAAGGTTTGCTGATAGAATTAAACTGTGTTATAAGTATAAATAAAACCATGAACATAGCTAAAAGAAAAGCTTTTCCAAGAAATGCACCAGTTTCTTTCTGATCTTCGGTTTCTCCAGTAAGCGATACTTCCACCCCTTCTGGTAATTTATAGCTATTTAAAAGTTTCTGTATTTTAATATTTACTTCTGGCGACGAATGCCCTGTAAATATATTCGAGACAACCGTTACAACACGTTTTGAGTTTATACGGTCTATGCCTCCATAAGTACTCACGTAATCTAAGGATGCTACAGACGAAAGAGGAATCTGCCGCAATAATCCTGTATTCATATCGCGGTATGTAATTTTAAGGTTCATGAGCCGGTCGATATTTTCGCGTTGGTATTCGCTATAGCGCAGTTGTATCGGATATTGATCTTCACCATCGCGGAATTTCGAAATTTCCATACCATTCACTGCTGTGCGAATTTCACCTCCGATTTGACCTGTACTAATTCCTTCGCGATTAGCCCTATCGCGATCTATCGTAATTAATAGCTCAGGTTTATAATTTTCAAACTTCGATTTCATTTTATCGAGGCCGGGAATTTCCGCAGAATCAATTACATGCATTAATTTGTCGGTGGTTGATAATAGCAAATCAAGGTCATCGCCACTAATTTCGAGATTTACTGGTGCACCTGTTGGAGGCCCTTTTGCCTCTTTTTCTACCGATATTTCAGCGCCTGGAATATCCTTCATTACCACTCTGAATTCTTCGAGGTATTTATTCGTCGATTCGCCATCACGTTTTGCAAATTCTACAAAGTTCACAGTAACCTTTGCCAGGTGGGATTTTATTCCCTGATCGAACATATCGCTCGAAGCATTATTGGCAACATTGGTAATTACACTCTCTACAATTTTATTATTTGGTCCAATTACTTTCAGAATCTTGTTTTCTACAATGCTGGCAATAGAATCGGTATATTTTACATCGGTACCTACTGGTAGTTTTATAAATGTATTTACCAGATTGGGCTCGTTATCGGGGAAAAAAATCAATTTTGGGCCAGTAAAAGCATAAATAAAAATCGACAGAAAAAGTAAGCCTACCAGCGACCATACGAGTAAACGTGGTCTGCGCTTTTGCAGCATCCACCGAAGGGTTTTTTCGTATTTATCGAGCATTCCGGGAATTATTGTATGCTGGAAGCGTAACAATACTTTATAGCCCCATTTGTTATGCAAAACATAAGAAATTGCAAAAAACAGGGTCAGATTGCCCAAAAATGGTAATTTAAGCAAGTGGAAAAACAATCCAACTAAAGCGATAATAATTCCGGTTTTATAAATTTTACGATTTTCCAATTGATGTGTATCATCCTGATGCTTCATAAAATCTACTGCAAATACCGGATTAAATATATACGCCACCACCAGCGACATGAAAAGGGCCAGTATTATTGTAATTGGAATGAAAAACATGAAATCACCTACAACACCCGGCCAGAAGGCTAATGGAAAGAATGGCGCCAGAGTGGTTAATGTTCCGGATAATATAGGCATAAACACTTCTCCGGCAGCTTTTTTAGCTGCTGTTTTTATATCGAGTTTGTCTTTCTTAAATATTCGATGCGTATTTTCAACAACCACAATGGCATCGTCGACAATAATTCCAAGGGCAAATATGAAAGAGAACATCACAAGCATGTTCATAGTAAAGCCCATCATAGGCAAAAATATGTAACTTAAAAACATGGCCAGTGGAATAGAAAGCCCAACAAAAAATGCATTGGTAACTCCCATAAAAAACATCAATACCAGAAATACCAATATAAAGCCGAAAATAATTGTGTTATTTAAATCGAAAAGCAATAGTCGGGTGTATTTCGATTGGTCGCCGGTTATATCAACTTTTAAATCGGATGGCAACTTTGTAGTTTTAGCGTCTTTTAGTATTACAGCTATCTTATCCGATGCATCTAAAAGGTTTTCTCCACTCTTTTTAACGATACCAAGTGTAATTACATTTTTTCCATTCAGGCGGGAATAACTTTCCTGCTTTTTATGGCTGTCCTTCACTTCGGCAATATCTTTGAGCTTTACAATGGCACCGCTCGACGAAATAAACGAAATGTTTTTAATGGTTTCAATATCCTTAAACTCGCCCACCACACGAACACTTCGGCTAAGGCCCTGCATATCAATATTTCCACCCGAAACCGTAACATTTTCGCGTGAAATAGCTGTTTGTATATCGTAAAAACTTACACTAGCAGCCTGCATTTTGTACATATCCACATCGATCTGTATCTCCCTGTCAAGGGCACCTATTATATCTACCCTGGTTATTTCAGGTAGTGCTTCGATTTTATCCTGAAGCATTTCGGCATATCCCTTAATTTTTGTCAGGGAATAGTCGCCCGATAAATTGATGAATTGAACAGGAATGTCCGAGAAATTTATTTCTGCGGCTTCCGGATCTTGAAGTAAATCACTTGGCAGATCTTGGGAAGCTTTATCGATTGCATCCTTAACACGTTGTTTTGCTTCTGTAATTTCAACCTTAGTAGTGAACTCTACAGATACCAATGAAAAATCCTGTACCGATTTGCTAGAAACTTTCTTTACATCTTTTATCGATTTTAATTCTTTTTCAAGTGGCCTTGTTACCAGATTTTCGATATCTGAAGGAGAGGCTCCGGGATAAATAGTCGATACCAATACAGTTGGAATAATTATTTCCGGAAATTGTTCTTTCGGTATCGATTGAAAACTAATTAACCCAAATATGGTGATAACAATGGTAAGCATATATATACTAACCTTATTGTCTATCGACCATGAGGTAGGTTTAAACTCTTTAAATTTGTGTTCCATAATTATTTATTTATAGGAATTAGCTAAATAATCTTACCAACGAACGAATTCACCTTCTTCAACATCAAGATAACCCTGCGTAATAATATTATCGCCTGATTTTAAACCAGTGGTTATTTCTGCTAATCCGTTATATATCTGTCCGGTTGTTACAGTGCGTTTAATGGCCTTAAACTCTTCGCCAGATTTTTCTGCTACGTAAACAAAAGTATTGTTTTGGTCGTTTTGCACATAGTTAATTGGCAGTGTGATAGAGTTATCGTTTTTGTAGTCGTTTATCTTTAGTACAGCAACCATATTGGCCTTCATTTGCGGATCCGATTCTTTAAGAATTGCCTCTACACGAAAGGTACGGTTAACCTGATTAATAAAATTGCTGGCAAAATTTACCTGTGCCTTGTATTCTTTTTTAATGTCAGGCAGATACACAATAATTTCGTCGCCAACTTTAATTTTGGCTGCATATGCTTCGGCCACTTCGGTAACCACTTTTAGTTGCCCAAAATTTACAACCCTGAAAGCAGGATATTGAGGGGCTGCCATTTGTCCGACTTTTAGTGCCGATTCTTCAATAGTTCCTGAAATTGGCGATTTAACCTGCATCATGTCGAGTTGCTTTTTTGCCGATGCCAGCTGCGATTCCAGTGTTTCTTTGGTGTTTTTGGCTTGCAGGTATTGCACTTCTGAACCAATATTCTGATCCCATAAGGTTTTTTGTTTCTCATACACTGTTGTTGCAAGTTCAAGACCCGATTCGAGACCTTTAATTTGTTCGCGGGCAGCAGCATCGTTCATGCGAGCCATTAATTGGCCCTTATTAACACGTTGACCCACTTTTACAAAAATTTCTTCAATTACTCCGGGAGCTTCGGGGAAAACAGCTACGTTATTGTCACCATCGAGCGAGCCTTGCACTTCGATAAAATGGGAAAAAGGTTCTATTTTAACTTCATGTACAGCTATAAGTTGGGCGTTAATTTTTGTTGCTGCTGTATCAATACTAGCCAGTTCTTTTTCTAAATCGGCTAATTGAGTCTGTAGTTTTGCAATACTGGTTTTTTTACTTTCTATTTCTTTCTTCAATGCTTCGGTTTTATCTCCACCGCAACTAACTATTAACAGTACTAAAAGAATTTTTAATGCGTTTTTCATGATTATATATTTTTAATTATTTCTGATGGGTTATAGTTTACTGTAGGCTTTGTCCATTTTAACTTTGGCATTTAACAGGTCAAGAATTGAACTTGAATAGGTAAGTTCGGCCTGAATATACTGGTTGTTGGTGAGGGTAAGATCCATTGATGATAACATACCCAATTTAAATTTCTGCGTAGTTGATTCAAGAATGCGTTTAGATAAATCGAAATTCTCTTTTTCATTATTAAAGCGCTCAAGAGCCGATTGGTAGTCGAACGATGCCTGTTGGGCTTCCAAAATAAGACGGGTTGACTCTTGTGATTTTGTATTCTGGGATTGCAGCAAGCTAATTTCGGCCTGGCTAACCTTTGAACTTCTATATCCACTGGAAAAAATGGGCACATTTAATGTTACGCCAATTATATGTTGCAAACTAAAATCAATAGAAGGAGAAACTACCTTATCCTGATATTGATAAAAAGCTGAGAGGTTTGGAAGATAGGTCGATTTTTCACGTTTAAGGCTTAAGAGATTTAATTGTTCCTGTGTTTCTAACAGTTTGAAATCGATATGATTGTTTAAATCGAAACTATATGAGTTAATATCCACAATTAAATTATTTTCAACAAGTGTCTTCAAGCTATCAGTAAAATATACCAATGTTGTTTCAGGCAGACCTAATTGATACCTAAACATTTTATTCATAAAAGCTAATTGCCTTTGCACCGAGAAAAGTTGATTTTCTATTCTCTTAACATTAATATCAATCTGATCGGCTTCTGTTTTATCTATTAGTCCATTATTGGCTATAGCCCTGGTTTCTGTTGAAATATTTTTCAAGTTATCAGCGGATTCTAATAGTAATTTTTCATTTACATGTAAAATAAGAATTGTGAAATATGAATTGGCTAACATTTGTTTTAGCTCAATTTGGGTTTTTATATACGCTTCTTCAGACAATTTTAAATATGTTTTTGAAGCCTGCAGTCCAACAATATATTCGCCACTAAAAATTAGCTGGCTAACAATTAAATTGTATGTGAAATTCTGTTTTTCAGCAATTGGTGTAGGCTCTCCAGGCTCAGGTAATGAGGATTCAGATAAAACACCATTATTTATTAATTCCTCAAATACAGGTCCAAAACCCGATGCCATTTCGCTACCAATATCAAAATTTTTAATTTCACCTGGAATATAATCGTAACGACCTGATCCAGATATTTGTGGCAAGCCAAGTGAGGTCATTTCTAATATCTTTTTTCTGGCACTTTCTATGTTTAATGCAGCATTCTTGCTCATAAAGAAATTCTCGATAGCATAATTCTGTGCTTCAACCAGAGAAAAAGACAAGGCTGTATCGCTTTGCGCCGATAGGTTTCCCAGCAACAAACTAAAACTCAGTATTCCAATAATTCTGTTCTTATTCATTGTTTATCGTATTATGTTGTTTTCAATTCTTTCACTGTATTTTTCCAGGAGTTTCTCCCCTGTTTTATTGATAATGCCATGCAAATGGTAGCGGCTAATTTCCATTACAAATCCGGGCGATTTATACTCATCCGGACTAAATGTTCCCGAATGGGGTATCTGCTCCAGCCTCGAAAAAAACAAGCGGCTGATGATATCTTCGTTCAAATCGTAGCGAAACACACCCTCAGATTTTCCTTTCACAAGGTTTTGGCGTAAGGCTGGTAAAAAAAGCATTTCATATTCATCTCTGATTTGGTCAAATAGTCCGGGATAATATTTTTGCAGGTCGTAATTATAAGGCTGGCTAAGGTCGTTGAGAAAACTATAGAGAAAAGTGTTTAGCTTTAATAGTTGCAGCACCGCATCGCCGGGCTCTGTAAGAATGCCAAGAAATATTTTTTTGTATTGCTGAAATTCGGCTGGTAAAACCTGCCAGATGAGGTCGTTTTTATCGCTTACTTGCTGATAAAGCGTTTTCTTCGACATACCCAATTCACGGGCAATATCGTCCATCGAAACACTTTTTATCCCATAGCTTCGAAAGAGTTTCCCTACTTTTTCGTGAAGTAGTTGTTGTGTCATCATAAACATCACCAGGTAAACTTTAAATTCGTTGGCAGTTTTCGAAGTTTCCCCCAAAACAAAAAAAATTTCCCAATTATTTTTAGGAGCTAATCTTTTATCTGGGGATTAAAACTGAATTACTATAATAAGAATTCAGAGCGAAAATAGTTCATTCTCCAGTTTAAACTGAAATATATTTCGGTGAACAACAAGGTTCTGTCGGTAAGTCCGGATAAAAACCTCCCCAAAAACTTCTGTTGATGAATATCATCATATCTGCTTAAGGTAAATCACTGGTGTGTGGTCTGTTTAGGCAGTTACAAAACTCTATATTTAAGCATACCAAAAGAGAGAAGGCAATGTTAACATTCAGGATTGATGCGAAGAGGTATTCTCCAGAGGTTTTTATCGACAAAACCAATAAACTTATTGAAATCTCCGGATCGTCGACGCTCAAAAATACAAGCTGGTTTTACAGCAATGTGATGAAGTGGGTGGTTGCATTTAACGCCCATTCGGAGAAGTATACGACCATTAATATCAAACTCGAAAAAATTAACGAAGAGTCGGTTAAATGGATTACCCTGATTATGAAAAAACTGCGAAGCCTGTTTCCCGAACAGCAAATTACCATTAACTGGTATTATGACAAAAGAAATGTGCTTGTGCAGCTTAGTGGTGAGAGGGTAAAGCTTAATGCCAAAGTACCTGTAAACCTGATTGCTGCCTGATTGTTTAGGATTGGAAATTAAACTCTGGCTTATGTTTTCGAAACCAAAAATAAAGGCTGCCACCATGTGGCTACCCGATGTAGAAGTTAAAAAGAAACTCAAACGGGTAGTGGTAACCGGTCGCTCGCATATGGCCGATCCTGGCGAGTATTACAATGAATTTGCCAATACTTTATCGGACCTGTTTACGGAATTCAACAGGAATTTATTTCTCGACTTTCACTTCGATTATGTCAATACCGGCTCCTCGAAATGGTTGGTTTTTGTGCTACAATATCTCGAAGGTATGCTCAAAGAAAAAGGCGGACAAATAGAGATAACCTGGAAATACGACAGCGACGATGAAGCGATGCTAACCACCGGTGAATTGTTTCGTTCGATAACAAAGATTCCAATGGTATTGAAGGAAGTGGATTAAGCCCCCCACATGTGAAATTCTAACTGGCAAAATGTGCCCGAATTCTATGGCACACAGTAGAAAAATGTATCTACCTTTGTAAAAAACCAAGATGGAATTTTTGGGAATCAGTTTCTCTTCCTTTCAAATTTTTCTGTATCTCAGCTGTGGTATGCTCATTGGCATGTCAAAAACTGGTCTTTCGGGTGCCGGGCTTTTGGTGGTGCCTATTATGGCGGGTCTTTTCGGCGGTAAATCTTCTACTGGTATATTGTTGCCTATGCTCATTGCGGCAGATGTATTTGCGGTGTATTATTACCACCGGCATGCCCAATGGAGGTATATCTTTCTGGCGCTTCCATGGGCTGTGGCAGGAGTTGTATTGGGAACCCTGTTTGGTGCTTCGGTAAACGATTTACTTTTTAAAAACATACTTGCGGTAATAATTCTTACAGCCATTGGGTTAATGCTTTGGCAAGACTTTAGAAATAAGCAGGCGCCTATTCCCGATACCTGGTGGTTTGGCGCATTGCTAGGTTTGATCGGTGGTTTTACTACTATGGTAGGCAATGCCGCAGGGCCCATCATGGCCCTTTACCTGCTCTCGATGCACTTGCCAAAGAATAGCTACATTGGCACAGCAGCATGGTTCTTCTTTATTATCAATTTAATTAAGGTGCCATTTCATGTTTTTGCCTGGCATACCATTAACTTCCAAACCTTGCAAATAAACCTCGTAGTGCTACCTGCCATCGGATTAGGTGTTGTTGCAGGCATTAATCTAATAAAACTTTTTCCCGAAAAAGCGTATCGCTATTTTATTGTATTTACCACCTGCCTGGCGGCTTTTTTTCTGTTCTAAAGCAATAAGCATTGATGTATTTTTGTTACTAATAAATAGAACTAACGAAAACAACCATGACACAAGTACCATTCAGAAAACTTCTCGCATATTCAATCACCCTCTTGATGTGTTACGTTCCGCTATTTGTTGAAGGACAGGTTGAATTACCCTGTGAGAAATCGAACCCCTTTAATAAACTTGTTGTAACCGGAAACATCGGCATAAGTCTCGAAAGGGGTGACGAGGCACAGATATGCGGGCTTGCCGGCACCACTGTGGCCGATCTGCAGATAACCCTCAGCGAAAACACCTTACGCATCAGCCGCATTTCCGGAAAGAAATACGAAAAACAACCTAACCTGAAAATTATTTATACCACATTAAAAGAAGTAGAAGGCTATTCGAAAGCCGATATCAGTACCCTAAACCTAATTAAATCGGACAGCATACAGATTGTTCTCAAGAGTGGCTCGGTTTTTTATGCCGATTGCGATATAAAATACCTCAATGCTAATATCATAGAAGGATCGCTTCTTACCATAAAAGGTTATGCCATCGAACAAAAGATACAAGCCAACGGAAAAGCCACGTTCAATGGATTTGAACTCGAAGGAACCACCGCAGAGGTAAAAACAGCCACCGGCGGAATTGCCAAAGTGAACCTAGATAAAAGCCTTACCGGCAGCTCTGCTTCTGGCGGACATATTGCCTACAAAGGAAAACCACAAGTAGATGTTAAAACAAGCATGGGTGGAAAAGTAGTGGACGAAAACTAAGAAAACAAACCGGCAAAGGCATGTGCCATAAGCAAGTCTTGTGGCGTAGTTATTTTAATATTCTCGCGGTTGCCCTCAAATAGGTTCACCAAAAATCCAGCCGATTCCACTACCGATGCATCGTCGGTAAAGCTTTCGCGGTAATTTTGCTCATAGGCCTTAAGTAAAATATCGGACTGAAATACCTGAGGTGTTTGCACCAGTCTGTAATTTTGCCTGAATACGGTAATGGATTGCGAACCTTTAATTTCGCGTAAAGTATCGTGTAAATCGATTACCGGCACCGCAGCGCCTTTTTCCATAGCTAGGTCAAACCCGCGCTTTATTGTTTCGGGGCTTACAAAAGGCCTAACCCCATCGTGAATGGCTACGAGGCTGGCAGGTAGCAGATGAGTCATACCATTTTTAACCGAGGCAAACCGGGTATCTCCCCCTTCATAAACCTTGTGTTCAATTGAAAATTTATGTTTTACCCGTAGCTGATTCCACAATTCAATCTGAGTGCCCGGCAATACAAGCCGAATTTCGATGTGTGAGTTGAAAGCATAAAAACGCTTGAGGGTATGCATAAGCACCGGCAATCCGGCTACTTCGATAAATTGCTTCGGCAGCTCGCTTTGCATACGGCTTCCACTACCTCCTGCCACAACAATTACGGTTTGGTGCATAATACTTTCTTCTAACAGCCTTCGAAGATAGGTTTTTTAATTATTGATAAAATACTTCCCTTGATTTTAAGTTTGAGGCCAAGTGGCTGAAAAAGCTGCATTCTTGCAAGGATATTAAGGTTGATGGTTGTAACTTAGTAATGCATTAATTACACCTTACACGTATAGTCGGTATTGAATTTATTCTGATTTCTTAAATGTTTCATACCCATGGCAGGAACACTCGAAAAGGCTCTGAAAATAAACCTCGATCCACGTATCTATGGCACACTCGCAGAAATAGGAGCCGGGCAGGAGGTTGCACGAAATCTCTTTTTGGCTGGTGCAGCCTCTGGTACCATTGCTAAAACAATGTCGGCTTATGATATGCAATTTAGCAATGCCATTTATGGTGCCGAACCCGATGGACGCTATGTATGCTATTCGCGTGTGAACAAAATGCTCGACTTTGAATATAAACTAGTTCTGGAGCGCCTTGAGAGTCACAGGCCAGAACAAACTACTTTTTTTTCGTTTGCCGATACGATTACCACCAAAAGCAAAAAAAACCAACGCGACGGACATGGCTGGATGGGCATTAAATTTCAGACCGACCCCATGTCGGAGCCAAACAAAATAATCCTGCACATCCGCTTGCACGAAAACTCGAACGTGCAGCAACAACAAATACTTGGGGTCTTGGGTATCAACCTCCTCTATGCAGCCTATTTTTTCAGTCATCAACCTGCACAATGCATCGACAGTTTGCTAGAGAATATTGCTGAAGGAAGCATAGAAATTGATATGATTGAATTTGTCGGGCCTCTTTTCAAAGGAACCGACAACCGGCTTATGGCGCTTCATCTGGTAAAATCAGGACTCACCCGATCGGTGTTTTTTACGCGCCTGGGAAAGCCTATTCAGGGCGCCGATCTTCTATTTCGAAAGAATATATTAGTGCTGCGGGGGAGTTACCGGCCTTTTACACTTGTGCACGAAGATATGATTGCTTGCGCCAAAAAAGCCTTTATGCAACGCAACGATTTTGGGGAAGACGAAATTATAGTGCTTCCTGAATTGTCCATGTCGCACCTTCTGGCCTTTGGCACACTCGATATAGACGATTTTCTGGGTCGGGTGGATACTCTCAATGCCATGGGACTTGCTGTGCAGATTAGCGATTTTGCCAATTTCCATTCGATGAAAATGCACCTGGCTCAATTCTCAACGAAACGCATCTCGTTGGCCTTAGGAATAAAAAATATTACCGAAATATTTTCTGAGCAGTCTTATTCTGAAATGTCCGGAGGAATGGTAGAAGGATTGGGAAAGCTTTTCTCGAATGGATCGAACCTGTATGTTTATCCAAAAAGACTTAAAACAGGCGAGATAAAACAAGTTGACCAGATGGAATTTGACCCCATAGTGTTGCATCTTTTTCAGCACTTTTTGTCGACCAACAGGCTTATACCCTTAAAGTCGTTTAATCCGGCCCTGATCGATATTTATACCCAGGACATACGCACCTCCCTGCTCGAAGGCGACAACAGCTGGAAGAAAAAGGTTCCGGCGGCTGTTACTGAAATAATTGTTTCGAAGAAATTATTTGGTGTTTTGTAACCTAAAATACTACCTGTACCTAACAGGTTTTGAAAACCTGTTAGGTACAGGTAGTATTTTAGGATTTATTGGGTCTATTACATATCTATTGCCTCAATCTCCGAAAGCATACTATAATTTTTATAATACTTTTCGAGGTGACAGTATTTAAAATTGTCCAAATCTCCGAAGAGTTCTAATACAAAATCTCGGCAAATATTTGTAGGTTTTTGCGATACCAAAGCTTTGTAAGACGAATAATTATAAGTTCTGTAATCCGCTGAAAACTTGTGCTTAACAGGATTTAGATGTATATAGATTATTGCATCCTGCAAATACTCATTGCTGTCGATTAGGTTTCGGTGTAAATGCTCCTGAAACAGACTTCCGGTTCGATTGTAGCTTTTATTAATTGATTTCGAATATGAATTAAAAAGGTTAGAGAATGGTTGATGAATTCTCTTCTTTCCGGTTATATAATCATCGGGGAGATTTTCCAGCTCCTTTATTCTAACAACAAGATGAAAATGATTTTTTAAGAAACAATAACTCAATATATCTGCCACCGGCAGCAGATATTTTTCAATTTTCTGAAGGAAATAATAATAGTTTTTATCCTCCTTAAATAGGTTTTCTTTGTTATTTCCCCGATTAAAAATATGATAATACCTTCCTTCTTCGAAGGGAGTTTGGTTCATAATTCTAATTTTAATTTTTACCTACTTTTATACCTAACAGGTTTAAAAAACCTGTTAGGTATAAAAGTAATTATTTCTTTTTCTTCTTTCTCCTTTTTGTAGGTTCTTCTTCTGCTTCGCGCATAAGGGTTTTCCAGTCGGCGTGACTGTCCTGGCTGGCAGCAATGGTATCGCTGTAACTCATTTTGTCAATTTCCAGCACCGCCACCGAATGTCCAAGGTATTCTTCGATTTCGGTTAACAGAGTTTTTTCCTCTTCGCTGCAAAAAGATATGGCCCTTCCCCTGCGTATTCCCCTGCCCGTGCGTCCTACGCGGTGTACATAGTTTTCGGTTTGTTCAGGTAGGTCGTAATTCACTACATAATCCACTTCAGAAATATCTATACCACGCGCACTGACATCGGTAGCTATAAGTACTTTAATTACCCCCGTCCGAAAGTCTGCCATTACCTGTGCCCTTTTTTCCTGCTCCTTATCGCCATGAATGGTTTGAGAAGAAATGCCTACCCTTTCCATCGCAACACAAACCCTTTCGGCTCTCACCCTGGTACGCACAAAAACCAGGATTTTCGTATCAGGATTTTCATTGATAAGCCTTTCCAGAAAAAAGCGTTTATCGTCCATTTTAATAAAAGTAACAAAATGATCGATGTTGCGGGCTACCGGGTTTTTGGGGGATATTTGAATGCGAATAGGATTTTCGACCAATGAATAAGCAAGCTTTTTAATGTTCTCGTCGATAGTGGCTGAGAAGAAAAGCGTTTGCCGGTGTTTTGGCAGCCTTTTAACCAATTGCCTGATGTCGTTAATAAAACCAAGGTCGAGCATATGGTCGGCCTCATCGAGAACCAAAACCTCAACCCTGGTTAGTTTAAGATGTCCCTGGCTTACAAGGTCAAACATGCGTCCGGGTGTTGCCACCAATATATCGAATCCCTTTTCGAGCATAGCTATCTGGGGATCTTGTTCCACCCCTCCGTGAATGCAAAAAGTCTTCACAGCAGTTCCTTTTGCTATCTGATCAAACACTCCGGCAATTTGTAAAGCCAACTCGTGTGTGGGTACCATCACAATGCATTTTATACCATCTGGCCGACGGATATTCTTCTTTCCTTCGATATTATTAATCACCGGAATAGCAAAAGCTGCTGTTTTACCGGTACCGGTTTGTGCTATGGCAAGCACATCTTCACCATTGAGTATATGGGGTATGGCTTTAAATTGTATATCGGTAGGGCGGCGGAATCCAGCGTCTGCAAGGTTAGTCTTGATGCGCGGTGCAATTCGGTAATCTTCAAATTTCATGGTGCAAAGATAGGATTGTCAAATCTACATTCTGCAAACAAAGCCATTTAATTCATCGCCTGCTCTCTTTCGGCCATAATTGCCGAAACAGCCATGCGTATTTCGGTATAGGAATAGCTATCGTCGAGTTCTTCTTTCAAGGGTGCAAGGTTAACCGTTTCAAGCTCGTCTACCAGCTTTCGAATTGCCTGCAGACGTTGAGGACTGATAAAGTTTTTCACCCCGAGGGTTCCTAATCTTACGTAATGTGCCAGATGCCCTTCGATGGTTGTGCGCGACAAACTGCGTTCTGTAGCAATTTCTTCTATCGTCTTTCCATTCTGGTAAAGATCAAAACTCACGGCCTTGGTATCGATTTTTTCTTTATTCTCCTTTTTGGGTTTTGCCTTTCGCTGAGGCTTGCTCCCCTTTTCCCTTTTTAATTTGTTTACTGGCACGACCCTTTGTAGGTTGCTCTTTGTAAACTCACCATTTGATAGGGTTGCCTCTAAAAGCGATTGGGCTTTATAAATCATTTGTATCTGACGCTGAAAAAGGGCGTCGAGTTCGTAGAGATCGGTTTTATACTTTTTTATGCCTTTTTCGCTTCCTAAGTCCAATATTTGTGCATAAACCTTGTCGGAAAGCGATTGTAATCGGGGTTCGAAATAGTCTTTTGCTGCATTGAGCCGCTCGAGTAAATAAGGGTAATCTTCAGCTTCTTTTACCAGAATAGTCTGTATTTGTCGTGTAAATGACTGTGCCGTTTGTTGCAGAGGCATCGTACTCTGAAGAATACCCGAAGCCCATTGCTTGTAATGTTGTTTGAGCGAGCGGTTTTCGTCTTTGTTGTAGCTTGCCAGGTGGTACGATAGTTCTCTGGTTAGGTGGGAGAAATCGAAGGCCTGCGAAATAAAACTTTGGAGGTATTGCCTGGTTTCCTGCACAAATAAGCTTTGCAATTGCCTGGTTTCGGTCCTTAAAGTAGAGAACTCATTTAATGAGGCATCTGGTTGAAGCAGGTTGCGGGGTATGGGAGAGGACAATACCAGTCCATCGAGGGAAGTAAGGCGCGAGAGGGCTACATAAATCTGACCCGGAGCAAAGGCATTCTCCACATCGATAATGGCTTTCTCGAAGGTCAGGCCCTGGCTTTTGTGCACCGTTATTGCCCAGGCCAGTTTTAAGGGAAAATGTTTGAACCTTCCTACTACCGTTTCGTCGATGGCATTGGTTTCTTTGTTGAGGGTATATTTTTTGTTTTCCCAGGTATAAGGTTCCACTGTTACCGGGTCCGATCCATCGGTAAAACTCACAACAATTTCATCCTTTTTCAGGGAGCTCACCCGACCAATTTTACCATTGAAAAATCGTTGTTCGCCGGAGTAATCATTCTTGAGCATCATCACCTGGGCTCCGTGTTTGAGTACCAGTTTTTTATCTACCGGATAGAGGTATTCGCTAAAATCACCTTCTATCATTGCTTCGAATTGAAAAGAAGGTTCTTTTATTTTTTGAAGGGTTTCGAGATTTTTGGCATCGGCAATGCGGTTATGGGTTGTAAGCAATACATAACCATCGTATTCGGTTTGTCCAAAATCTGGAATGAAATGCTTGTTTAGCAATTCGAAATCGGCATGGGAGCAGCAGTTATCGCGCAAATTATTGAGAAGTTGAATAAAAACCGGATCGGATTGCCGGAAAATCTTATCCAATTCGATATACAGTGGCGGTTGGTCTTGCAAAACCTTGGCATTAAAAAAGTGCATGCCTTTGTAATAGGCCGATAAATGTCGCCACTCTTCGTCTTTCACTACCGGTGGCAGCTGAAGCAAATCGCCAATAAACAATACCTGAACACCACCAAAGATCTGGTTGCGGTTGTAACGGACATGCCGAAGTATTACATCGATGGCATCGAGTAAATCGGCACGAAGCATACTTACCTCATCGATTATGAGCAGCTCCAGTTCACGCAGCATATTGCGCTTGGCCTTGTTCATTTGAAATGCCTGAAGAAGTGTTTTTGGTGTATGCAATGCAACTGAAGGATGAGGGTCGGAAAAGGTTTTTTCGAGGGGGATAAAACTGGCAAAAGGCAACTGAAAAAGTGAGTGAAGCGTCACACCTCCTGCATTGATGGCAGCAATTCCTGTAGGAGCAGCTACAATGGTATTTTTGTGTGTGCGACTTACAATATCGCGTATGAAGGTTGTTTTACCGGTTCCGGCCTTTCCGGTAAGAAAGATAGTACGGCTTGTCTGATTCACAAACCTTGCTGCCAGCAGTAGAATATGTTCGGAAGAAACATGCATAAGGAAACCAAGGGGCTAGAAAATTTATTTTCTATACAGCCGGCAAGGTACAAATTTCGAAATACATCCCGATTCGAGCTGAAGAATAAAAAACTGTTGTTAGAAAGTATAACCAAACCCGACATAAATAGATCGGTTTCCGGCTTCCTGGTTCAGGGGTGCTGCATAATCAATACCAATCACAATGTTTTCGTTCATCACCAGTTTACCTCCAATTCCACCGGCAGAGTACCAGCCATGGTAGGAGTCGCGAAAATAATTTTCCTGATCGGTTGCTGAAACAGCAGAAAAATCGAGGTCGTATGGTTCGAGAATAAGGCCTGTATGAAAAATGGGCACAAGCGAGATGTGCCAATTCTGATTCAAAAATCTAAACTCAAAAAGTCGGGCGCGAAGTTCGAAATTACCCAACGCCATTTTTCTGCCTACAGCCCTGTTTTGCAAGACACCCCAAATCGTTCCAAAACCTTCGCCTACAACCCCAAATGCACCGCCATAACCTTCTATTCCATCGGCCAACACCTGGCGGTTGTAAAAAGGAAGGTTACCAAAGCTTGCATCGTATCGCAAGCGGTATGCAAATGAAACCCTATCGGGTAAAAGGGTGAAGAATTGGTGAAGTTTTATTGATAACTGCAGCGCAGTGGAAGGATTTCCTGCCAGCTCTGGCGAGAATCGGACTGTGGTTTCTCCCCAGATACCTTTCATTGGATTTGTCAGGCGATTGCGTGTATCGTATGACAGTCCGGCCTGAATAGAATTGGCCCAACCGCCTTGTTTCTCGTGCTCACCAATCAGCTGCCATTCGAGGTACTTATCGTAAAGCGTGGGGGCATCAACATAAATACCATTAGGGTTGTTGCTTTTATTGAGTTGTTCAAAATCAACCCGGCTAATCTGGTAGTAGGCTAAATTAAACCCTATGTTCCACTTAAAATCCGTTAATCCAAACTGATCCTGCAACTGAAACTCTAAGTGACTTCGCGATTGTTTGTAAGAATAAAATGCCGGGGTGCTGAATACATTTGAATTGGGATCTTCATAGTCATGGTTGTAAAGAGTCTGGTAACCGTTGTAGCCATAAAACGGATAGAGTTGCGAAAGTCCATATCCTATTTTTCCTGAATAATTTAGGTTTCCATAACGTTTGTATCGCAACGACAAGTTTGTTTTTCCCTTGGTGCCGTGTGCCAGGTTGAGATTGAAAAATTGCTTATAATCCGGATATTGCTCTCCAGTACCATAATCGAACAAAGTGGCATTGATACCCAGATAAACGCCTACAACAGGGTCCATTCTGAACTCGGGAAAGGGTGCCAGGTTGTATCCAACTTTTGGCTTGCTTTTTTCCCGTGCGTTTTCTTCCGAATAATCGGCACTTTCGTGAACCATTGCCAGTGTTGAAACACCAAATGGAAGAGACAATAAAAAAAAAGTAAGGAATATAGTTAAACGAAACGAACTCATTTTGTCTGTGAACCTGATTGAATTTGTATTTCAGAACGTAAAGATTAAAAAATAGTTCTGAATATACAGCCATAATCTTGTGAACAAGTTACAATTTAGGTATTTAAGGAAAAGCCTTATAGGTAAGAATACCCATAAGATTATACAAGCTTTTCTAAAAACTGTTCTTCGGCAAAAAAGTCAATCCCTAAAAAATGATTCAAGTCGGAAGTTTTCGGAATTTCAATTTTCGGGGGTCACATGCAACACCCGATATTCCCATGGAGCAAGTGTAAGGCTTACCGAAGGAGCCACTTCCACCATTGAATCGGAAAAAAGTTCGGTATAACTTCCTTCGAAACCAGTTCCGGTAAATTCAAAGCTTACCTGCTGGGCCGAGAGGTTGTAATAGGCAAAAAGTTTATGCTGCTCTTTCTGGCGAAAAAACGCAAAAATCTTCGTGTTGGCGGTTGTGTTTACCCGCTGCGGAGTTCCTCCTTCGCTTCCATTCCATAGGGCTTTGTTTTTATTCCTGAGTGCAAGCAGCGAGGTATACAAAGCCTTATTGCTATGTTCTTTCCAGGGTATAAGATCCTTATCGAAAAACTGGAGTCGTTTGTTTAAACCAGCCTCCTGCCCGCTGTAAATCATGGGCATGCCAAAAAGCGTATGCGTTAGTGCGGCAAAAGCAGGGGCCGAAACCCCGTATTGTTCCGCATCGGTTCCTACCCACGAATTCTCGTCGTGGTTAGAAGTAAAATAAAGTCGGTAACGGTCCGAATAATTGGCGAGCTCAGTGGCTAAAAAGTTATCGAGTGCCGATACATTCTTCGTACCATCGTAAATGGCAGTTAAAATGCCTCCCTCGAAACCATGCAGGCTCCAGGCATAAGTCATATCGAAACCATTGTTATGGTATTTGGTACCTTCACCTTCGGCCAACATCAATAAATCGGGGCGAAGTTTTTTAAGTGAATCGTTGGCTGCTTTCCAGAAATCGAGTGGAACGAAATCGACAGCATCGCAACGGAAACCATCGATGCCAGCCTCTTTTACCCAAAATTCCATCGATTCAATCATGTAAGCGCGTAAATCGCGGTTGGCATAATTCAACTCAATGACATCCGACCAATTGGTGCCGGGAGGAGGAATAAATTCACCCGCGGTATTGGTGACATAATATTCCGGATGCGAAGTGGTTAGTACATTGTCCCAGGAGGTATGATTAGCCACCCAATCGATGACCACAAACATACCTGCCTCGTGGATGGCCGCAACCAGTTCCTTAAAATCAGTCATGGTTCCAAACTCAGGATTGATTGCCTGGTAGTTGGATATTGAATAATAGCTACCGAGGGTTCCTAATCTTTTTTCAACCCCAATTGGATTAATGGGCATTAGCCAAAGTATTCCAACACCCATTTCTTTTAATCGGGGAAGATGAGCAGCAAAAGCATCAAAGGTGCCTTCAGAAGTATATTGTCTGATGTTCACTTCGTAAAAACTCTTGTTGTAACTCCATTCCTGATGATGGGTAAAGACACTATTGTCGGTGGTGTCTACTGGCTCACCAGGTTCATTCACCGGAGGTTTAATTTCGTTGTTTTTTTCACACCCGATAAAGATTGGAAGCAGAACGATTAAATAAAGCAGCCTTTTCATGACAATAGATTTTAAGATAGTTTACAAAGTAAGCCAACTGCTTCTCGAACTGAAAAATATATAAATCTGATATGGTTCCAAACAGTGCATGAATCATATAATAATATGATTTTCTGTTGTTTAATATGAGTATGGGCGAAAAATCTATGATCGGAAACAAAGGAAAAATATTAAAAAAAAGGGAAGAATTACTTCTTCCCTCACGGTGGTCCCAGCTGGGCACGATCCAGCGACCCTCTGATTATGAGTCAGATGCTCTAACCAGCTGAGCTATGGGACCAATATTTTATTTAATTTCTGTCAACTTTTAACTTTTACCACCTGTTCTTCAATTACTAGAAAGTGTCTGGTCACACGAACATAATTAAAGGATAGCTAAAAGCGGCTGCAATATTAAACAATTGAAAAGAATTTTGCAATAATTCACTATTTTAGTTTTGTAACCGGCCTGTATTCCTACTTTTGGGGTAATTTGGCATTTTTTGCAGGCAATTTTATCTTTGTAACAAACAAGCATACAGTGAAAATAATCCATCCGGCACAGCTTAATCCGCAGAAATATAAAAACATCGTATTCGATTGGGGGGGAGTGCTCATTAACATCGATTACCATGCCACCATTAAAGCCTTTAAAGATTATGGCATTGACGATTTCGATCATCATTATGCTCAGGCACAGCAACGAGAGCTGTTCGACCAGCTCGAAATAGGAGCCATAAGTCCCGATGCATTTAGAAAAGGCATTCGCAAGGAATTTGGAGATTTTATTACTGACCAGCAAATCGATAGCGCCTGGGGTGCCATGCTGCTCGACATCCCTTCGCACCGCATCGAAATCCTGAAAGCCATCCGCAAAAAGTACCGCATATTTCTTCTTAGCAACACCAATCTGATACATGAAGAACAACTTGTAGATGGACTGAATGCTTCGCTGGGCTTCGAGTTTTTTTCGTTGTTCGAAAAAGTGTATCTCTCGCACCGGGTAGGTATGCGTAAACCGCACACGAATATATTCGAGTTAGTTTTAAGGGAAAATGGGCTGAAAAGAGAAGAAACCCTATTTATCGATGACTCTGAACAGCATGTGGATGGCGCAGCGAAAGCTGGACTTGATGCATTTTATCTGCAACCAGGAATGGAAACCAGTGAAATATTTCAATTATGGACAGAATAAAAATTTCCATTCCGGAAACCTCGCATTTCCGAACCCTAATTCAGGTACAAATTGGTGATATTAATTATGGCGGCCATCTTGCCAACGATGCCTATTTGCGCATTGCGCATGAAGCCCGCCTACAAATGCTTGACCATTTTGGCTGGAGCGAAATGGATTTTGAGGGCTTTAGCCTTATTATGATTGATGCCGGGATACAATTTATGTCTGAAGCGTTCAGAGGTGATACCCTTGGTATCGATATTTCCATTACCGATTTATCGCAAAGGGGATATAACTTACTCTACCACTTTCGTTCGAACGAAGGAAAATCGGTAGCTAAAATAAGAACTGGTATGTGTTTCTTCGATTATACTTCCAGGCGTCTGGCAGTTTTACCTCTTGAAATCAGAGACAAAATAGAGCAACGATTGCAGCAATATACCCTTGCCAAAGAAAGTTTCAGATAGTAAAAGCCAAATAAAAATTCCTAATTTAGACAACCTGAAACATAAAACACACTAAACAAAACACCATGAAAGTTATTTTAATTACCCTGTTATTTGCCTTTTCGCAGGCATTATTAGCCCAGCAAACCGATGTGCCCGTAAAGATTATTCTTAATACCGGCGACGAAATTGTAGCCAAGCATCTTGGACAACTATCGTGTGGAAATGCGCAATATGTTGACAGTTATGTGCTGATTCGTGGAAAGTACATGGGAACACCCACAGAAATTAAAACTTATCAGGATTTTAAAAAAATTGATTTTATGGGTTTTAAAGCTGAACCAGCACCCTCGGTTGGCAACGAAAAAGCAACGATTATTTTCTACCGCAAAGACGGTATAACAGTAGAATTAAATGAAGCAGAAATAAGCCAATCGTGCTACAGCACGGGAGATTTTTTCAATCAAATAACCATACAAATGGTCAATCCGCTGAACCAAAAAGTGTATGAACAAAAAATCGAAACCCGTAACATA
The DNA here is from genome assembly GCA_035913795.1 of Bacteroidales bacterium. GTDB lineage: Bacteria > Bacteroidota > Bacteroidia > Bacteroidales > UBA10428 > UBA10428. The sequence goes on from JAMIIA010000173.1 coordinate 21,398, forward strand.
CGGTCCATTCATTTTTTATAGTCTATACGGGTTTCTTCTAATTTCGACTTTATTCTGCAACTAAAAACCTGAATAAAAAATCCCTTACCTTGTGTCTGCAAAAGAAATCTTTTGCTACACCCGGGTAAGGGATTTCTATTCAATCGAAAAGGGTTTAGATACCTTTCTTATCAAGTATTTTCTCAATCTCGTCCATTACACGATTCATAGCGTCAATGGTTTTATCAAAGGCTTCGGAACTGGTCATATCCACTCCGGCACTTTTCAACTGGTTTATCGGATAATCTGAACCACCCGAGCTTAAGAACGCCATATAGGCATCAATTGCTCCTGGCTCCTGACGTAAAACTCTTTCGGCCAAAGTATTCGATGCCACAAATGAGGTGCTGTACTGATATACATAGAAATTGTAGTAGAAATGGGGTATAAAGGCCCATTCCATGCTTATGTAATCGTCAACCTTACACACACCCTGGTCATTTCCGTAGTATCTGTTTACAATATCGGCATACATGGCCGATAATACATCGCCGGTAAGAGGTTTTCCTTCCTGAGCTGCCTGGTGCATTTTCAGTTCAAATTCGGCAAATTGTGTCTGGCGGAAAAGTGTTCCCTTAAAACCATCGAGGCGTTCCATAAGCAAAGAGAGTTTTACTTCATCGTTGTCAATGGTTTTCATCATATGTTCGAAAAGCAACACTTCGTTAAAGGTCGAAGCAACTTCAGCAACAAAAATGGTATAATCGGCAAGTGGGTAAGGTTGGTTTTTATTCGAAAAATAACTCTGCATGGTATGGCCAAGTTCGTGGGTTATGGTGCTTACATCCTCATATAACCCGTTGTAGTTTAATAATATGTAAGGATGGCCATCGTAAAAAGCTCCGTTGGAATAAGCACCAGAACGTTTTCCGGGTGTAGGATACACATCAATCCAACGCTCGTCGAATGCTTTTTTTACTGTGCTGGTGTATTCTTCGCCAAGGGGTTTAAGCGACTCAAGAATTAATTTCTGAGCCTCGTCATAACTATATTCTAAGTCAACTCCCTCTACAGCAGGCGCATATAAATCGAGGTATTTCAGCGTATCGAGACCCATCATGCGCTTTTTAATTTGCAGGTATCGATGAAAGGCAGGCAGGTTTTTGTTGACATTTTCTACCAGCGAATGATACACTTCTACCGGAATGTAGTTGGGTGAGAGGGCTGATTCAAGTGTTGACTCATAATTGCGTGCTTTGGTGCGGAATAGTGAGGCCTTCACTTGCCCGTAAAGCATTTCGCCAAAAGTAGCTTCGAAATTTTTGTAGTTATTCCAGAATTCGGTAAAAACCAATTCGCGGTCGGCACGCACAGGCGTAGCCCGGTATTTACCATAAGAAGAAGAATTTAGTTTAACTGTTTCGCCATTGCTAAGCGTCACTTCCGGAGCAGGCATTTCGGCATTGCTAAATGTGCTATATACCGAGGCACCTGTACCAGTGGCCATACCCGACAATGCAAGGATGCGTTCTTCGGGTTCGCTGAGGGTGTGTTTCTGCTGATCGAAAAGGTCTTTTAATCCTTTTTCGTATACTTTCAGTTTAGGTTCATTCTTAATGAACCCTTCTATTACACTCCACTCCGCAGTAAGAATTTCCGGATTGATATACGCTCCTTTCGATGAAAACTCAGAAAAAAGCTGTTGAAGTTCCTTCTCCATTCCGGCATACTTCATATCGCGTGTATCAAGGTCGGCGTTCATGCTGGCATAAATGTAAAGCTTTACGGCCTCTTTAGTCAGGTTGGTATTATACTCCAGACATGCCAATAAATTTGCTGCCGATTGGGTAAGGGTACCTTTAAAGCTTTCGATTTTAGGCAATTCAACCATCATTTTTTCCTTGGCTTTCAACCAATCTTCGTCGCTGGTAAAAATTGGACTAAGGTCCCATTTGTGCTTTTCGTCAATGGCAGACCTCTCCATTTGAGCAGATAGACTAAGTTGGATTGTGAATAGAAACACGAGAGACAAGATCGGGACGTAGTTTTTCATTTTCATAGCAATTGCTTTTATATTAAAATATTTATGTACTCAACCGATGGTGATAAAATTGAATATATATTGCGATCATTCCAAAGACTGGGCAAGTAAAAATAAATTATATCGTAAAGCATAAAACTAACAGATATCAGTTTTTACGATTTGTTGGACTTTTAGCCCAGCCTGAAGGTTTTTTAACTAGCCATACATAGTATGACCGATTAGGGTTCGAATTTGTAACCTAGACTCTCTACCGTCGATTTCACTTTGTTTAAATCAATATTATTGCCTGCCAGCAAAACTGTTTCGGTATCCAGATTCACCTTTACACTTTCGATTCCTTCAAGCTTAAGCAGATTTGTTTCCACTGTATTTTTACAGTGATTGCAGTTCATTCCACGGACAAAAACTTTCACATCGGACTTATCGAGTATAAATTGGGGTTCGTTTTTTTTCATTTTCTGAAACCATTTCATTAAAAAAATATTTGCAATTAAGGCGGTCATAAGCACCCCGGAGGCAAGGTGCACAAAAGGTGGCAACAAACCATGCGCATGCTGATGATGGGCAGAAAGGCCTGAAACAAACCACTCACGTGGAAGAAAGTAATCTATAAAAAGCCCCGATAAAAGTGCGCCAGCGATGATGGTAAAAAGGTAGATAAAAAGTGTTTTTCTTCCCATTACCTTACCGATTACCGAAATGGTGGCTGCATTGGTTGCCGGCCCAGCCATAAGAAACACCAGGGCCGCGCCAGGCGAAAGCCCTTTTAATATGAGTACTGCAGCAATAGGAACCGAGCTGGTAGCGCAAACATAAACAGGAATAGAGACAAGCAGAATGATTATCATGCCCAGAAAATCGTGATGCAGGTAGGAAGCAAAAAAATCGTCTGGCACAAACACGGCAATAAGGGCAGCTACCAATAGTCCAATTACCAACCATTTGGCAATATCCTGCAGAAAATCGACAAAGGCATACTTGAAAATTGCCACCAGAGGATTTATCCTTTTATCGGGGGGTTCTTGCTTTTCTGCTACCTTCGGAGGAGTTTCGGAGCGATTCTCTGCACGGTTGGTAAAAAACCCTCCCATGATACCCGTAAAAAAAGCTACAATTGGGCGCACAATAGCAAAAGGCAAGCCTAATAATGAATAGGTTACCAGAATTGAATCGACTCCTGTTTGAGGGGTAGAGATAAGAAATGAAACCGCAGCGCCTTTCGAAGCACCATTTTTATGGATGGATATAGCAGTTGGAATAACGCCACAAGAGCATAATGGCAAAGGCACGCCAATGAGCGCCGCACGAAATACCGATTTCATGTTCGACTTACCAAGAAGCCGATTCATTTTCCCTTCGGAAAAAAAAACATGCAGCACACCGGCAATAAGAAAACCAAACAGCAACCAGGGACCCATGTCGAGGGTAAGGACAACTAGTTCGTTCCAATAGTTTTTTAAAAACTCCACCATTTATTGTTTTTCGTCAATAATAAGTTCTTTTTCGGGGCAACAGTTAAATTCGAATTGCAGGGTAACATGTGTAATTTGAAATTCGCTCTTCAGCAGGTCTTCAATCTTATTTTTCAGCAGGCTGGTTTCACTTACACGCATATCGGCAGAAACATCGACATGACATTCGAAATGTGTTTGGCTGTCGCTCAGGTTCCAAAGATGAGCATGATGAATGTTGTCAATTCCTTCAAGGTTTTCAAGCTTTTTCTTTACCTCGTCGAGACTGATATTGGCAGGTGAGGCTTGCATGAGAATATTAAACGATTGCCGCAGAATAGAAAAAGTTTCTTTCACAATGTAAAGGCCAATAACAATTGTAAGCAAGGGGTCGATCCAGTATACTTCGAAAAAATATATTAATACCGAACCCACAATAACAAGGGCAGATGAAAAAGTATCGCCGAGCAAGTGAAGGTATGCAGCCCGGATATTTATGTTTTTACCCGAGTCGCCTTTAAGAAGAAGCATGGCCACCAGATTAGCCAGGAGCCCTGCAGAAGCAACAATAAACATAAGCATTCCCTTGATGGGTTCGGGATTTTGAACCCGTACAATGGCTTCGCGAACCAGAAAAGCAATAATCACAAAGAGAATAACCGCATTAAAAAAAGCCGCAAGTATTTCGATGCGCCTGTAGCCAAATGTTTTGCGGTAGTTAGCCGAACGTTTGCCTATTCGGTTGGCAATCCAGGCCAACATAATGGCCAATGTATCGCCCAGGTTATGCACGGCATCTGACAAAAGTGCAAGACTATTCGAAAGCAGGCCGCCTACAATTTCAACCACAGTAATAAACAAATTTAACAAGGTGGCCCATAAAAGCCTGTTTTCCTTCAAGTCGTCGTGGTGATGTGCAGAATGGCTATGGTGGTGATGATGCCCGTGCGAGTGTTTATCCATGTAGTGAAATTCTTAACAATGAAACTATTGAATATACATTTAAAATAATGGCAGATTAAAACATTATCTCCTTGTTAAACAAGCCAAGGCTCTGGTAGTTCAGTGCATTTCAGGGTTCTGGGTGCAACAAGGCTTCAGCTGCCAGCTCAAGTTCTTCGTACCACTCACTACCATATTTACGAATAAGGGGTTCTTGCAGAAACCGGTATACATGCAGGTCCTGAAGTACCCCTAAGGCTCGGGCAGGTTTGCAAATACCCCACTCATGAAAATTAACTGCTTCGAAACTGGCATACTTTTTCAGCCGTATCGGATATAAATGGCACGAGATTGGTTTTCTAAAAATTGTTTTCCCTTCGAAGTAAGCCTTTTCAATGGCACACTTGGCAATATCCGCTTCGAAAAACACATACACACATTCTTTGCCGTTTATTAAAGGTGTTACCTTGTCGTTTTCGTGGTCGGTTACCCAGGTGCCTTGCTCCTGAATAGTTTCTAAACATTCGGCGCGCATGTAAGGGCGTATGTGCTGGTATTCCCTCTCGAGAATACCCGTTTCCTCTTCGGTCAAAGGCGCACCCGAATCTCCTTCGATGCAGCATGCTCCTTTACATTTCGACAAATCGCAACAAAATTTCCTTTCCACCACATCCAGACTGATGAGGGAATCCTGAATTTCTAACATAGTTACAATTTGCTTTTTCATTGGGTTGTATCCATACCGGATGCAAAGTTAATTCTTTATACTATAAGAAAAGTTAGTTTGCTTCCCTGATAAAGTCAATTCTTTTTTCAATTTGACTATTTAGTTAATATTTTAAAATATCAAGATTATACTATTAATTATTAGTTATTTAATTACGCTTTTTATTTATAAAGAAATTAAAATATATTGCTTTTGTTTAACTTTTCTTTATTTTTTGTTTAACCATTTAAATACTATTCTGTTTCTACCTCGAACCATAAATACTTAAAATTATGAAAAAATTTACCCTCTTAATCGCAACATCACTATTTGTAATAGGTAGTGCTTTTGCGCAAACAGCAAGAGTTCAGGTTATCCACAACTCTGCCGATGCTGCCGCCGATTCGGTGGATGTGTACCTCAACAACGATCTCATACTCGACAACTTTGCTTTTCGCAATGCTACGCCGTTTATCGATGCTCCTGCCGGTAGCCCTATCAGTATTGATATTGCTCCAAAGACAAGCACCTCGGCCGGTGAAACTATTCACAACCTTACTACAACTCTTACCGCTGGAGAAAAATACATTATAGTAGCCAGCGGTATTGTTAGCGGCAGCGGTTATTCACCTGCAGAAGCTTTCGATACTTATGTGTATGCAATGGGCCGTGAGGCTGCATCCAACAGTGCCAACACCGACTTGCTCGTGTTCCATGGTGCTACAGATGCCCCCACTGTTGATGTGTTTGAAGCTACTGGCCCTGCCAACCTGGTCGACGACCTTGCTTATGCCAGCTTTGCCGGTTACCTCGAACTGCCTACCGACGACTATTACCTTCAAGTGCGTGACGCCTCA
>JAMIIA010000174.1:0-127603 GCA_035913795.1 Bacteroidales bacterium
AGAAACAACAGTCCAGAAAACGTTTTAGAAGCAGAGCCGGAATAGAACCCGTAATAGGCCACTTGAAACATGATCATCGAATGATACGCAACTACCTTAAGGGTGAATTAGGTGACAAAGTCAACACAATAATGGCAGGAACAGCTTTTAATCTGAAAAAAATGCTCAATAGAATAAAAGCAGACCTAAAAAATATTTTATACCAATTTTTTGAAACAATTTTTCAAACAACTTTTGACATTATTTCGATCTCAAATTATCCTTTTGCGCAAAAAGTGACTTTTTAAGGGAGGACTAATTATACCCTTCGTAATCGCGCAGAAGCAATACCGAACGCTGAATGGCAGGCAGCAAATCAACGGCCTTTTGCAATACTTCCCCCAAATCGGAGAAAGTTCCTGTTCTTTTATCGCATAGGAAAACGGCCTTTTCAATATCCTCGTTCCGCTGACTTTTCCGGATTGAATCAATCATGGTGTGATAAGCGGTTGTAAAAAGATACGATTTGGCTTTCTGATAATTGACTTCGGTATAATGCATCCAGAGCTTTTCAAAACTATCCTGCACCAAGTCTTCGGCAAGCACAGTGTTCCTAATGTTCTTCAGTAAAAATCTGTAGATACCGTCGGCATAGAGTTCTACGCAAAGGTTGTATTCGGTTAGGGTCATTCGCGCGCAATTACAAGTACTATGACGCCCTTAAAGGAATAAAGTTACAGCCAATAATAAAATTAAAGCAGAAAATTTATTCAGAATATCTTTTCTGTTGAAAATAGGTAATTACTCTATAAGCATCAATTACTAGGATAAAACAGGACGAATACTATCGGAACCATCCGAATTTAAGGGAAACAAACACTCCGGGAGAGGCGAAATCTTGAGAGGTGTAAGGGCTTACCACCTCGCCGGTGTTGTAAAAAAACTGGTAATTGATTCCGGCACCAAGTTTAAAGAAATAAGAGAAATTCATTTCCAACTCCAGAGTGGGCACAATTACATACACTAAGCCGCCAGTTTTGGTTAGGGGTTCACTGTTGAGGTCTTTAGGTTTTTCGCCGATTTTTCCCCATCCCATTTGTGTATGAAAGACTGGGTGTATGGCTTTTTGGGGTTTAAATGTATAACCCATCCAAAGGCCTCCATGACCATAAGTCATGTAATAATTCGAATTGCCCCTGTACTCAGTTTGAGTGGTTTTGCCCAGCCCGTAACCGCCAAAAAAGAAATTGTTAATTATTACGGCACCTCCACCACCCATCATGTGCGCAAACTCGTCGTCGATACGGGTAAAGCACATAATCGGTGCCATAAATCCGCGCACTTTGACTTTACCATCAGGGTGGCCAATGGTTTCAAATTCGTCCGATTGGGCTTTAATGCCTTGAAGTATCAATAGAAACAAAAGGGCCGAAAATAATTTTTTCATTTCTAGAAACAGCTATGAATGGTTAAAGCCAAAGACACAGTAATGGGTCCAAGGGTTGCACAATATAAAAAAAAACCCGGAATAATCCGGGTTTTTAGTGAAGTTATGATTTTTCAAAAGTGTTTAGTTTCATCCAACCGTTTAGACAATGAGCATGGCATCGCCATAAGTTCCAAAACGGTATTTTTCTTTGATGGCCACTTTGTAGGCTTCAAAAAGGAAATCGAAACCGGCAAATGCCGACACTGTCATCAGCAAAGTGGAAAGGGGCAAATGAAAATTCGAAATCATGCTGGTGGGCACACTAAATTCATAAGGTGGAAAGATGAACTTGTTAGTCCAACCATCAAATGGTTTCAGGAACCCCTGTGTGGAAACGGAGCTTTCTAGTGTGCGCAGCACCGTAGTACCAACAGCACATATTTTGCAATTCTCTTCCCTGGCCTGATTCACAATTTTAACAGCACTGTCAGGAATAATGATTCGCTCAGAATCCATTTTATGCTTGGTAAGGTCTTCTACATCGACCGTGCGGAAATTGCCTAAACCTACATGAAGGGTAATTTCAGCAAAATTTACACCCTTTATTTCCAAACGTTTCAATAGTTCTCGGCTAAAATGCAATCCGGCAGTAGGGGCAGCCACTGCACCTTCGTGCTTGGCAAATACGGTTTGATAGCGATCTTTGTCTTCGGGTTGAACCTGACGCTTAATAAATTTTGGCAGTGGTGTTTCGCCCAGGCCAAAAAGGGTAGCCTTAAACTCATCGTAACTGCCATCGAATAAAAAGCGCAGGGTTCGTCCTCGCGAGGTGGTATTGTCAATTACTTCGGCTACCAGCGAATCATCGTCGCCAAAATAGAGTTTATTGCCAATTCTGATTTTGCGGGCCGGATCGACCAACACATCCCAAAGTCTTTGTTCTTTATTGAGTTCGCGCAGAAGAAATACTTCGATTTCGGCTCCTGTTTTTTCTTTATTTCCATAAAGACGTGCTGGAAATACTTTGGTATTGTTAAACACCATTACATCGCGCTCGCCGAAATAATTCATTATATCCTTGAACACATGGTGCTCGATGGTTCCTTTTTCACGGTTCAGCACCATGAGTCTAGACTCATCGCGATTGGGTGTGGGATACAAGGCAATCAGTTCCTCGGGCAAGTTGTACTTATACTGCGATAACTTCATATTTATTTTATTTGTTTATTGGTCTTTATTAAAGTGCCCTTTATACGTAAAAAGGCTATTTGGGTTACACTAATTTCACGCTTTTTTCGAAATCTTCCATTTTCATGGCATCGCTCAGTTTGTATGAACCAACAGCTGTGCGCACCAAGGCTGTAAGGTGGGCTCCCGAATCGAGCTCAAGCCCCAAGTCTCGCGCAAGTGAACGAATGTAGGTACCCTTGCTGCAACGGATGCGAAACTTACCAACTGGTGCCTGATACTCGAGTAGTTCAAACTCATGCACGGTAACTTCCGATGGTTTAAGCTCAGCCTCAATACCTTGTCTGGCCAGCGAATAGGCTCGTATACCGTTTACATATTTGGCCGAAAACATTGGAGGAACCTGCTGTATGTTTCCTATAAAAGTCTTCAGCTTCTCCCTTATAAGCTCCGCATTAATGTTCGCTGTATCAAAAGTAGCATCTACCTCAGTTTCGAGGTCGAAAGAAGGTGTTGTTTCGCCAAACCTTATTTCGGCCAGATACTCTTTGTCGAAACCGGTAAGTCCTGCAATTTGTTTGGTGGCTTTTCCAGTGCAAACAATCATCAGACCTGTTGCCAATGGATCGAGCGTTCCGGCATGACCGACTTTCAGCTTCTTCCAGCCAAACTTCCGACACAAAAGCCAACGCACTTTGCCCACCAACTGAAAGGAAGTCCACTGAAAAGGTTTATCAAATAAAAGAACCTGTCCGCTGCTAATTGCTTCGGCATCAAATACGGGTATCATTTGCTTATCCCATCATGCTTAAATCTACACCAAAAGCCAGGAGCAGAATAATTATCATTCCTACCACTATGCGGTACCATCCGAAAATCCGAAACCCATGCTTGGTAAGGTAGCTAATAAAACCTTTTATGGCAAGAAGGGCTACCACAAAAGCTACCAGATTTCCTATGAGCAGAACATCGATATTCTCTTTGGTAATAAATTGATAGTTTTTAAAAAGCTTGTATGCCGATGCGGCCAGCATGGTTGGTACAGCCAGAAAAAACGAAAACTCTGCGGCCGTTTTCCGGTCGAGTTTCTGACTTAGACCTCCAATGATGGTTGCTGCCGAACGGGAAACACCGGGTATCATGGCTATTACCTGAAAAAAACCAATTTTAAATGCTTTTGGGTATGTAATCTCGTTTTGAACCGGTTTTTTAAACCAATTGTCGACATACAAAAGTACCACCCCTCCTGCCACCAGCGATATAGCTACCACCAGCACACTTTCGAGCAGTTGGTCGATAAGGTCGATAAACAGAAAACCAATTACTGCGGCAGGCAGGAAAGCAACAAATAGTTTCAAATAAAAACTAAACGATTGCAGAAACCTTCGCCAGTATAAGACCACTACCGAGAGAATAGCTCCAAACTGAATGTTTACGATAAACATTTTTACAAAATCGCTCTCCTCTATATTGAGGATTTTTTGCGCAATAATCATATGCCCAGTGGAAGAAATTGGCAAAAATTCTGTGATGCCTTCGACTATGGCAATTATAATGGCTTTTAATATATCCATGAAAGGTATTTATACCAGATATTCTGGCAATGATATAATGTTTTTAGGAAAAGTTATTCTTTCGGTTTTTTCATGATAGCCCAAATCACAAATATGAAACCGCCCAGCACCACAATGGGCGCAAGGGTTATACGACGGGATGAGAAAACCTCTTCTACAATAAATACATTGGGATCTTCGGAGGCTCCTCCCATCATCAGTAAAAAACCCAATAGAATAATTCCCATACCGATGAGCAGGTATTTATAGTTTTCTTTGCCCAAGGCGAAACCAGTGTTAACTGAGTTTTGTTCTACTTTTTTTGACATATCTTAGGAGTAAAGTTTATCTGTTTTTATATGAATGTAGCGAGTTACCGCCATATAGGTCGAGAGCCAGTTGAGCAATAAACCAAGAACAATTACCATGGCATAAAGAGCCAATAAAAGTTTCAAGTCGGTTAATTCTACCATACCCTCTAGCTGTTTCTGAATGAAATAGATCATCGCCGTTAACAGACTAATGGCAATTAGGGCACTAACAAATCCCTGCAACAAACCAGCCAGCAGAAATGGTTTCCGTATATAACCCGGAGTGGCACCCACCAGTTGCATAGTGCGTATTAAAAAACGTTTCGAATACACCGAAATGCGTACTGTATTGTTAATTAATGTAAGTGCAATAAGAAACAGAAAAGCACTAAAAAAGAGAATAAATAAGGATATTTTTTTTACATTCTCATTCACAGCCTGTATCAGGTTCTTTTGGTAATATACTTCTTTAATCCCTTCAAATTCCTTTAAATCGTTTTCGATCACGGCGATACTGTCGTTATTGGCATAAGAAGCATAAAAGTTAACTTCTATGGTAGGCAAAAGTGGATTGTAGCCCAGAGTGGAAAGAAAATCCTCTCCTAAAGCTTCCTGCAATTCAACAGCTGCCTGTTCTTTGGTAATGTATTTAGTTTCTTTTACGTAAGGGCGTGCATCGAGGGCTTTTTGAATACGGAAAATTTCAGCTTCGCGAAGCTGTTCACTAATAATTACTTTAAAGTGAATATTTTCTTTGACATAATTGCTTAAGCGGTTTGTATTCAATATCAAAATACCCACTACCCCTAAAAGTAACAACAACAAGGATATACTTATTGTGGAAATGATATAAGAACTGCGCAGTCTTCTGTTTTCAAGTTTTTTCAGGTTCCCTTTGGACATATTTCATGCAAAATAAGCCACAAAAATAGAAAGAAATAAATACCAACAAGACTTTTAGGAATTTAAAATTTGTTAATTGGGCTAGTATAAAGAAATATACAAAGCGCTGTGAGTATTCTGGCCGGGCTTATAAATTAAGCGACAGGAATTCCTTAACTTTATCAATCTAACTTGAAAAACTCCGATATCAATGACCATTCAGCAAGCCCAAACCGAAGTAGATAATTGGATAAAAACCTATGGCGTTCGCTATTTCAGCGAGCTAACCAACATGGCTTTACTCACCGAAGAGGTGGGCGAACTGGCTAGTTTGGTGGCCCGCACCTATGGTGAACAATCGTTTAAAGAAAATGAAACAAAAGGAGAAATTGCCGACGAGATGGCCGATGTGTTTTGGGTACTGCTTTGCCTTGCCAATCAAACAGGTGTGAACATAACCGATGCTTTTGCAAAGAACCTTGAAAAGAAAACCCGGCGCGATTCTGATCGACACCTGAAAAATATAAAACTCACTTGATTTATGGATAAAATTACCAGGCTCTGTTCAGAAATTATCAGCTACAACAGGCCCCCTCGCGATGCAGAGAATCTCCAGCTACTTTATTCCCTTCTCGATTTAACCAATCTTAACAGTGTAGCCACCGACGAAGATATTGCGGCTCTATGCAGGCAAGCCTCTCAAACCCTGCATAAACAAATAGAAATTCCCCAGGTAGCCGCAGTATGTATCTATCCGGTGTATATAAAAAAATGCAAAGAATGGTTAGCAAACACCCCGGTTAAGGTAGCCACTGTAAGTGGGGTGTTTCCGCATGCGCAGTCGTTTGCCGAAGTTAAATACCTCGAAACAGAAATGTCACTTGCCCATGGAGCCGACGAAATAGATATGGTACTCAATCTTTCGGCATTTCTGAATAAAAAAGAATCGGTGGTTTTCGACGAAATAAAGGCCATGCGCCAAATTTGCGGCAACCACCACCTTAAAGTAATTTTGGAAACGGGCTTGTTGAAAGACTATAAACTCATCGAAGATGCTGCACGAATTGCGCTGGAAGCCGGTGCAGATTTTATAAAAACTTCCACCGGTAAAGACGGTTCAGTGGCCAGTCTCGAAGCTGCTTATATCATGTGCAAAACCATCAAAGATTTCTACCGCGAAAATGCTTTTATAGCTGGATTTAAACCCGCAGGAGGAATTTCAGATACCGACATGGCTCTCAATTACCTGGCCATTGTAGCTGAGCTACTTGGCGAAGAATGGCTCTTCCCAGAACGGTTTCGGATTGGAGCGAGCCGTCTTGCCCTTAATCTGCTTCAAGACCTCGAAGAACTGGAAAAATAATTCCCTGGGTTAAAACTTTATTGGGTTCAATGCGTAAGTGTTGGTAATTATTTGGCAAACTGAAAATCAATTTGCCTCTCGCACATTACCTTTGCAGCTATTATTGTAACGCTTATGCCATTTAAGCAGGCCGATTCGACTTATACCACCCCCGACGACACCCTGCCCCGGGTTGTCACCGTGCCTAAACACATTGATTCGGCTCTTCCACACTCCAACATCAAACCCCAGCAGCCTACTATTTCTGCAAAATCACTTTCCGCGGTTACAACAACTCTTGTCCCGGATACTACCCAGAGTATCGGTTTGGCCGCCGATAGCCTTTCAACCGATAGCTTAACGCTACTCCCCAAACCGCAGGAAGAATGGATAGTACTTTTTTCAACCATTAAGAATGAAGATAGTAGTCAGGTAAGCAGGGCCAATAATGGTTTTACCGGATTTAGGACAACAGATACAAAAACAAATTTGCGCTTTGAAAAACTGCCCGCCAACTTGCTGGCAGAAAAAAGCTGGGGCCTGGGACTGTTCTTACTAGTATTGTTTTTGCTGGTTACCTTGCGTAAAAATTACGAAAAATACCTTCTCTCGGTATTTAACTCAGCAGCCAACTTGCAATTTTCTGAAAAACTGCTGCGCGAAAGGAATGTGCTTGTAAAAAGAACCTACTTTTTTTTGAATATCATTTTTGTAGTCGTCATGACCCTTTACCTTTATCAGGCAATTAAATACCTGCAAGGTGGAGGTAGTTCTTCTAATTTTTTACTCTTCCTGATTTTATTTTTTTCCTTTCTCATTGCTTTGCTCTTACGTTTTGGGTCGCTCTTGCTGCTTGGGTACCTTTTTGATGCCAGACCCGTTTACCGCGAATACTTGCACAATACTTTAATTCTCAATAAAGTTTTAGGTATTACTCTTCTTCCACTTGTATTGGCTTTGTTCTATATACGGCCCTCGCTATGGGAAAGTATTTTTTACACTGCAACAATTCTTATAGCTCTGATGCTTGTATACAGATACATACGCGCCATACAGATTATTATCAAACACAAAGTTTTTTTATTATACAGTATTTTATACCTTTGTACCCTTGAAATTTTGCCTGTTCTGGTGGGTATTAAAATTGTTGTAACGCAGAGGTAGCAGAAGAAAAATAGGAGGATTTAAAGAATATGAAAATAAAGAATATTCTCGTTTCACAACCACAACCTTCGTCAGACAAGGATCCGTATTTTGAAATTGCCGAAAATCACAATGTAAAAATTGAATTCAGGCAATTTATTCATGTCGAAAGTGTACCAACCAAAGAATTCCGAAAACAACGAGTAAGTTTTCTCGATTTCACGGCAGTTATTTTCACGAGCAAAACCGCTATCGATAACTACTTTCGTATTGCTGGTGAAATGCGCAACACCATTCCGGATACCATGAAGTATTTTTGCACTTCAGAGTCGATTGCCCATTACCTTCAGAAATACATTGTGTTCAGAAAGCGGAAAATATTCTATGGCAAGGGCCGGTTTGTCGATATTATGGAACTGCTCGATAAACACAAGGGAGAAAAATACCTGGTGCCGCTATCTGACCAACATAAGAAAGAAATTCCTGATCTGTTAGGCAAATACAAGGTAAACCATAAAATCTGTATCTTGTACAATACAGTAAGCAGCGATTTAACCGACCTCTCGATTATTAATTACGATGTGTTGGTGTTTTTTAGTCCTTCGGGAATAAAATCCCTGTTTAAGAACTTTCCAAATTTTAAGCAAGACGAAATTAAAATCTGTTCGTTCGGTAATTCTACTGCTCAAGCTGTAAAAGATGCCGGCTTAAGGCTCGACCTTCAGGCTCCACTACCCGAGGCACCCTCGATGACCATGGCGCTTGACCAGTTCATTCGTGAACAAAACAAAAAGAAATAAAAAAACCCCCTCCGGCGTGCCGAGGGGGTTTTTTTATGCGTGGATTATGCGGCTAAAAACCTGAATTCGATCGAAAACATGGTTTGTAAAATTTCGCCTAGTTCACGTACATCCTCATTGTCTTTTTCGTACTGCCAATTTATCACCACTTTAAATCCTTGTTGTTCGAGCTTTTCAAGTGTTTTAAGCAATTCTATTATGTGTCGTTTCGAAGCTGCATTGACGTGTTTGAGGGCAATATCAACATTAGTTTGGTTCGCAGGTTGTTGAGCATATAAATTCATTTTCCTACTCATATGCCCGTAAAATTCGTCGTCTGCCTCTACCGCTGTCGAATTCCCGGTAATTTTCATATACCCTTCCTGAATGATGGCATACGGTGTAGTCTTTGTTCCCTGAATGAAAAAATACATGTGTTACGATTTTAATGGGTTTACGCAGAGATTGCTTCAGGGTTATTGATAACTGAATGATTTTTCTCATCGAAAGAATAAACCACCAAAATGCAACTACAGCTTGGCCCATTTCGTAAACTTTGCCATAATTTGATAAGTCGTTGACTGATGAAGTGCATAAGATGTAAAAAAACCTTACCCGCAGGCTTGTTTTGCCAGCCTTGTAAAGGAATTTTACTCCCCTATTTCGAAAATACGCAAGACTGGCATCTGGCCTTAGAAATGGAAGCCATACACCGCTCCATGGCAAAATATATCCGGTTCAAGGGCGATATTGCTGAATTCTAATCGCGTAAACTGCTTTCTTTTCTGTTTTACCGGGATGGATTTAAAGAAACACCTCGTGCAAAATTTTCAGCGAGCTGATTGATCCCATACCTTCGAGGTGAAAATAGTAATAATCGACCAGTGCCGATACCAACAAATTACGTTGCGCGTTGCTCAGCTGAATTCGAGGCAAATCGTTGAGCGAATAGCCTAACAACTCGTGAATTTTCATTCCTGTACCAGCGGGCTGATACACATCTATTTCATGATTGTTTTGCGGAAATATACCTAAAAAACGGGTAAACTGAAGCAGAAACACCAGGTGGAAATTGGCACAACCTTCGTGGCAAAATTCAAGAATCTCGATAGATCCGGCCAGGTAATCGAATAGGGTATGATCGGCTTCGGCCTCGTGCAAGCTTCGGTAGAGCAATTCGCCAATAAACAGCGAAATGGTGCTTTTTACGATATCCGACCGGATCTGGTGCAGAGGATTTCCAAGGCTTAAATCGCGAATGCGCTGAATGGAGCGCGTATGTTTATGATCGACTTCCAGCTCAAGCAAGGACAAAGGCTGAAAATAACCCGCATGAAATTTAGGCTTTTTGCTTCGCACGCCTTGTATCATATACGATTGGCGGCCAAACTCGCGGGTATAGATGTGCACAATCAGAGAAGCTTCGCCGTATTTCAGACTGTGCAAGACTATGCCTTTGGTTTTATGCTGCATACTGCCCTATTTTTGTGCTAGGTAAACAGTGAAAAAATATTCCCTCCCAGCTTCCTGATCGCGGTATCCAAGAAATTCGGTTTGCTTAATAAGCTTAAACTGATGCGCCACAAGCAATTCGTGTATGTATTCATTACTGTGCCGAAAAACCCTTATGCCTGATTCTTTTACCTGCGAAAAAATACCCTCGATGTGTGTTTTTTCATAACCCGATTCTATTCCAGGTAAGTACTGAAGTGTAGTAAAAGCGAACACTCCATCGATAACCAGGCAACGTGCCATTTCAGTAAATACCGACCCCAGATTGCCTACCAAATGAAAAACCCCCAGACTGATGGCATGATCAAACAAAGCTTGCTGGTAAGGCATTTTAAAATGTGAAAGATCGGCCACCCGCAAGTCGATTGCAAAGAGCTTTTCGCGGCATATCTTCAACATTTCTTCCGAACCATCGATGCCATAAATATTAAGCCCGGCACGAGAAAACGAAAGGGAACTTAAACCGGTTCCGATTCCTAAATCGAGCAAATTCTGGCCACATTGAATGTATTCGTGCATAAGGCCAAAAAGCATTTCGGGACCATACCAATAGGTTTTAGCCATGTAGGAATCGTAATGCAGAGCAAACTGGTTGGTGTGAAAAAGGGTGTTTTCTGAATTCATTGTAACAAAAAAGTTAGGATTGCAATGCTGTTTAATGCCCGATCTAAATTTTCGATAAGTTCCTCCAGTATTCTCTGAACTATGAGGTTGGTTTTTTTCTAACTTCACCAATATGAACAAAGGTATATATTTTGCCTCATTTACAGCACTTTTATGGGGATTCCTGGCTATAGCCATTAAAGTGTCGCTCAACTTTCTGCCTGCCTTTACAGTAATCTGGTTGCGCTTTATGCTGGCTTTTGTCGCTTTGGCAGGTTATTACCTGGTAAGCGACCGCGAAAAGCTTTTCATGCTTTTTAAACCTCCCTTATTAGCCCTTATTGCCGGCATCTTTTTAGGCCTCAATTACCTTGGCTATATCACCGGCATCGAGCTTACTTCGCCCTCTATTGGCCAGGTATTTATTCAAACCGGTACAGTGATGCTCGCCATCGCTGGCTTTGTGTTTTTTAAAGAGAAGGTAAGTGTGAGACAGGGGGTTGGTTTGGCAATTGTATTGGCAGGCCTGGTTATATTTTACAACGAACAAATTGTGCATATTGCCGGTGGATTGAAGACTTATAAAACCGGTGTGCTACTGGTGCTTTTCGGTGCCATTTCCTGGACTCTTTATGCTGTTTTTCAGAAAGTAGCGGTGAGGCATTATAACCCTATGCAACTTAACCTGATTGTATTTGGGTTCCCTGCGCTGCTTTATAGTCCGCTGGCAAACTATCAGGTACTTCCCTCCTTATCCTTTGTTCAATGGTCAATTGTTTTGTTTCTGGGATTCAATACCCTGGCCGGATATGTTTCCCTGGCCTATGCCTTTAAATACCTCGAAGCCAATAAAATCAGTGCCATCATTGCCGTAAACCCCCTCATTACTTTTGCTGTAATGGCCTGGCTGAGTGCCAAAAACCTAAGCTGGATCAAGGGTGAAGTACTCACCCCTGTGACCATAGCCGGAGCGCTTGTGGTAATTGTCGGGATATTGCTCACAGTATTAAGAAAAAGAGAAATTTTGCAATGAACTACCTCGCAGATGAGCTGTCAAGGTATCAAAATGGAATCTTTTTTCAATCGCTCCAAAGCAGCGGAGTATTAACCGAACCGCCGCATGGCGGAGAGCTCGGCGAAGCCAAACTCATTTAGAAAGTGGTTTGTTCTTATAAATTGGGAATTTACAAACCCAAAAAAATGATTCCTGCACCTGAAATGAGCAAAGTTAAGCCTGCCAGTATGTGCTGGTAACTCTCGAGGCGATGAAACCTGACTAAACTAATGCCTTTGATCATGAGATAGGTGGTGGCCATCATGGTGCCAATGGTAGCAAGAGAGAAAAGGAGCGAAACCATGACAATGGCATAAGCATTCATCTCAGCTGCGGGGTACATGAGCAAAGGTATAAGCGGCTCGCAGGGACCAAAAACAAAAATGGCAAACAATACCCAGAAAGTAACCGATTGATTCTTTTCCAATGGACTGTGATCATGACTATGCGCATGGTTTCTGTGCCTCAGACGATGCACAATGGCCCAGATGGTATAGACCACCCCGGCCGAAAACAAGAGCCACGATGCCAGGCTGCCGCGCACTCCCTCGAAAAATTCAAGTTTACCAACAAAAATACCTGCTCCAATGCCCACCAAACCAATGGCAATGCTACCCAGCACATGTCCTAAGCCACACAAGCCTACCACCCACATGGTTTTGGCCATAGTCCATTTTTTGGTTTTAGAAATGGCAACAAAAGGCAAATAATGGTCGGGGCCTGTGATAGTATGCACAAAACCAAGTGTGAGTGCGGTGGCCAGTAACATCGTCAGGTTGCTTTCCATAATCAGATGAATTTGAAGGTGGTGTTATCAAAAACGAAAAAGTGCTACTACAAATTTATTCGAATTCATTAAACTGCAAACACTAATAGCCAGAAAGTGTCTGGTTCTGTCTTAAGAAAACTTAAAAAATTAGTTCTGGCGGTACATCATCTGAAAAATAATGTCTTCGAGGGGTTTTTTGCGTTCGGCAGGCACTTCAATGCCATTAAGTATTTCAATGCTGTTGTTGATAAAGGTAATGGCAGCCAGTTGGGCATCGTTGGCCACACCCAGCCGAATAAATATCTCTTTTACAGCTTTTATTTTTTCTTCGGCCACAAAATCGGTTTTAGCGATCCATTGCCTCAGTTCTGTGCTTAATGCTTTGTCGCCACTTTGCAGGGCCTTGATAAGCATGTATGTTTTTTTGTTGTTTACGATATCGCCTCCCGTAGCCTTTCCGAAAGTAGAGGAATCAGAGAAGGCATCGAGGTAATCGTCCTGCAGTTGAAAAGCCATGCCCAGGTTTTCTCCCAGTTCGTAGAGCGCCAGCTGGTCGGCGGTACCGGCACCGGCAGCCATACCGCCCAGTTGCAGCGAGGCAGCTATGAGCACAGCGGTTTTCAGCCGAATCATACCCAGGTATTCATCAAGCGACACATCGAGACGGTTCTCAAAATCCATGTCGTATTGCTGACCTTCACACACCTCAAGGGCTGTTTGGTTGAAAAGTGAAAAAGCATCGGAAAAAATTTTGGAATCGAGTTGATGAAGAAACTGGTAGGCGAGTATCATGGCAGCATCGCCGGAAAGTATGGCGGTGTTTTCGTTCCATACTTTGTGCACGGTAGCTTTTCCGCGACGCAGTTCGGCCTTGTCCATGATATCGTCGTGCATAAGTGTGAAATTATGAAACACCTCGAGAGCAAGCGCTGCCGGCATGGCTTTATCTACCTCGCTGTTAAACAATTGAGCCGATAGGAGTGCCAGTGAAGGGCGTAAGCGTTTGCCGCCCAAATCGAGAATATACCGTATGGGCTGATACAAACTGTTGGGCTCACCGGGCAGATTCAGCGCGGTAATTCTCTGCCCAAAAAGTGTGGAGCAATCGGCAAATGATAACATTTTGTGTGTTTTTGTCAAATGTAATTTTATTCTTCTGAAGTTAAAAATATTAAAAACGGATCGATTTGTGATTCAAAATAAACTATTCACATTAATCAAACGCATTATTATGTTATTTTTGCGCCTCAGCAACCAATATTTTCAATTCATGAAAAAGTTTTTCGTGTCAGTGGTCTGCCTGGTATTGCTTTACACACTGCAGGCACAGGAAAAGGGCTATCAGATCGATGTTAAAATAAATGGGCTTGCCGGTAAAAACCTCATCCTGGGGCATTATTTCGGACAATCGATGTACCCCGATGATACCCTTACACTCGATATCACTGGTCAGGGAAAGTTTTCCGGATCGAAAACCCTCATACAAGGGCTTTATGTGATATTTTTCGAAAACGGTAGTTATTTCGAAATCATAATAGGTAAGGACCAGCATTTTGCGCTTGAAACCGATACGGTTAAATACGTACAAAATCTGGTAACCAAAGGATCGAAAGACAACGAAATTTTTATCGACTTCCAGCGCTTTATGCTCAGCAAGCAAGATGAATTGGCTGTGCTTCAGGAGAAACTTAAAAATGCTGAAAGCGACATGGATAAAGAATTGGTGCAGGAGCAGATTTTTGAACTGGGTAAACAACGCATTGCCAAAATAGAAGAAATACGGCAAACATTTCCCGAATTGTTTGTATCGACCTTCTTATCGGCTACCCTCGAAGCAGAAGTCCCCGACTCAATTAAAGACGATGCCCGTTTAAGTTATGCCTATTACAAAGATCACTTTTTCGATTATTTCGACCTGGCTGATGTGCGTTTACTGCACACCCCGCTTTACGAAGATAAAATGAGCTTCTACCTCGATAAGGTAGTGGCCCAGATACCGGATAGCCTTATAGTAGAAATTGACATTATTCTCGATAAAAGCCTTGCAGACAGCGCCTTGTTTCGCTTTGTTCTAATTACCCTGTTCAACAAATACGGTAAAAGCCAGTTCATGGGTATGGATGCCGTACAAGTGCATATTGCCGAGAAATATTATATTCCTATGGCCTGGTGGAGCGACGAGAAATTTGTAGCCGACCTGAAAGAGCGTGTTGCTATCTTAAAACCTTTGCTTATTGGGCAAGTTGCACCCGATGTGGAGTTGAGGTATGTGCCTGCCGAACATTTTAAGCAGGCAGCCAACGACACAAGTCTGAAAAAATATCCGCATGCCGGAAGTTTTTTCAAAATAAGCCAGATCGAAGCCGATTTTACCATTTTGGTTTTTTGGGAAGCAACATGCAGCCATTGTAAAATTGTGTTGCCCGAACTCTATCATCTCTATACCGATTCGCTCAAATCCATGAACGTGAAGATAGTAGCCATAAGCACACTCTTTGGAGAGGATGG
This sequence comes from Bacteroidales bacterium, assembly GCA_035913795.1. GTDB lineage: Bacteria > Bacteroidota > Bacteroidia > Bacteroidales > UBA10428 > UBA10428. The sequence continues at coordinate 15,053 of JAMIIA010000174.1, forward strand.
AAAAGAAAAATGGATCGATTATGTGAACCAGAAACAGCTCTATGACTGGATGAATGCCTGGAACCCTTACGACTATAAATTCAAAGAAATTTATGACATCCGTTCGACCCCGCAGATTTTTGTGCTCGACCGGGACAAAAAGATCATTGGCAAAAGGTTAGGCCCCGAAAATGTAGCCGACCTGATAAGTGTGTACAAGAAATACAACAAATAAAAATGGATAAAGCAATTAAACTGATACTGGAAGACGGCAGCGAATTCAGCGGCTTTTCATTCGGAAGCGAAAAATCGGTTTCGGGCGAAGTGGTTTTCAACACGGCCATGGTAGGTTATACCGAGAGCCTTACCGACCCTTCTTACAAGGGTCAGATACTGGTTTTGACTTACCCGCTTATTGGTAATTACGGCGTGCCGGGAGGGGAAAAGTCGGACAATCTCGAAAAGTTTTACGAATCGTACAGCATGCATATTTCGGGACTTATCGTGAGCGACTATACCGAAGAATACAGTCACTGGAATGCACAAATGAGCCTTGGCCAATGGTTAAAACAAAACCAGGTGCCGGGAATTTATGGCATCGATACCCGTGAGCTTACTAAAATACTGCGCGAAAAAGGTACCATGCTTGGCAAAATTGTTTTCGACAACAAAGATGTTCCGCTTTTTAACCCATCGTCCGAAAACCTGGTAGCCAAGGTTAGTACACCTGAAAAAAGGGTATATGGTACCGGAAAATACAAAGTAGTGTTAATCGATTGCGGTGTCAAATACAACATCATCCGCAGCCTGATAAAACGCGATACCACAGTTACACTGGTACCCTGGGATTATGATTTTAACCAGGATACCTACGACGGACTTTTTATTTCGAATGGCCCGGGCGACCCCAAACAATGCACCGCTACCATTGCCAACCTGAAAAAAGCCTTCGAAGGTAATAAACCAATTACGGGTATTTGCCTTGGTAACCAGCTGATGGCGTTGGCTGCAGGTGCCAATACCTATAAGCTAAAATATGGGCACCGCAGCCACAACCAGCCCTGCATACAGGTAGGTACCGACCGTGCCTTTGTTACTTCGCAAAACCATGGCTACGCCACCGACAATAAAACACTTACCAGCGACTGGGAACCGCTGTTTATTAACTTGAACGACGAAACCAACGAAGGGGTAAAACACAAAACAAAACCTTTCTTTAGTTCACAATTCCATCCCGAAGCCTCCAGCGGCCCAACCGATACCGAATTCCTGTTCGATATGTTTATGGACAATGTAAAAGCGGCGGCCAACTAAAAAAGTGCAATTATTTACTGGTTTAAATATGAAAAGCCTGTCAGAGAAATCCGGCAGGCTTTTTTATTAGTCACAGAATAAGAGTTGAAAGTATTTGCTATTTTTGGATAATGTGTTGAATAAGAATCTGCCAAGAATCGCAATAAAAATGGATGTGAATATCGACATTGACTATTTAAAAGATTGTTTATTACTTAGTCCAAGTGAGCGATTTATACGTTGTATTGAGTTAACGGAGTTTTTGGCAAATAATAATCCCTATTATTCCATCCAGTTAGAAAATGATCATCCGAAAGCTTTTGAGTTGAAATGAATTTCTTAGAGCAATATATCAAAGCTTTGGATTGCCTCAATAGCAATAAGGTCGACTACATGGTGGTCGGCGGATTTGCTGTCAATGTGCATGGTTTTACCCGTTCAACTACAGACATAGATATTTGGATTGATCTTAAAAAGAAAAACCTTGAACGTTTATTGAAGGCCTTTGTGGAACTAGGTTATAATAAAGAAAATTCCGTTAAGGCCATCGAGGCGCTCAGAAAAAGTCATATGATTAAAATTCCTCTTGATAATACTAAAATTGAATTGGTAGATGATTTTATCGTTAAAAATGATTTCGATAAGTGTTATAAAAACCATTTTTCCACGAAAATTAATGGCAGGGATGTTCGTTTTATCGGGTTCGAAGATTTGATTGTGTGCAAAGAAAACTCGATGAGAATGAAAGATGCTCTTGATGCGAAAAACCTTAAAGAACTTCGTAAACTTCGCGATGGCTTGTCGTGATTGATGAATTAAGGCACTTTAAACTGTTATAAGTATGTAACATACTCTTCTCTAGAAAGAGGAGCCTTGTAGCCACAAAATTGTCGATGGCTTATCGTTTAGGCATTCGTTTCTACCCATTTAAACAATTTATCGTTTCGCCTCACCAAATTGGGTGTTTTTAGAGAAAACCTTACTCCTTTGGTAGTTTTTCCAACAGGTTTCAGGTCCTCGCGTATTTCGTCGGCACTAAATTCCATTATTCCGGTGGTGGGGCCTGTTACGAGCAGCGTATCGCCCATTTCAACCTCAGAAGCTTCGCACGAAAATTCGGCTACTCCCAGTTGAGTGAAGTAATTGGTACATTTCCCCACCAGTACTTTGGTTTTAGTAGCTTTGGAACCATATACCCCACTCCATTCTCCCAATCGCTGACCAAGGTAATAGCCATCCCAGAAACCACGGTTAAACACACTCGCCAGGCGTATCTTCCATGCTTCAATTTTTTCCTGGCTAAAGGTGCCGTCCAGCACGCTTTCAACAGCCTGCCGGTAACAATCGACAACGGTGAACACATATTCTGCGGGCCTTGCCCTGCCTTCTATTTTTAAAATGCGCACACCGGCATCGAGAAGTTTATTGACAAAATGAATGGTCGACAAGTCTTTGGGCGACATGATGTACTCGTTGTCGATGTCCAGTTCTATACCCGTATCTTTGTCTTTTACTTCGTATGCTCGGCGACAAACCTGCAGGCATGCCCCTCTGTTGGCCGATTGGTTGTGCTCGTGTAAACTCAGATAACATTTGCCCGAAACAGCCATGCACAAGGCTCCATGCACAAACATTTCGAGCCTGACAAGCTCGCCCGAGGGTCCCTTGATTTGTTCCTGCTCAATTCGCCGATGAATGTCTTGCACCTGTTCGAGGTTGAGCTCACGCGCCAGCACCATTACATCGGCAAAGGCAGAATAGAACCGCACTGCATCGATGTTGCTGATGTTGACCTGTGTGGAAATATGAACGTTTACTCCTTTCGAGCGGGCGTAGGCTATCACCGCCGGATCGCTGGCGATGATGGCTGCAATGCTTTTTTCGGCTACCAGATCGATATAACGATGCATGTCTGCCAGTTCATCCTGGTAAATAACAATATTTAAAGTAAGATAAGATTTGATATCGTGTTCCTGGCATATTTCCAATATCTTATCCAAATCATCTTCGGTAAAATTTACCGACGAACGTGCGCGCATGTTCATCTTGCTTAATCCGAAATAGACCGAATCAGCGCCTGCCTGGACGGCAGCCATCAGCGATTCGAACGAACCTACCGGCGCCATGATTTCAAATTCTTCCCTATTTAAAGTATTTTTAGAAATAATCGTATTCATAAATTTGAATAATAGAACGTTATGATTAGCCTATATTATGCCCGTTACAATAAAATTTTATACCTTTCCCACCCTCACCCCTCTTTCCCCTAAAGGGGATGACCCCCACGCTGTTACAAATAGGAAGTGCAAATATGCAAGAAAAAAGCAAATGCTTGAAATTTATATTTCTATCTTACTGGTATGATAATGCCTATTCATAGAGCAGATGATCGCAATAGAACTTAGGTACAATACTTAACTAAAAAACTTTTTAAGGGCGCCGAAATAGAAGTCCTTCCAGCCCTCCTTCATTTCGTCAAAAGCCTCGTCGGGAATGTTTTCGTGCAAGAGTTCCACGTGAGTACTTTCTCCCTTGCCACGAAGCAGAATGCATACCATCGAAGGTTCGTCCTGCCCTTCGAAATACCATTGTTGCTTCACCAACTCATTTAATTTAAATTCGATGTTCTTGCCGCAGATATCACCTTCCCAAAGAGAAAACTCAGAGTTAGGTTCGGTGGACATCTCGGCCGGATAGCCCGACCAGAGCTCAATGGTAAAAGGGTTGGTAAGGGCAATATATACCTCTTCGGCAGGAGCTGGAATGGTATACGATTGTTTCAGGTGTTTCATGGTTTTAATGGTGTATGTGTATAAACTTTATCTGTTCTTGCAAATTTAAGCAATCTCACTCAGCACCACCTCTACCGGGCAATGGTCTGAGTGTTCCACATGAGAGAGAATGGATGCCGAGTTGAGCTGGAAGCTTAAAGCCTGACTTATAATGTGATAATCGATGCGCCAGCCAAGATTTTTTTCGCGCGAATTGGCCCTGTAGCTCCACCAGCTGTATTGATGAGGCTGGTTGTTAAATTGGCGAAAAGTATCAATAAACCCAAGTGCAATGAAGCGGTCGAACCATTCTCGTTCTTCAGGTAAAAAGCCCGATGAAGTTTTATGCCTTTCTGGATGGTTGATGTCGAAGGGTTTGTGGCAAATGTTATAATCGCCACAGATTAATAGCTTTGGCCGCTCTTTTTTAAGGTTCTGAATAAAGAGGGAGAAAGCTTCGAGAAATTCCATTTTGAAATCCTGACGCACATCGCCTGTGGTACCACTGGGAATATACACGTTAACAAGGGTAAAATCGCCATAATCGGCGCGCAACACCCTGCCTTCGGCATCGAATTTCGCTGTGCCCATTCCCTTTACTACCTTATCGGGCTTAAGCTTCGAGAAGATTGCCAGCCCGCTGTATCCTTTTTTTTCGGCCGAATGAAGAGTGCAATGGTACCCCAGGTGCTCGAACAAAAGAGTGTCGATTTGGGCATCCTGGGCTTTGGTTTCCTGCACGCATAAGACATCGGGCGATTCGCTTTTAAGCCACGAAGCAAAATCCTTGCTCAGAGCCGACCTGATACCGTTGACATTGTAAGATAGAATTCGCATGAAAAAATATTTAGCGTGTAAAAATAACATTTATGCATGAGAATATACAGGTGGACAAAGAGCCTTTTAAACCGACAAAGGATTTGAGCGCCCTAACCTTGCTGTGCGAATTATTTTGTAAGTTTGAGTGAACGTACTTCTATGGTATGAATACAATACTCCACACAGTCGATGGCTATATTCTGGCCTTCCCCTCTGAAATTCAGATCATTCTGAATAATCTCCGATCGATTATTAAAGAAAAAGCACCTGACGCAGAAGAAAGCCTTACTTACCAGATGCCTGCATACAAAGCCTATGGTAAACCTCTGGTGTATTTTGCGGGTTATAAAAATCACATCGGCTTTTATGCCACACCCAGCGGGCACAGCGAATTTGCGCAGGAATTGTCGAAATACAAACAAGGAAAAGGATCGGTTCAATTTCCGCTTAGCGAACCAATACCTTACGAACTAATCGCGCTGATTGTTGAATTCCGGTACATTGAAAACCGTAACAAGGTGAAAAGAAAACAATCTTTTAGAGTAAAGTCCTTTTTATAGAATCAGAAACCTTTTTAAACTAGTTTGTTCATTCTTCCATGTCAAAGCTTCTGTTTTTTTTCTGCCATTGACTTAATAGTATCAGGTTTTTTCGGATTTTAAAAACCAACAAAGTGCTTTCGAACAAAATAAATTCAATCGAACTGTTCTACTTCTCCGGCACCGGCAACGCCCGGCAGATAGCAAGGTGGATAGTGCAGCACGCCGAAGAAGAAGGAATTGGCTGCCAGCTGCACAACATTGCCAAAACAATTCTGCCAGAAAGCTACCCAGGTAAGGCTTTAATTGTAATTATTTCTCCCATACACGGATTCAATTATCCTAAAATAACCCTCGACTTTATCCGTCGTTTTCCTGCCGGAAAAAATTCGGTCGTACTTATGAATACCAGGGCTGGAATGAAAATTGGAAAGTTTGTCACTCCCGGCCTCACGGGAATTGCTTTTTTGCTATCGGGTATATGGCTTAAGATAAAAGGGTATACACTTGTGGGAAGCATTCCCTTCGATATGCCCTCGAACTGGATTTCGCTTCACCCGGCCCTTAACGAAAATACTGTAGCCTACCTGCATGCTAAAAATTACCAGCGCTTAAGGCATCACGACGAAAAAATATTTTCTGGACAAAAAGATTTTCATTCGCACCGCGATTTGATTCAAGATATTTTAGTAAGTCCAATTGCCTTGGCTTACTACTATATAGGCCGGTTTATCATAGCAAAAACCTTTTATTGCAACCACCTTTGCAACAACTGCGGAATTTGTATCAGTCAATGCCCTGTAAAAGCCATTGTGACTAAAAGCAAGCGGCCTTTTTGGACTTTAAAATGCGAAAGCTGCATGCATTGCATGAACATTTGTCCGGAAAAAGCCATCGAAACATCTCATGGCTTGTTGTTGGTTACAAGCATTTTTTATTCTGCCATCACTGGCTGGCTTTTTCGCATGAATATGCCAGATATTATTTTGGTTGAACCGATTAGAAGTATTTTGCAAATGCTCGCTTTTCTGGGGTTGATTCTGATCTTTTATACCGTTCAGCATGCTTTGCTAAGGTTTTCAATTGCTGCTAAACTGTTCTCGCTTGCCTCCTTCACACATTATAAATTCTGGGGAAGGTATAAATCAATTCCTGATTCGATTTGGAAAAAGAAATTTCCCGGCTTCGTTCGTGAACATGAAAAAATATAAGCTTTATCTTTTTTGCCAGACATATTCAAAAATCGCTATACCGACTTATCTTTATGCCCAAACACAAGAAAAGCCTATTTGCATTTTTATTCAATCATTTAAATTAAAATTATGCCCAAGGGATTGGTTTTAAAGTCTACCGGTAGTTGGTACAATGTGCTATCGGAGGGCGAGATTGTGGCATGCCGGATAAAAGGCAAATTTAGAACCATGGAAATAAAAACCTCGAACCCGGTAACTGTGGGCGACAAGGTTGAATTTACAAGAGTTGCCGAAGACAATACCGGAATGATTACAGCCATTGAGCCACGCAAAAACTACATCATCCGAAAAGCCACACGCTTTCATCACGAAGCCCACATGATAGCCGCCAACATCGACCAGGCTTTTTTAATGGTTTCATTAAAAGCTCCGGCAACTCCCCTGGAGTTCATCGACCGCTTTTTAGTTTCTGCCGAAATGTTTTTTATTCCTGCCACCATTTTGGTAAATAAAACAGATTTAATCGAAGCAGAAAGTTTGGAGAAATTTATAGCACTATACAAGCAAGCCGGTTACGAATGCCTGGCCATGTGCCTTACACAAAACCGGGGTGTAGAAGAAGTTTTTAGCCGGATGAAAGGAAAAATAAGCCTGGTATCAGGTATCAGTGGTGTTGGTAAATCGTCTTTCATTCAGGCACTTAACCCTTCTTTAGAGATCCGAATCGATGAGATCTCCGAATCGCATCAATCGGGCAAACACACCACAACCTTTTCGGAAATATTTGAAGTAGTGCCGGATTGTTACATCATCGATACACCAGGTATTCGGTCGTTTGGACTAATTGATTTAGATAAGAATGAAATTGGTTTGTATTTCAAAGATGTGTTTCACGCCTCGGCTAAATGCAAATATATAAACTGTACGCACATCCATGAACCCGCATGTGCCGTGCGCGAATCGGTTGAAAATGGAAGTATTTCCGAGTCACGTTACCGCAGTTATGTAAATATTTTTCTCGACGATTCGTTAAAACACCGATAAAAATGCCAACTTTTAGTGCTGGGTTACGTAAAATTTGCATCTTTTAGCATATTGTTAACAAGAAATTGCAAGAAGTTTTTTGTTACAATGGCAGAATTTTAATTTTGATGCACTGCTAACAAACCAGCAATGAAACGTTTTTACTTTATAATCGCAATCTCCTTTCTGATGATCGTTTCGGTGAACGTATTATTTTACCGAAGCTTTTATAACCTTCAGATTAATCAATATAAAAACTTCTTGCTTCGGCAATCGGAAGTATGTGTGAACGAGGTCGAACGCACCCTGCTGAAATTTGAGAGCGACCTGAATTACATTCTTTTCTCCGACGACATTGCCAAACTTTATACCGATGCAAATTCCGATGCCTTACGCAAACTGCAATTGTTTTATTCGACCTATAACGGACTGATTAAAAACATTGATATTTACGACAACCAAAAAAACGTATTAAACCTCTTTCGCGATAAAAAGCAGAACTTCATTACCGACCAATACCTGGGTCAACGGCAGCGAACCCTTGCTTTAAAAGAAGAAGTAACACATGATGGACATGAGTACCAATATGTTTTACCAGTTTTTAGAGACAATGAATTGTATGCCAACATTGTAGTGACTATTAACATTAACAATTACATTCTTTCGGAACTAAAGAAATTTCACCTCGACGAAATCTCGTGGCAATTTGTAATCGATACCGAAACGGAGACGGTAGCCACCGCCGATGTGCAACAATACAACTGGAATGGTGCGCTGGAGGAGGTAGTGAACAACCTAAACCACGAACTCGAAGGCTTATTGGTACATACAATCAGCACCGACTCGCTCAATCATAAGATACTTACCGTGTATACACCAGTGAACCTGCTTAACAGAAACTTTGGCATTGCCATGAGTATCGACCATAACACCTTTCTTATTAAAGTCTTCTCGCAATTGGCCATGATTTCAGTGGTGAGCATACTCATTTTTCTTCTGGTGAGCTTTTACCTGCTACTTCAGATTAAAAGCCTTAAAAAAAAAATAAAAGCTTAGAGCACTCTTTCGATTTCTTTCAACAGTCGCTTGAACATTTACCGGTTGGGTTTGTGGTGTACGACTTTGCAAAAAAAGTCCACTTTATCAATCAAACAGCCCGCGAAATTTTGCTGATAGGTCCCAACGAAGATGCCAGTTCGGCCATTGTTGAGCGACGATTCACAAACTTCACCAAACCCTCGGAAAAAACCAATACCGCTTACGATACCGACCAGTTTTTTTACTACCAGCGGCATGGAAACGAGGTGGTTATATTTAAAAAAGAGCTTCCTTGTACTGTGCAGAATAAAGAATATGTGCTTAGCACCTTTATCGATGTGACCTCCGTAGAAAAAGAACGAAAATATGAAGCGGCTGCCAACATTGCCAAATCTGATTTCCTGGCAAAAATGAGCCACGAAATCCGCACTCCCATGAATGGCATCATCGGGATGACTGAAGCCCTGGCACGTGAAAACTTAAACTCCGAACAACAGGAATACATCGGCATTGTGCGCCGCTCGGCAGACTTACTGCTCAATATCATCGACGATATACTCGACTATTCTAAAATCGAAGCCGGAAAAATGCAGATCGAAGAAATTCCTTTTCTACTACTCGAAGAGGTGCAACTTTCCGTTCAACTTTTTAAAGCCATTGCCGAAGAAAAAGGCTTGTTACTCGAAATGAACATAGCGCCAAACGTTCCGAACCGAATAATTGGCGACCCTTATAGGCTCAGACAGGTATTGTCGAACCTGATTAGTAATGCGGTTAAATTCACACATCACGGTAAAATTGTAGTAATGGTCGAAACCGAAGATGAATACGCCGGCAACATCACCTTGTTGTTCAGTGTTTCGGATACCGGTATAGGCATTGCCCAGGAAAAAATTTCAACCATTTTCAATTCCTTTACACAAGCCGATAACAGTACTTCAAGAAAATATGGCGGTTCTGGTTTGGGCACTACCATTTGCAAACAACTCGTTACACTGATGAATGGAGAAATTTGGGTAGAAAGTCCTTCCAGATTGAACAGCAGCAAAGAATTTCCGGGTACCACGTTTTATTTTACCATCGAGGTTTACTCGAACGAGGAATTGGATAAAGCTCTTGAATTTAATAAAATACAATCTTTTGACGAAGTTAAATGCGTAGCTGTCTGTCATAACGAATTGACAAAAAAGAGATTATACTCGTTTTTTGAACAAAATTTAATTCAGGTAGAGACTATTTTATTCGGAGAAAATGTTTTACACGAAGTTGAAACCCGGATACTCAACAAAAGAGCAAAATTTCATTTGCTTATCGTAATCGACGAACCAGGATTAGATGGCTTGTGGCTGATTAAAAAGCTTCATGCCAAAAAACTCACCGACAACCACCGGGTTTTTATGTTCAGCTCAAACCACAAACCGGAAAACTATATACAAACACGCTTAGCCGGAACTGACTATTACCTGGTTCAACCTTTTGAACATAAATTGTTAAAATCGTTTTTAAAAGAGTGTTTCCCATCGATTCCAGAGAATTTTTCGAAACCAGAATTGCGAAAAGACCTGAAAATATTGGTGGCTGAAGATAACCTGATCAACCAAAAAGTCGCCGAAAATATCTTCAAAAACCTGGGCTATACTATACAAATTGCCAACGATGGCATGGAAGTAATGGAACTAATCAAACACAATCATTTCAACATTATTTTTATGGACCTCGAGATGCCCGAAAAAGACGGACTAGAGGCTACCACCGAACTGCGCGGCTTGGGTTACCAATTGCCTATTGTTGCCATGACCGCTTCGGCTTCTGAAGCTGTTAGAAAAACCTCGCTAAAAGCTGGTATGAACGAGTATACAACTAAACCAGTCAAATCGGATACAGTAATTGCCATTCTTGAAAAATGGTTTGCCTGATGGCGATAAGCAATTAATGAGCCTCAAGCCAGTTATTGCCTACACCCATATCCACCAATAGTGGTACACTCAAGGTACAAGCAGATTCCATTCCTGTGCGAACCAGCTCTTTCATTATTTCCAATTCGGGTGAAAACACATCGAAAACCAATTCATCATGTACTTGTAAAATCATTTTCGACTTCAGTTGTTTCGAGAGAAGCTTGTCCTGAATCGATACCATTGCAATTTTAATTACATCGGCCGCTGAACCCTGTATAGGTGAATTGATGGCGTTTCGTTCGGCAAAACCGCGCACTGTGGCATTGGCCGACTGTATATCGGGCAAATAGCGCTTGCGTCCGTACATGGTTGTGACATACCCATGTTCGCGGGCAGAAGTGATGCAGGAATCCATATAATGTTTTACTTTCGGAAAAGATTCAAAATAACTGTCGATAAGTTGTTTGGCGTCTGAACGTGAAATCTTCAACCGCTCAGCAAGCCCAAATGCAGAGATTCCATAAATAATTCCAAAATTTGCTGTTTTGGCCTGATTACGCATTTCACGTGTAACTTCCTCTTCTGAAACCCTGAATATTTTAGCCGCTGTAGAACGGTGAATGTCTGCTCCTTGTTTAAAAGCCTCGATCATTTGCGGGTCCTGGCTAAGATGTGCCATAAGCCGAAGCTCGATCTGAGAATAATCCGCAGCCAGAATTACGTGTTCCTTGTCGGAAGCAATGAACGATTTTCGAATTTCCCTCCCACGCTCCTCACGAATGGGAATGTTTTGCATGTTAGGGTTTACAGAACTTAAGCGTCCGGTGGCTGTAATAGTTTGATTAAATGAAGTATGTACCTTTTGAGTTGAAGCTTGAATTAACAAGGGCAAAGCCGATACATAGGTCGATTGCAATTTCGAAAGTCCGCGGTAATCGAGTATGAGGGGAACAATAGGATGTTTGTCGGTTAAGGTTTGCAGCACTTCTTCGCTAGTACTATACTGCTTGGTTTTGGTAAGTTTATTCTGGTTCGAGATAGAAAGCTTTTCGAAAAGTATTACACCTAACTGCCTGGGCGATGAGAGGTTAAATTCTTCTCCTGCAGCTTCGAAAGTGAGCTTTTTAATGTGTTCAATTTCATCCAGTAATTGCTCGTTATACTTATTAAGTGCCTCAATATCAATATTAAAGCCAGAATGTTCCATGTGGAACAAAACATTCACTAAAGGCATTTCGATTCGGCTGGCCAAATCCGATAAGTGTTTATCGGCAAGCTGCTTTTTTTGCTTGGTATATAAGCGAAAAGTATAATCGGCATCCTCGCAGGAGTAATTGGTAAGCAACTGCATATCGACCCCATCCATTTTAAGCTGGTCTTTCCCTTTCTTGCCTATTAACTCTTCAATTGCAATCATTTCGTAATTAAACTCTTCGCGGATCACATCGTCGAGTTTATGGCGACCTTCGGGTTTAAGCAAATAATGAGCCACCATGGTATCGAAAAGTTCACCTTTTATATCTGCCCCATACCTCGCCAAAAAGTGGATATCGAATTTTAAGTTATGGCCCACCTTCACAATTCCGGTATTCGAAAGAAATTTGTTGAGTATACCAACCCTCCTTTGCGCTTCTTGGTCGGAAGTAAGGGTTATGTAATAAGCTTGTGCCTGCTTAGGGGATATGGCAATACCAATCAGTCGATCGGTAAAGTAATTCAATCCGGTTGTCTCGGTATCGATACAAACAGCTTTGCATTCTAACAATTCCGATACTAAGTTCTGAATCTTTTCGTCGGTATCCACGAGTAAATAGTCAACCTTTTCTTGTTGAAATTTGTCGTTAGCCGAAATGGTTTCAGTAGGAGGTGTTTCCTGAACAGTATCGCCAAAAAGTGAAGTCTGAAAAGCTTGGTTTGGTTTCTGCTGCTTTATGGAAAGACGTTTACTAAAAGTCCGAAAATCGAAACGCTCGAATAATTCAAGCAACTTTTTTTGGTCTGGCTCCCTGACAGCCATTTGATCAAAGTCAACTTCCAAAGGCACATTCACATCAATGGTTACTAGCTCTTTCGAGAGCAAGATCTGCTCGCGGTTATTTTCAAGACTTTCTCTAATTTTGCCTTTTAATTCTGAAACTGAATTGAGAAGATTGTCGAGTGAACCATAGGTTGCAAGCAATTTTTTGGCGGTCTTTTCACCAATGCCTGGTGCGCCTGGAACATTATCGGAGCTATCGCCCCAGAGTGCCAACAGATCGATTATTTGGTTTGGGGAACTGACTTCGAATTTTTCTTTAATCTCTTCTATTCCAAGTATTTCCTTTTCACCACCACTTCTGCCAGGTTTGTACATAAAAACATGCTCAGTAACCAATTGACCATAGTCTTTATCGGGTGTCATCATGTACACTTCAAAACCTTTCTCTGAAGCATTTCTAGCAAGAGTTCCGATAACATCGTCTGCTTCAAATCCTTCTTTTTCAATTACTTGTATCTTGTAGGCCGAAATAATTTCTTTAATCCAAGGCACCGCAAACCGAATGTCTTCCGGTGTCGATTGTCGGTTGGCCTTATACTCCGGGTACATTTTATGCCGGAAGGTTGGAGAAGGTGGATCAAATGCTACAGCAATGTGCGATGGGTTTTCATTGCGTAAAATCTCATCAAGGGTGTTAACAAATCCAAAAATAGCTGAGGTATTGTTACCCTGCTTGTCGGTAACAGGACGGTTAATAAAGGCATAATAAGCCCTGAAAATCAATGCATAAGCATCAAGCAAGAACAATCGCTTCCTGTTTTCCATTAGTCTGAATATTTATTTCGAAAAATTACACAAAAAAGCCGGACAATCGTTGGTTTCGATCGTCCGGCTCCCCGGAAATAATAAAATTATTTAATCGCAGGCACACTTATTAATGCATTCAATAAGTGTGTTAATTCGCTGATGCTTAAGTGAATAGAAGGTATTTTTGCCCTCTCGGCGGGCTATCAGTACATCTTTATCGCGCAATATTCCTAAATGATGCGATGCGGTTGATTGTTCTATATTGAGGGTTTCGTGAATTTCGGTTACAGTCATTTTTTTACCTGCTTCCAGCTGGTTCAATATGGCTATTCGAAGCGGGTGCGAAATCGCTTTCAACATTGCAGCCGCCTTGTTCAATTGATCGACATTAAATTCGCTAATCATGACTTCAAATTTATTTATGCAAATATATAACTATTTTTCATGTATTACCTAAACTCCTGATTACATGGGGCAAAGGCTTATTACAATATAACCCAATGGTTTAAGCCATCTATACCTTTGGTAAGAAGGTTGTTCTATAAAATCAAATTCTTCGTTATATTCGAGAAGGCATTTCTCTGAATTAAAGGTTTCGAGAGCCTTTGAAAATGAGTTTTGAATGTGTAGTAAATTCAATATAAAAAGAATAGGTATCTTTGAGGCCATTGAGATATTATCATGAAAACCAGCGAAGCAATAAAGGCAGTAATCAGTGAAGATTTAAAGACTTTTAACAGAACATTTTCTGGTTCGATGAAAAGTCCTGTACCCTTACTTAATTTAATAACCAACTACATTCTGCGCCGAAAAGGGAAACAAATACGTCCCATATTGGTATTTCTTTCGGCGAAAACTGTGGGCACTACCAATGAGTCGACTTATGTGGCTGCATCGCTCATTGAATTGCTGCACACAGCCACACTAGTGCACGACGATGTAGTAGATGATGCCATGGAACGCCGAGGATTTTTATCGATCAATGCTCTTTGGCGGTCGAAGATTGCTGTGCTTCTTGGCGACTTTCTGCTTGCCAAAGGACTTTTGCTGGCGGTAAAACACAAGCAGTTCGATTTGCTCGAAATTGTTTCTGATGCTGTAAAGGAGATGAGCGAAGGCGAGTTGCTCCAAATTCAAAAAACACGTAAACTAAACATTACCGAAGAGGAATATTTCGAAATTATTACCAAAAAAACCGCTACCCTTCTTGCTGCCTGCACGGCCAGCGGAGCACGCTCTGTTTCGGATAATACCGAACAAATTGAAAAAATGAAGCAGATAGGAATAAATCTGGGCATTGCCTTTCAGATAAAAGATGATCTGTTCGATTACGAGAAAACAAATTTTATCGGTAAACCCATAGGAAACGATATAAAAGAGAAAAAACTAACCCTCCCGGTTATCGCCGCGTTGAAGAATGCACCTTCTGGCGAAGCAAGAAATATTATTAGGTTGATAAACAGAAAAGCCTCGAAAAGAAATACTTACGACACTATATATCAATTTGTACATCAATATAAAGGCTTGGAGTACGCACAAAATAAAATGCAGGATTTCAAACAAAAAGCCCTTGATCTATTAGCGGAATTCCCCTCAAGCGAAGCCAGGGATAGTTTTGCCGATCTGATTGAATACATCGTTTCGCGTAGAAAATAGACTTACTTTCCTTCCCTCTCTCTGAAATATTCTTTGATATTTTCGGCCTGCGCTTTAGACACAACTGCAGCAATGTTTTCGGTGGGTTGTTTTTTTAATTGATCCACCGAACCGAAATGAGATAGCAACTTTTTAATGGTTGCCGGCCCTACGCCTTTAATTTCGAGTAGTTGGGTTTGAACCATTTTCTTTGACCTAATTTGCCTGTGAAAACCAATGCCAAAACGATGTGCTTCGTTACGTAGCTGCTGAATTATTTTTAGTGAAGAAGAATTTTTGTCTAAATAAAGCGGTATTGGATCCCCAGGGAAATAGAGCTCTTCGAGTCGTTTGGCAATACCTAAAATAGCTACTTTGCCATACAAATCTAAGGCTTCAAGGCTTTTTACGGCAGCACTTAACTGACCCTTGCCCCCATCTACCACAATAAGCTGAGGCAATTCTTGTCCCTCTTCCATTAACCGCTTGTAGCGCCGCGTTATCACTTCTTCCATGGAAGCAAAATCATTTGGGCCCTCTACCGTTTTTATGTGATAGTGTCGGTAATCTCTTTTAGATGGTTTGGCATTTTTAAAAACCACACAGGCAGCCACAGCCGATTCTCCCTGAATGTTACTGTTGTCGAAACACTCTATGTGAACCGGTAACTCCTTGAGGCGCAAATCTGTTTTAAGTTGAATAAGCAACTTAGATGTTTTCGAAAACTTATTGCTTACTTCATTGTACTTCTTTTCGCTTTGAAGGGCAAATTGTAAGGCATTTCTTTCCGATAATTCTAAAAGCTTTTTCTTATCTCCTATTTTTGGCACTGTAAAATCGATGCCAATTACTGCTGGCAAAACGAAAGGCACATACACATCGGAAGTAGAACTACTCACTTTATCTCTAATATCCAAGAGTGCAAAAAGTAATAAATCTTCTTTTGTTTCGTCCAGTTGCTGAATAATCTCTACCGTGTGCGACTGTACTATTGCACCCTGAAGTATCTTTATAAAATTCACATAAGCTCTTCCCTCCCGCTGACAAAAAGAAAACACATCCACATTGTCAATCTTTGGATTTACGATGGCCGACTTACTTTTATAACGAGATAAAATTTCGTACTTGGCTTTAATTTTTTCGGCTTCTTCGAACTGATGATTGGCGGAAAAATTCATCATCAGACCATATAAAAACTTTTGAACCTGCTGAATATCGCCCTTTAAAATATACTGTATTTGCTGTATCGACTCCTGATAATCTTTTTCTTTTTGTTTACCTTCGCAAGGGGCAAGGCAATTACCGAGATGATATTCTAAGCAAACCTTATATTTTTTGGCTTTTATGTTCTCGGAGGTTAATTGATAATAGCAGGTTCGTATAGGGTATAGTTCACGGATAAGTCCCAAAAGGGTTCTTACCATCACTACCGAAGTATAAGGTCCATAGTATTCAGAACCATCGTTGATACGATTTCGAGTGGAAAACACTCTAGGAAAAGCTTCATTTTTTATACAAATCCAGGGAAAGGTTTTGTCATCTTTAAGTAAAACATTGTACTTAGGTTGGTTTGTCTTGATGAGATTATTCTCAAGCAACAAAGCGTCGGACTCTGTTTCAACCACAATATGGCGGATATCGGATACCTGTGAGACAAGCCTTTTTGTTTTAAAAGAATCGTGTTTTTGCTTTGAAAAATAAGATGCTACACGTTTCTTCAAGCTTTTAGCTTTTCCTACATACAGTAGCGTTCCAGACTGATTGTAAAATTGGTACACACCTGGCAAATCTGGTAAATTGCTTAGTATGAATTTTAAATCAGCCATGAAGTGAAGTAATTTTTTGGTTCCACGTGGAACAATACAAGTTTAGCGGCCTAGATGCACTAACAACACATTAATATCTGAGGGAGAAACACCAGGTACCCTGCTCGCCTGACCTACCGTTTCGGGTCTTAGGCGAGATAGCTTTTGACGGGCCTCTGTCGAAATAGATAACATATCGTGGTAGGCAATATGATCTGGTATGCGAATATTTTCCAGTCGCTTAACCTTTTCTGCGATTAACTGTTCTCTTTCGATATAGCCAAAATACTTCACATGAATCTCTGTTGCTTCGCATAAAATGTCAATTTCAATTTCCGATTCGAAGCTGCGATTACCTTTTAAAATAACTTTATTAAACAGTGCCAATAAGTTAATCTGAGGTCGACGCACCAAATCAATAGCCTTCACTTGTTGACGAAGTGGTGAAGTTTCGACTTCCTCCAAATAATCCTTGGCTGCGGAGGGACTTATACTCAAATCCTCCAGAAAATCAATAAAACGTTTCCGCTCACCAACCTTCTTCTCCAATGCCTTAATACGTTCTTCACTGGCTAAACCAATTTTATATCCCGCCATTGTAAGTCGTTCATCGGCATTGTCCTGCCTTAATAAGATGCGGTGCTCAGCCCGTGAAGTGAACATTCGATAAGGCTCATCTACTCCTTTCGTTACTAAATCATCAATCAACACACCTATATAGGAATCTTTACGACTAAGTACAAACTCTTCTTTTTTCTTCAACTTTAAGGCTGCATTAATACCAGCCATTAATCCCTGGCCTCCTGCCTCTTCGTAACCGGTAGTTCCATTAATTTGTCCAGCAAAGTAAAGCCCAGCAATTTTCTTTGTTTCCAAAGTATGCTTAAGCTGAGTAGGTGGATAATAATCGTACTCGATAGCGTAACCGGGGCGAAATATTACTGCACCCTCCAATCCGGGTATTTGACGCAAGGCCTCATACTGAACTTCCCAGGGAAGACTGGATGAAAAACCATTTAAATACATTTCATATGAGTCAGCACCTTCGGGCTCTAAAAACAACTGATGGCTAGTCTTCTCAGAAAATGTTACGATCTTATCTTCAATGCTCGGACAATACCTAGGGCCTACGCCCTTAATACTTCCATTGAACAAAGGACTTTTTGAAAAACCCTGTTCAAGAATATCGTGAACCCGTTCGTTGGTATGTGTGATCCAACAAGAATAATTGGTTTTAATTGCCCGATTAAGAAATGAAAAGTTTCCTCCTTCTTCATCTCCTTTTTGCTCTATCATTTTAGAGAAATTAACCGTTCGGCCATCTATTCTGGCAGGGGTTCCAGTTTTCATTCTCCCTACTTCAAAACCCAAACTAGCCAATTGCGAAGATATACCCATCGAAGCAGGTTCAGAAATACGGCCACCCACAAATTGTGTGCTACCAATATGTATTAAGCCATTCTCGAAAGTGCCATTCGTAAGTACTACAGCTCTGGCTGTAAAAAGTACTCCAATTTTTGTTTTAACACCAGTAACTCTATCTCCATCAAATACAAGGCTAGTTACCGCATCTTGCCAAAAGTGAATATTTGGTAAACCTTCTAAGGCCTTTCTCCACTCGAAGCTAAACTGAAAGCGATCGGATTGAGCCCGCGGACTCCACATTGCCGGACCTTTGCTTTTATTTAGCATACGAAATTGAAGCATGGTTTTATCGGTAATGATACCCATCATTCCACCAAGTGCATCAATTTCCCGAACTATCTGTCCTTTTGCTACACCTCCGACAGCAGGGTTGCATGACATTTGAGCGATCTTATTTAAATCGATAGTGATCAATAAAACTCTGCAACCAAGCTTTCCGGCCGCATAGGCAGCTTCACATCCAGCATGACCTCCACCTACCACTATGATATCATAATCGAACATAATTTTTTTGTAAAGCTATTTATAATTCTTCTAAATAAGAAAGATAACGATTTTCTAGTAGTCGCATCTTATTTTTCTCCAATTCCGAGGTATCCTTATAACCACACAAATGCAGAACTCCATGAATAACAACACGATGCAGTTCTAAAAGCAAATCAGAATTAAAATGCTGGGCATTGGATTGCACAGTAGGAATAGAAATGAATATTTCTCCATTAATTATGTTAACAAAGCTATTGTCGAAGGTAATTATGTCGGTAAAGTAATCGTGAGAGAGGTGCACTTGATTTATTTCAAGAATTTCTTCTTCTGTTACAAAATGATAAAATATATCACCAGTAATTTTTTCTTCAGATAGAATTACTTCCTGAATCCAGGAACAAATTTTACTCTCGTTGATCAGTTGGAAAGAAACATCGGAATAATGAAAGCGAATGCTCACACTACTTTAAATTAAACTCAAGCTCGACAATTGAACCGTTCTTGAAGAAACTAATTTTGTCAGATAACTTTTCCATAAGAAAAATTCCACGACCATTCACATTCTCAATATTCTCAGGTGCTGTAGGATCGGGTATATTTGTAAAGTCAAAACCTGGACCTGAATCTTCTACACGAATCCTGAAGAAAGTATCTTCAATTGTAAACAATACATTTACAATTTTAGCTTCGTCTAGTTTGTTACCATGAACAATAGCATTATTAGCGGCTTCGAGGGCAGCAATTAGAATATTACCATATTGATCTTCACCAATTGAATATTCTGATGAGATCTCATCGATAACCTTTTCTACTCTTCTTAGATTATCTATTTTTGAAGCTATGCTAAGTGATTTTTCCATTCATTCACCAATTATTCACAACTCTTATACTGCATAATTACCAACAAGTTTCTAAAAACTCACGCAATTTACGATTATTTCAATAAATCACCGATTTTTAAATACTATTTGTACATTATCAATGACTAATTTGCAATCCATAGTTCAGGATTAAGCTTTTCAAGCCCACTCCAGATTTCGAGATGTACCAGATACGTATCTGCAGAACCTGATTTTCCGGCAACGCCAATTATATCCTTAGTTTTTACCTTATCGCCAATACCTATATTAACCTCTTTAAGGTTGTGATAAACTGTATAGTATTTTCCATGCCTAATAATCACAGTATAATTAGAACCTTTTATCGCAAACACTTTACTCACCTCGCCATCGAAAATGGAACGTACAGAGGCATCGCCCATCCCTGTAATATCAATTCCATTATTCTGCACCTTTACTCCTTTTATAACCGGATGATAATGTTCCCCAAACTTCTCGGTAATAACTCCCTGCCGTGTAGGCCAAGGTAGTTTGCCTTTGTTTTGCTCAAACTGAGTAGAAACAATTTTATCGGCTGGTGTAAGCTTTGATAAAGGGCTTTTCGTAGCCTCTTCGCGAATAAGAGCTTCTATCTTATTATTAATTTCTTTTTCAATCTGTTTCTTCTTTTCTAAATCTGCCCTCAGCTGTTTCTCTTCGGTAGTCAGCTTTTTTAGGGTTTTCTCACGATCGACCTTCTCGTATACCAAATTTCTATTCTCGCGTTTTACTCCTAACAAAGCATCTCCCAAAGAAGCTTTTTCACGCACTAATACACTCAACTCTTTATCGATTTGCTTTTTAATACTCGTAATTAAAGCAATACGTTCTTTCCTGGCTTTATGGAGTT
Source organism: Bacteroidales bacterium (assembly GCA_035913795.1). Classification (GTDB taxonomy): domain Bacteria; phylum Bacteroidota; class Bacteroidia; order Bacteroidales; family UBA10428; genus UBA10428. Next base: position 35,470 of record JAMIIA010000174.1, read on the forward strand.
GTTCGAAATACTTCGTACGTAAATAAAACTGATTGAAATCGGTAGAAGCAAGCAGAAATACAGCAATTGTAAACTCATTGTGATTCTTAAAAGCGTAGCGAAGAAAATCAGCATACAAATCTTTTTGTTTCTTAATTTCACGGTTTAAGCTTGCAATGGTCTGCTCTCTATCGATAATTTTCTTTTCTATCACCACTATTTCCTCCTGGTAATTCGAAATAAGACCTTTACGTTTTGAAATTTTCTGATCAAGGAGATTTAGAGATTGAATAGTACTTCCCTTCTTTTTCTCAGTGGCTTGAATAAGCTTATTGGTAACAGAGATTTCGTTCATTAACTTTTCTCTCTTAGTAACGAGCTCATCCTTTTTAGCCTGGCCAAAGGACAAACTTAGGGCTATGAAAAGAAAACAAAATATGAAAATATTACTTCTCAAAACATTCACTCTTTTTAAGGGTTTCTATTTTATCAGTAATTCGGTCAGACGATTCCTTATCGTATTTAAGAGCTTCTGTCCATGCTTCAATAGCTTCGCTACAACGATTTAAACTGTACATAATATCGCCATAATGCTCTAGCACCTCAGTGTTGTTATAAGCTCCATTTTTAATTGCACTTTCGATGTATTTAAGTCCTTCCAAGGCCTTGCCTTGTCGATATAAAACCCATCCATAGGTATCCAGATAGGTAGGATTCTTTGGTTCGAGGCGAATTGTATACCGGCTCATTTCCTCAGCAAGTTCGAGTTTCTCTCCCCGTATTGCCAAATAGTAAGCATAATTATTTCTAACCCAAATATTTTCAGGTTGAATAAAGATAATGGACTCATACAAACTATCGCTGATTGCGATGTTACCCATCTCACGGTACGAATCTGCCAATAGATTTATAAATTGTACTTGTTGTTCGATGGTTTTTGTTTTTATTTCTAAACCCTTCTTCTCGAGTTCAATAACGTCCTGGTAACGTTTCAAGGTAAACAAGGAATATCCTGAATAGATAAAAAGATTTATCTCTTCCGGATACTTCTGAATGGCAGCTGAATATACATTCGCAACAGCCTCATGATCTTCGATATAATTGCATATCATAAGGTATTGCTCCCAGATAATATAATTTGAACCTTCGAGGTATAATGCAGACTTTAACTCATTGGCTGCACTGGCATAATCTTTTCTCCTAATATAATTATCGGCACTAAATGCATACGGACGATAATCGTTACTGTATTCAGTCTTTAAAATGTCGATAAGGCTAATCAGGAAACTTGAATCGGCCCTTTGGAAACGTTCATCGATAGAATAATTGTAAAGAATCCCTATTTTATCTTGCAGATCAATGTCTTCCGATGCAAAACCAATTTTATAAAAATATAACGCACTGTCTAATTTGCCTTCGTTGTAATAAAAATCTCCGAAAGACATATTTGCTAATCCATTATCAGGTTCGCGTTCCAGCAAGCTTATATAAACTGCTCTCGAAGTTTCAGCTTCGTTAATCTCCGCTAAATACTCAACAAGAACTCCATAAGTTTCGATACTCTCAGGATATAAAAAAATAAGTTCTTCAAGCACAGCCAGCGCACTATCCCTGTAATTCATCCCTGCATAATTCTGATGCTTCACAATTAAAACCTCGCGACTCTCAATCAATTCACGATCTAACTTACCAATGCAAGCCATCGACTGTTCGTATTTTTCGGCGTTGCTATACAACATGGCAAGCCGATAAAGGTACTCAGGTTCTTTTGAGAGACTAACTATTTTTTCGTAAACAAAAATAGTGCTGTCTAAATTTCCCTGACTATAGTAAATATCGCCTAAATGAAGGAGGTACCATTTATTTGCACTATCAAGTTCTACCGCTTTTTTGGCCCTTCCCTTTGCCAATTCAATTTCGCCAGTTTTTGCATAAAGTGTACTAAGCTGATAATAAGGAGCAGCGCGCTCTGGAAACTCATCGGCACATAAATTATACAATTGCAATGCGGCAGTATAATTGCCCATCAATGCATATTTAGTTGCCTCAGTAAACACGGAATAATACTGATCTTCGGATTTTATCACTCTTTGTACTGGCGTTTTCTTACTTCCAGCACATGAAGATAAAATAAGACATCCAACAAGGTAAATGCTAAATTTTCTCATATTCACTGTAATCTCCCAGGTATATTTTTCCTACCAAGCCACTCACTTTAGAATAGTTTCCAACAATAGAATTACTAATTACAGAATCCTTTATAATTGCTCCATTGTAAACAATGGTATTTTCGAGTACTGAATTTTCGATAATGGCACCAGACTCGATGCTTACCCCCGATTTTATAGTCGAATTAGACACTTTTGAATCGTGAGAAATAAAATAGCATTGTGTTGGATATGTCAATTCCAGCATGCGTTTATGAGTAGCAAGCAATTCCTCTCGGTTGCCACAATCTAACCATTCAACAAGTTCAGCACATTTAATTTTCGATCCTTTCTGCTTTAAAGTTTCCAGGCAGTTTGTAAGCTGAAACTCGTTATTCTCCTTTGCATTATTTTTAATAAGCTCATCTATTTCGAATTGAAGATTAGAAGCCTCCTTAAAATAATACAAGCCTACAATGGCATTGTTAGATACAAATGTCGCTGGTTTCTCCACAAAGTTTGTGATATAATTATCTGCATCTGTTTCCACAACGCCATATTTCTCAGGATTATCTACTCGCATGGTCCAAATAATGCCATCAGCCTTCGGATCTGTTTCAATTTTTCCTTTGAACAAAGTGTCGGCATAGACCACGAAAACTTCTCCTGTTAAGGCTTCTCGAGCACAAAACAGAGCGTGTGCAGTTCCTAATGCTTCATACTGATAGTGAATATAGCCTTTGCATCCGATATTGGCAGCTGTGGCTATTAGCTTATCCTCCACATCTTTACCAAAATTACCGATGATAAAATGAATCTCATCCACAGGTGATTTGCTGGAGTGCTTAATTTCTTCCACTATCCATTCAATCATCGACTTTCCAGCGATATTCATTAATGGCTTAGGCATATTCAGTGTGTGTGGACGTAAGCGAGTGCCGCGTCCCGCCATGGGAATAATAACCTTCATATTGTAATTTATTTCTTTCCTGTATGACCAAAACCTCCTGTCCCTCTGGCCGAATCATTTAAAACTTCTACCTGCATCCATTCTACTTTCTCATGCTTGCCAATGACCATCTGGGCAATTCTATCGCCATTTTGAATAGTAAAATCCTCTTTTGATAAATTCACAAGAATAACTCCAATTTCGCCACGATAATCGGCATCAATAGTTCCAGGCGAATTCAAGATACCAATTCCTTTCTTAAGGGCTAGTCCACTTCGTGGACGCACTTGAGCTTCAAACCCCTCCGGCAATTCAATATATAAACCAGTAGGAATTAAAACTCTGTCGAGAGAACCTAAAACTATCGATTTGTCAATGTTGGCACGTAAATCCAATCCAGCCGAATGCATTGTCTCGTAAGCAGGTAAATCGTGCGTTGATTTGTTAACGATTTTTACGATCATGTATGAAAAACTTTTTAAGTAAATTTTCTTTCCAGCTTACAAAAATAAGAAATAATAGAAGGAGAACTGATTTTATAATCAGATCAAAAAGTACTTTATCAACAGCAATAAGCCAATTAATTAAGTAAAGACATAGCGCCACAAGAAGGTACAATCCAATACGCAGAAGATTGTAGGGCACTGGATAGTATTTTTGACCAAGAAAATAAGAAACAAGTACCATAACACCATATGAAATTACATGGGCGACCGCACTTGCACCGTACCTGTAAAGAGGAACAAATATTACATTAATAGCCACAGTAAAAAAGGCTCCGAGCAACATAATAATCAGCGCATAATTGGTTTTGTTCGATAGCTTGTACCAGATTGATTGATAAAACAAGATACCATATAAAATATAGGCTACAACAATGTAGGGGACAACAAACAAACCTTCGTGGTAGCCAGGGCTAATAAAGAATTTAAGGTAATTAAGAAACAAGAGTATAAATAAACCGAGTCCCAGGATAAGACCAACAAAAATATTCATTAGCGAGGCGTACTGATCCTTTGCGTCGATATCGCGTGACTTAGAGAAAAAATAAGGTTCGGCAGCATAGCGAAACATTTGCACAAAAATAAGAATTAAGCCACCCAGCTTATAATTAGCCCCGTAAATTCCAAGTTCATACAAGGCCACATTCTGATCAGAAACAATATGCTTGTAAATACTTCTGTCGAGAGTTTCATTAATGGTACCAGCTAAACCACTTATCATAAGAGGCAATCCATAGGCTAATATTGGTAGCAGGTACTTAAAATTAAAATACTGTATTCGAAAAGATTTTAACTCTGGGATCAGCAACAAGAGTATAACAGAACTGCTTAAAAAGTTAGCCAGAAAGATAAACCTGGCACTAATAAGTCCATTAGCATTGAGCAAATAAGAATCAGAACCTAATAGTTTAGGACCAAAATTATAGATACCCAACATAATTGAAATATTCAAAATCACATGTACAAACTTCAACACCGCAAAACGCATAGCCCTATTCTCCATGCGCAATCGAGCAAAGGGTATAGCACTAAAAGCTTCTACAGCCAGAATACCTCCTAAAAGGCGGATAAAAACAGGCTCACCTTCGTATTTCAGCAGATGCGCAATAGGCTGAGTAAACACAAGCACTATAATCAGGAATAGCCCCGATACAAAAAGAAGAGTAGTAAGAATTGTATTGTAAACTTTCACTTTATCCTTATTACCACTCATAAATCGGAAATAAGTGGTTTCCATGCCCAAGGTTAATAAGATCATGAGAAATGTAATGTAAGCATATAGCTCTGTTACTTTTCCATACTCCTGATGAGCCTCGCTGAAGAGAGAATACAAAAAATAGGGGGTAAGCAAAAGATAATTCAGAAGCCTCGGAACCATAGTGCCCAGGCCATAAACAACAGTTTGGCCTGCTAGTTTCTTAAAATCATTCAATGTTTCTTTTTTTTAGGTACAATTCTATTGTTAAATTTGCTCAAAATCATAAGCTATGAAAAAACTTCAACTCTTTCTTCTTGCATCGATTTTTTTGAATATCGCCAACGCACAGCCGAAACATCCAATTGTGGTAATGGAAACCACGGCAGGTACTATTAAAATTATTCTTTACGAAGATACTCCTTTGCACTCCGAAAACTTTGTAAAATTAGTGAATGAAGGATATTATAACGGTCAACTTTTTCATAGAGTTATCAAGAATTTTATGATTCAAACCGGCGATGACGAATCGATTAACGCAGCACCTGATAAACAGCTGGGTACGGGAGGAAAGGAATATACCATTCCAGCGGAGTTTCGCGAAAATCATTACCATAAAAAAGGGGCAGTTGCGGCAGCTCGGCAGGGCGATTCTAATAATCCACAAAAAGCCTCCTCAGGTTCGCAATTTTACATTGTGCAGGGTATTGTGCTGGATTCACTCTACCAAGACGCCTATGTGAAAAAAGGTATGCACAAACCCTTCACTGAAAACGAAAGAGCCGACTACTCGACTATTGGTGGTGCACCTCACCTCGACACGCAATACACTGTTTTTGGCGAAGTAACCGAAGGATTCGAAATAATCGACAAAATTGCCAGCGTTGCTGTCGATGCAAGAAACAGACCCCTGGAAGATGTAACAATTATAAAAATGTATACCATTAAATAAACCTCGATGAAGGCTAAAATAAAAGAATTACAAAGCGAGATATTACAACAAAACCTTCATACCACCGACCAGTTAGAAGATTTCAGACTAAAATTCCTTAGTAAGAAAGGAGAGATCAGCATCCTCTTTAACGACTTTAAGGATGTTCTGCCATCGGATAAAAAAATCATAGGCCAGGAGCTCAATCAGCTTAAACAGCTTGCTCAGGAAACATACAACCAGGCCAAAGAAACCCTATCTCTTGCAGATTTGGTTACCGGCTCACAAGAAGACTTTAGTAAAACACCTGAATTCATCAATCTCGGATCGCGCCACCCAATTTCGTCAGTACGTCGCGAAATTATCGACATATTTGCCAAACTAGGCTTTACGGTAGCACAAGGACCAGAAATTGAAGACGACTGGCACGTGTTCTCGGGCTTAAACTTCCCGGAGGAACATCCGGCTCGCGATATGCAGGATACATTTTTCATAGAAAAAAATCCGGATATTCTTCTCCGTACCCACACTTCGTCTGTTCAGGTGCGTGTAATGGAAACTCAGAAACCTCCTATACGACAGATTTTTCCCGGAAGAGTTTTTCGCAATGAAGCCATTTCTTCCCGATCGCATTGCATTTTTCACCAGATAGAAGGTTTATATATCGATACCGATGTTTCCTTTGCAGACTTAAAACAAACTCTTCTTCTTTTTTCAAAAGAATTCTTCGGAGCTGAAACCAAAATAAGACTCAGACCTTCTTTTTTCCCCTTCACAGAACCTTCTGCAGAAATGGATGTATCCTGCTCCATCTGTCAGGGAAAAGGTTGCAATGTATGTAAGTATACAGGTTTTCTTGAAATTCTTGGCTGCGGAATGGTTGACCCGAATGTGCTGGAAGTATCCAACATCGATAGCACCAAATACACCGGCTTTGCTTTTGGTATGGGAATAGAGCGTATTGCCATGCTCAAATACCAGGTAAAGGACATCCGTTACTTTTTCGAAAACGACGTTAGGTTTCTCAAGCAATTTTCGCAATTATAGAGCAAGTATTTAAAAAAGGGTAAGATTTCGGCCAATAATACTTTTACCCAGATGTTTATAGGCCAACTCAGTAACCTCACGACCGCGCGGGGTACGCTTTAAAAAACCTTCTTTAATAAGAAAAGGTTCATACACATCTTCGATGGTGCCCGGATCTTCGCCTATGGCTGTGCCTATTGTGTTAAGACCAACAGGCCCGCCGTTGAATTTATCGATTATTGTATTCAGAATTTTATTGTCCATTTCATCCAAGCCCAAATTATCGATGTTCATAGCTTCCAGTGCATAACGCGCAATATCCCGGTCGATAGATCCATTGCTTTTAACCTGGGCAAAATCGCGCACACGCCTTAGGAGTGCATTGGCAATACGTGGCGTGCCGCGCGAACGTCTGGCTATTTCTTGAGCAGCCTCTGTTACAATAGGAACATTTAATATGCGTGCCGAACGCAACACAATTCCACTTAACACATCGGTATCGTAATACTCCAGATGCAGCTTAATTCCAAAACGCGACCTGAGTGGACTGGTAAGCAAACCTGAGCGAGTGGTGGCACCAATCAGTGTAAAATTATTAAGATTAAGTTGAATGCTGCGTGCATTTGGTCCCTTGTCGATCATGATATCGATCTTAAAATCTTCCATAGCAGAATAAAGAAACTCCTCTACCACAGAACTAAGCCGGTGAATTTCGTCGATAAACAGAATGTCCTTTTCTTCGAGATTGGTAAGAATTCCAGCTAAATCACCAGCCTTTTCCAAAACAGGACCGGAAGTAATTTTTATGGCAGAACCCAGTTCATTGCAAATAATGTTGGCTAAAGAAGTTTTTCCTAAGCCAGGAGGGCCGGCAAGCAAAACATGATCCAGTGCTTCGTCGCGCATCAGGGCAGCTTTTACATAAACCTTAAGGTTTTCTGTAACGTGCTTCTGGCCTTTAAATTCATCAATACTTTTTGGCCGAATAATGTTATCGCGATCTACATTCTCCTGAAGCTGCTCTTGTCTTATATCAAAATCGTCCATTGCCATTCTTTATTGTATCACCTTAGAAACCTCGACAGGAAAATCGATACGAACACCGTTAATTCGGTACTCAAGATCGTTTTTATAACTTATGGTTATTTTTAATTCTCCCAACTCATTATACTTCTTCCAATGCTTTTCCTTTACACCATTACTGTAGTATTGCTCTTCCTTTAAGGTGCCATCTTCGTAAAAATACACATGTTTTCCATTGGGGTTGCCCTGTACAAAATTTCCTTCGAAAGAAAGTGAACCGCTATTATAGTAATGCCGCCACTTTCCATCCATAAAATCTGTAACATAGCTACCCTCTGCCCGGTGATCGTTAATCACAAGCTTCCACTTACCTTCCTTTTCACCATCAAAATAAGTTCCTTCAACAAGTACTGCACCCAGGGTGTCATACTCATAATAAAAGCCTTCTTCTTTCCCATTCAGATACTCTTCTTCCCGCCAGATTTTGCCATTCGGATAATACCATTTCCACAAACCAGAATATTTGCCTTTCGAGTAATTTCCTGTTTGTTCGATTTTACCATTCTCTGAATAGAATATCCAGGCTCCTTCGCGTTGATTGTCCTTATAAATACCCTTTGCTTTTACAGCTCCTCCGGGATAATAATCTTCCCAATTACCATTTCGCTGGCCTTCGTCGTTAATAATACCAGAGCCTATAAGCTCAGAAAAATCGTTGTACACAAGCGTTTTTACAACAATTCCACTGCGGTCAAACTCCTTATGAATACCAACAGGTTTATTCTCGATATAGGGTCCTGAGCTTTTCAGTATTCCATCGTCAGTGAATACTTGTTTTTCTATCGATTCTATGGCACCTTCATTCACTCGTTCAATAAGATTCCCATCGCGGTATAACAACGTTAACACCAGCTCGCCATTGCTTGTATACTCTTTGTAGTAACCATCTAACAGACCATCTTTGAAGTAACTTTCGTTTTTAACCCTAAAACCTTCATAAAATTCCTGCCATAGTCCTTCTTTGTTGCCATTTTCATTATACCGGTTCAATCGAACCCGCTCTTTTATAACACCTTTCCGATAAGAAAAGATCGTGATGATTCGTCCATCTGTTTCGAACTCGTATGAAAATCCTTCACGTTTGTTATTAGCATAATTGGCCATTTCCTTTACGCTCCCATTTTCAAAATAATAATAAGCTATTCCTTCCAGTTCGTCGTTTACAAAAAGCTCTTTGCTCTGCAAATTTCCAATTACCTGTTCAGGCTTTTCATAATACTTGAAAGTATATCCGTTCTTAAGGCCATTGAGGTAAGATATTTTAGAAACAGTATCGCCCACTAAACTGTAAAATACCCAAATACTGTCTAACTGAAAATTTGTTCTTCTCCCTTCAGACTTCTTGATACCGGTAGGGTAATAACTCACCCAAAAACCTTCGGGTTTACCTTCCTTTAAATAGCCCTCGCTCTGAAGGCTTCCGTTTGGATAAAATATCTTGTTATATCCATTCGGATTAAGCTCTGCCTGACCAAAAACAGATACCGACAACACAATTAAAAGAAGAACAATAAATCTATGCCTCATTAAAGTGAAAGTTTTTCGGATATTTCGAGCATTCGAGTAATCGGTTTAACAGCCTTGATACGAATTGATTCTTCGACAAAAATTTCAGGTAACTCGTATTTTAGTGTATGGTATATTTTTTCAAGGGTATTTAATTTCATAAAACTACAATCGTTACACCCGCAACTTGAATCGATAGGAGGGGCAGCAATAAATTCCTTCTCGGGACAAGCTTTTTTCATTTGATGCAAGATACCCGATTCGGTGGCGACAATATAACTTATCGCATTGTCTTTTTTCACAAATGACAACAATGCAGCTGTAGAACCAATAAATTCTGAAACAAGTAAGATAGGTTTTTTACACTCAGGATGTGCTATAATCTTTGCCTTTGGATGCTCTTTTTTAATAGCCAGAATACGTTCCAGTGAAAACTCCTCGTGCACATGACAAGCTCCATCCCAAATTAACATTTCGCGACCAGTTTGCGCTTGAATGTAACTGCCAAGGTTTCTGTCGGGTGCAAAAATTATCTTTTCTTCTTGAGGCAAGCTATTTACAATTGCCAAAGCATTGGTAGAAGTGCAAACAATATCGGTAAGTGCCTTTATTGCAGCAGAAGTGTTTACATAACTTATTACAGTGTGATCGGGATGAGCATCACGAAACTCTTTAAATTCAACAGGATTACAACTATCAGCCAGGGAACAACCAGCTTTTGTATCGGGTAAGAGCACTTTTTTATCCGGACAAAGAATTTTTGCAGTTTCGGCCATAAAATGTACCCCACAAAGCAGTATAATATCGGCTTTGGTGCGTGCAGCCTGCTGTGCAAGTGCCAAACTATCACCAACAAAATGAGCAATATCCTGAATATCGCCTGTTTGGTAGTAGTGCGCAAAAATTACGGCATTTTTCTCTTTGCAAAGCTGATTGATGGCTTTTGGAAAATGAATACTTTTATCTGCTTTCAAATTCAGAAACCCATATTTTTCAATATCAGACTTATTAAACATATAAAATAATAAAAAGGAATAATTTAAAATTTTTTATGATGATGATGTTAGGCTGTTAATAGTGTTCATTAAATAAATGCAATTCACTTGCTTATTTGTTACCAATAGTGAGTTAACACAAATATCAACAGGTAATGTGGCTCAAAAATACTGAAAATCATTTGTTTCTTGCAATAATTAACAGCTTGTTAATATATGATATGCTGAAAAAAACTAGCGATATAAACAGGTGTTAGTTGTTGAAAAACCACCTAAAAAATAGCGAAAAGTTCACCTGTTTTATCCTTTGAAATGTGCTTGCCTTGTATTATACAGAAGTCATTCCGGATAAATCAAGTGTTTTCTATCATAAATTATCGAACAAAATCAACAATCTATTCACAAGTTGTTTCCATATACTTGTTAGTAGATTGCCTTCCGATTTTTTTTAACTTCGCAGCACATCGATTAGTTACTACAATCTATTGAATATGAAAATTGCAATGGCCAGTGACCATGCTGGTTTCGAAATGAAAAGCTACCTTGTTGAGTACCTTAGAACCCAAGGAATAGACGTAGATGATTTTGGACCACACTCTGCCGAGAGTGTCGACTATCCCGATTATGCCCATCCGCTGGCTCAGGCTATGGAAGAAGGAAAGTATGAGCTCGCCATTGCTATGTGTGGCAGCGGCAATGGAATTAACATGACTTTAAATAAACACCAGGGCATACGTTCGGCCTTGTGTTGGACTGCAGAAATTGCCAAACTGGCAAGAGAACACAACGATGCCAATGTGTGTACCCTGCCGGCACGTTTTCTTAGCAAGGAAGAAGCACAAAAAATTGTGACTACTTTCTTAAACACAGCCTTCGAGGGGGGACGCCATCAGCGTAGAATCGATAAAATTTCGTGCTGTTAATTCTCCATCCGATCGCGAAGCCCGAATAGCGAATATTTTTTTAGTATTAAAAAATAAGCGCCAAGTCCTGCGAGTATGCCTGCGCAATCCGAAATAAGGTCGGCAAAGCTTCCATGGCGGCCTTCGATCAGAAAGGCCTGTACGAGTTCCGAAAAAGCGCCAAACAACAGACTTGCTCCAAGAAAAATCAGAAGGGTGTTCTTTTGGTAAAAGCCTTGTCGCTCCGTTTCGAAAAAAAACAACAGGGTCAACATACCGAACATACCAAAATGAACCACCTTATCGAAATGGGCTATATGTAAAAAGCCCGCACGAGGCAGGGTATTGGACGGACTAAAAAGCAAGTAAGCCATTATAAGTATCCAGGCAAGACTGAATTTATACTGATCGAAAACCTTGAACTTCCGCATTGATCTTCTTCTTGTGGTTGATGCGTTACAAAAATAGCGATTCCGCTTTGCAAAAAAGAGCACTTGGAATATAATAACTGTTAAATCCTATATTCACAAAAACCAGCCTGGGATATTTCATTTTCTTCAGTTTTTTGCAGATATTGCAGGTTTATATAAGCTATCTGTTAAAAAATGTAACTGACATTAAACAAGCTGTTATTATTATCAATTCGAAACTAATAGTGCCAATTTCTTTGATAGCTGTTAGCAAAGACTTGGAAGGGAGTATAAATTGTAAATGGAATTAAAATATTATTAGCTTTGTATCGGAAATTAAATACTAAAAAGAATGGGTCAATTATTTAAAGTATTGGAAAAAAGAAAAATTGGCTTACCCGACGATGCTACAGTTATTCTTAGTGGCTGTAAAAATTATCAGGTATATGATAGTGTGAAGCAATTGGCTGTTGCAGCAGTAGGTGGAGAGAAAAATAATTATTTCGAAGTGAACTATTCACTTCCGAATAACAAGATTTTTACCGAGGCCATTGTTCACAAGGTTTCAAATGGTATTTCAGCCAACTATACCGAGGCTTATATGCGCCGCAGAGATCCGGATACTATGTTTATTGGCGACGACTTACCAAGCGATAAGGAAAGGTTTAGCGATAGATTTGGCTATGATTTCGACAAGTTAAGAAAAGAAACAATTGCCTGGCTTCAATCGCAGGATTTAGCAGTGTTTTTTTATTTTGCAGGTAGAAATGGTATAGGCACCGGAGGAATAGCAATTGCTCCGGCCAATGCAGGCTTCTTTGCAATGGGGCTTGCCATGCTTCAACAAATTATACCCATTGACGAATTACCCGAAAACTTTTTAATAGAGTCGGCCATCTATGTGGCACCAACTTTTAGGCATACCCATTTTAATGGGAAACAAGTTGTGGTTCATAAGCGATCGGAAGGAATTCACGAAATCTTCTCCTACAATTTGTATCCAGGTCCAAGTGCGAAGAAAGGCTTGTACGGTGCTCTTTTAACCAAGGGTGAAAGAGAAGGTTGGATTACAACCCATTGCTCTACTGTGCAGGCTGTAAGCCCTTACGATAACGTTACAACCTTTATGCACGAAGGAGCAAGTGGAGGGGGTAAAAGCGAAATGCTTCAAAGCATTGTGCGAGAAGAGAATGGTCAGGTGGTAATTGGAATTAATACCATAACAGGCGAAAATAGGTTAATAAATCTTCCAATTTTCTGTTCTTTTAATCCTGTTACCGACGATATGGCTATGTGCCATCCCTCCATTCAAAAAAATAACGGAAAGTTATCTTTAATAGATGCCGAGAACGCTTGGTTTATAAGAGTCGATGGGGTTACCAATTATGGCGACGAGCCATTTTTGGAGAAGTTAACCATAAAACCTAAAGAGCCTCTCTTGTTTTTAAATATAAATTCGAAACCAGAGTGTACAGCTCTTATCTGGGATCATATCGAAGATAGCCCTGGGGTAAGATGCCCAAACCCGAGGGTTGTTGTACCTAGGAGCATTGTGCCTAATGTGATTAATAGTGCAGTAACCATCGATGTCAGAAGTTTTGGGGTTAGAACCCCTCCTTGTTCCAAAGAAAACCCGACCTATGGTATTGTAGGTCTCTTTCATATTTTACCTCCCGCACTTGCCTGGTTATGGCGATTGGTTTCCCCACGTGGGCATGCCAACCCCAGTATAGTGGAGGGTGGTGTAATGGGAAGCGAAGGCGTTGGCTCGTACTGGCCTTTTGCTACCGGAAGAATGATTACCCATGCCAATTTATTACTCGACCAAATCATTAAAACACCTCGTACACGCTATACATTGGTTCCAAACCAACACATAGGAGTTTGGAAAGTAGGATTTAAACCGCAATTGTTAATGCGAGAGTATCTTACCCGCAGGGGGAATGCCAAACTTCGTAGCGACCAGTATCAGTTTGCTCGCTGTCCTTTATTGGGTTTCGAACTTAATTATTTAACCATCGAGGGCGCAAAAATCCCTTCTCGTTTCCTTCAGGTTCACAAACAGGTCGAAGTTGAAACAGCGGGTTATGACGCAGGTGCTGAAATATTGTATGATTTTTTCAGAAGAGAATTGCAGAAATACCTTAGTCCTGATCTGAACCCAATAGGTAGAAGAATTATTGAAACCTGCCTGAGGGGTGGAAGTGTTGAAGAATATCTGGAGATTATTCCTATGGATTATCAGTATTCGTTTTTAACAACACAAAGCGAATAAGATACTAAAATGATAAGGTCGGTGGCTGTTTTATTCGTGAAACTCAAATTTCAAGTTTTTCATGTAAAACTTGAAATTTGTAAGTTGAATGAACTATTTCATGACCGCAGGGAACCGACCAAAGGGAGCTCAGTGAAACTAATAATCCCGATAGCGCAGCGTATCGGGATAAATGAGTTTGGCTTCGCCGAGCTCTCCGCCATGCGGCGGTTCGGTTAATACTCCGCTGCTTTGCAGCGATTGAAAAAAGATTCCATTTTGATACCTTGACAGCTCTGCTGCAAGGTAGTTCGTTAAACATGTATACCCATTTGTTAGAGCGCCATTGTTTGCCTCGTCTAGAAAGTGAAACCATGGTAACAGCTTGTAAATTGAATATAGGGTTACAACAGAGTTAAAGTAAAAGTGCTGGTAAAGTCAGAGTAAATGGATATAGAACAAATACAAGCGGCTGCTCGGGTTATTAATAATGGTGGGCTGGTAGCATTTCCAACAGAAACAGTTTACGGACTCGGGGCCAATGCACTTAATCCGATTGCAGTGGCAAAGATTTTTGCCCTAAAGGAAAGGCCTTCATTCGATCCGCTTATCGTGCATATTGCTTCGATCGGCGATTTAAAAACACTTACCAATGAGCCTACCGAGTTAGTATTGAAGTTGGCCGAAAAGTTTTGGCCCGGGCCATTAACCATCGTTTTACCAAAAAGCAGTGCAGTTCCGGATATAGTCACTTCAGGCCTTTCTTCTGTGGGTATCAGAATGCCAGACAACGAAATTGCATTAAGCCTCATTCGAACTTCGAACTGTCCGATAGCGGCGCCAAGTGCCAATAAATTCGGCAATTTAAGTCCGGTGAGTGCCAGCCATGTGAAAAAACAACTGCCCAATGTCGATTTTATTTTAGATGGGGGTAAAGCAAAAATTGGAATCGAATCTACCATCGTATCGGTCGAAGGGAATATTTGCACATTGCTTCGCCCGGGTAAAATTACAATCGATGAAATAAAAAATGCCTTACCCGGCTTATTTGTTTTCGATACGCATAAATCGGAAAAATTAATTGCCCCCGGATTATTAAAAAGCCACTATTCGCCCAATAAACCCTTGTATTTATATTCAAACCAGTCCACACAGCTACCCGTTAATTCGGGTCTGATTTTACATAGCCTGAAAAACGAAATCCCTCAAAGTGAAAGAGTAATTTTTACTTCCAAAAACAATAACCTCCTCGAAATTGCAGCCAATCTTTTCTCCTCGCTTCATGCCATGGAAGACGATGAGCAGGTAAAGCAAATTTTTATTGAACCTGTTTTGGAAGAAGGCTTGGGAATAGCCATAATGGATAGAATAAAGAAAGCGGTGTATAAATACGAATCAAGAAAATAGTTTTTTTTTGATTCAGCCAAAGAGAACTAAAACCCCTGGGTCCAGGGTACAAACTAATTCGGTTGATTATCTTGACTCTAGCTTGAAATAGTTGTAAATTTAACGTGTGTTAATTACTGAATCTGCAGCATTCTAATGCTTTGCACCAAACAGTTTTGGTTGACGAAAACTGATGTGTACGATAGTTAAAAATGCTTCCTGGTCAATGTTCACCGGAAGAAATCCGGATAGGCTTTTCCGCTGCCAAAAAGTGCCTGTAATTGGTCGATACAACCTCATTTCCTTCGAGGGCAGGATTTAGGCATCTTACACCCTTTAGGCCAATACCTTCCCTTAAGAATAATAGTTTGGCAAACGCCTGATATCCGACTTTAATGCCTACTCCAATATGAAAACCTTGCAGCTTGTTTTTACAGCCCTTTCGTTTTTTTTGTGGAATATAAGCATCACTGCACAGCCGGTTTGGCATCTGCAGGATTGTCCGATTGACGAGGAACTTATTTCGGTTTCCTTTATCGATACCCTGAATGGCTGGGTTATCAGCGAAAACGGAGTAGTGCTTCGCACCCATGATGGCGGTAAGAATTGGGAAATTCAGAACGAATTAACTAATCTTTTCGCCACTAAAATTTTCTTCATCAATGAGAACATTGGCTGGATTTCCGGTTACCGTTCAGACAGGGAATACGGTAGGCTTTTATACACCAACGATTCTGGCGAAAACTGGACAAGCCGCGTCGACAGCAATAGAATTCTTTACAACGATGTATTTTTTGCCAACGAAAATATTGGTTGGGCAGCAGGCTATCACAATTTGGACGATACCATCAATTATATTATGGTAACCGAAGATGGCGGAAACCACTGGAAGCGGCAAATGGAAGATCACTTTCTGAGCGGAGCCATGCTCAATATCAGTTTCCGCGATTCGCTGGATGGAAATATCTGTGGAACGGGTGGTTTTTTTCTTCTTACTTCTGACATGGGCGAACACTGGTGGATGAGCATTTTTCCCTGGGGAATTGACCTTAAGGATGTGTACAATGCAGGAGATCGGTATGGTTGCATGGTAGGTTCTGGCGGTCTGGTTTATTTTACAAAAGATAAGTGGGCAAATTCAACAGATTATGAGCTACCCTTTGATGATACCCTAAGAGCAATTTCAGGCCTTGAGAATTTAAAATTCTGGGCAGTTGGCGATAATGGATCCATTGTTTACATGGCTTATTCGCCTATTTTGTATATGCTTATTACGAGCGACCAAAGTGTCGATACCCTTGGGCGCCTGAACGATGTGGTTGCTATAGATGATAACCATGTTTGGGCAGTGGGGGAGACGGGCACTATTTTGCATTTTGGAATTAAAAGCACTGGTGAACCCATAGGTTTGAAAGATTTGCCAGAATTGGCTTATGCTGTTTTTCCTAACCCAACCGAAAATTGGTTGTTTATTGAAGGCAATTTCTTCGGCTTTGGCGAGGCTGCATTTTTTAATATGGAAGGAAAACTAGTATATAAGGTTAAGCTTTCTATTCCGGGCTCTTTAGACATAAGCCAGCTTAAAAGTGGCATGTATATAATGGAATTGCGAAATGACCAGAATAATTTTTATGATTTAATAATTAAGAAATAGGGCACTGAGATTTTGCAGGCTGGTTGATGTAATTGAGCTGGAATAGCTGTTATTTTTTTCCTTGCTTGTGTTTGCATGTTTTGGATGAACATTCGGAAGATCAAATCGAAATGGTGATATTGACGAATTTGTCGATATCAAGGTCTTCTTCTCGCCTTATCTCAGCTTTGAGGGGCAATAGATAAGTATTCATTTTCGTGTCAAACCAAAGGTTTGTTTCCCACTCGTTTGTATTAATTTTTGCACTTGTTTTTAAACGTCCCCAACCTTCTTCTTGCCATTTTAGATTTTCTCTAATCTCTTTTGAAATTTCTGGCGGAAGCGAAACAAAATACCAACCTCCTTTTGGGGACGAATATCTCCAAATGGTGGCAGTGAATTGATATTCTATTTTACCCTTCATAATCGGAACCGTTTTGTTTTTTTCGATGGCAACCAAAGGTTTTTTGTGCAATACTTGCGGTGCTAGTGCGCAGTACTATGCCATAAATATACTCCAATTTTTAGCGCTGAAAAAGTCGGGCAAGAAAATGCCCTGTTAATGATGGATTGTTTCGCATGCAATCGCTCGAACAACCGTGAATAAAGGAAAGTAAGCTGGCATAAACTCCAATGGTTTATACACCGTGTTGGGTTTTTTGCTTAATTTCTGGCTCGGGTAGTTTAAAAGCTTCTATTCTTTAACTTAAGAAGATGTAACCCATGCCTTTGTATTAAAAATCAAACAACTCCCCCAATAATCCTTTTTTCTTTTTGTAACGATAGTCATTATCTTTTGGATATTGCTGTTTATTCGCATAACTATCATGTGGCATATTCGTATTTTGTGAAGAACGTTCAATAATTTTATCAAGTTCTCCGCGGTCGAGCCATACACCACGACAATCAGGGCAGTAGTCAATTTCTATTCCACTACGGTCCGTCATTACCAGGTTAACATTACAATTTGGACATTTCATTGTTTTAATCCTTTCTTAATTAGTAATCTTTTTTAGGTCTCCAAAAATAGTGTTTGATTAGCATTTTTTTAGGCTTTCATAAAACTTTCCCACGGTATGATGTCATGCGGGGGATTGTGAAGTGATCACCTATCAGTTTACAAGATTTTTTTTTCGATATGTAAGGTCAGCAAACCGCTGAGTCCCTTTTGCTCGCTAGTATGAGTTAGCCGCTGGCTTGTTTTTATGTAACTATTATTTATTTTGGATTTAGTAATTCAATTCTCTTTGAGACTAGTTTTTTTAACAAGTCCCTTTGTTCAAAGGTTAAAAAAGAGTTATCAATCCACCAGTGAATTTTACCTGAATTGTCGGCAAAAGATTTGTAGCAGTGGTATATTTGTTTCTCATTCAATAGCAAATTCGAACCTAAATTATCAAAGTCTTTTTTGGAAAGTTCATTTTTCTTTCCATTTAAATTCAAACTCATTTGCTCGGGTTCGTTCTTTATTGCAAGATAAGTGCTAACCAGGTCGTAAGCAGGACTAAGACTAAATGTACCGTCTTCTCTTTCAAGCATTGAAAAATTTTTCAAGTGCATATCTGCATTCCCTGTAATGAAACTAAACAGAACAAGTTGATAATACCGTAACATATCCAGACCTGGTTGAGTTGAAAATTGCCTTATAGTTTTGCCCGCTTTCTCATAACTTCCTCTGTATTTGTGCTCTGTGAGGCTTTCAGAGAGTTGACACAAATCTTCACTTGCTATTTTAGTTGTTTTGTTCCTGTCAAACCGCCTTGTAATGTATGCAAGCCTTCCGCTTTTCATTCTTACCAAACCATGTGTCGCTACTTCTATTCCCAATTCTGCTGCAAGGTGCATACATAAGTCCTCATTTTCTGGCAATGAAATGTATGTTTCACTTTGTGGTTTGATAATGTAGTTGCTTTTATCATCCACAATGGTAAAGCGCATATTTTTCTTGCTTTCTTCTAACCACAAACTTAGCTTAGGTTGTACTCCGGTTATTGCATTGTTTGCTCCAACAATTCTTTTCGCGTAATCACTTAATTTTTTTTCATCTATATCAAGCTCTGGCATCTGTTTCAATCCAAAAATATTAGTGATACACCTAATGTGATAATCAACTTCATCTAATGTCAGGGGCTTATAGCAAAGTAAGCAGTTCATGTATTTAGCTTTTTAATATTGATATATCGCCAATACAATCTTTACAAAGTGTCAGCAGTAAACTCATCCTGTCTCTTGGGTTAAGTTTCCAATTATTGATGGCTATCTGTAATAACCATCCCTCTGGTATCAATCCGTCAAAAAAAGGCAGCATATTTTTGTCTGTAAAAACTTCAGAACGTAACGGTAAAGTCCTACTTACTTCTCCATAAAGTGGATTTAGCAGGTAGTCATTATCATATTGAAAAAAATATCCATTTTCATCTTCCCATACTAGTCCTGCCATTTTATCTTTTTTATAAACCAATCCTTTTTTCATATAGAAACGTGTTTCACTGGTTTTCTATTGATATGATATCTGCATGATTTATTGTTTCCGTTAACCTTTCATCAGGCTTTTGCTGATATTGTATTGCATTATTGTTCGGAACAAATTTCCATGCAAAAATTTTATTTTCTTTTTTATCAATAATCTCTTTTATAATTATTCCATATCTAGTTAGCTTGTTGGCAAGAGTAATTTTCACACCTTTATTGAAATAATTCCAGAAAATGTCATAGGCATCAATCCGTTGTTTGTTTGGGGTTAATTGAAATCCAAACAAGCGAAGCACTTGTTCTACTTTGTTTAATTGTAGTGTTTCTTTACCTTGCTCCAAGTCACGGATAAAGCGAACGCCAACTCCTGCTTTTAAAGCAAGTTCTTCTTGGGTAATGCCAAGCTTTTTTCTCTGAAACTTGATAAATGCTGATAAATTATTCATTTTTTATACCTTAACGGGTACAAATATAAACATAAATAATAAAATAAATCCGTTCGGGTATAAAGTGTTTTAATTTCACTAGTTTCGAACCTTACGGGTATACTTTAAATAAGTATATTTAACACTCATTAGTTTCAAGTTACCGCAATCTAATTAGGCCTAACGGCAAGGCGGTATGAGGTCATGGCGGATTACAGGGCGAATACTTATAAGATTACACCAACTTTAAATGCGAGTATCAACCTTTGCACCCTGAAACGCTCGACATGCCTTATACCGATTGTTAGCGGCTGATTTAGTTTTTAGAATTAATCATTTTGATTAAAAGTGAATTGAATTTCTCAACATTTTCTATCAGAGGGACAACATCATCTTCACTAAAATCAACGTAAACGGAATAATCACTTTCTTGTCTCCAGTCTATCAAACGAGAATATAATTTACCATACTCGATATCAATCACATTTGTCTTAACGTATTGTTGAAGAAACTTAGTTTTTAATCCATCATGAGATTTTGCTGTAATACCGTCTTGAAAAAGAAGAGCATTTATCAGATGAAAACAAGAATAGTATAGTCTATTAACACATGACCGCCATCTCTTATTGTCGGCAAGTAACTGTGCATCTTGAAAAATCTCCTCAGATCTATCAAGTCGGTACTGAATATAATCCTCTTGCGAACCTATCATGATATCTTAACTCCTTCACGTTTAATATTCTGATATAGCGGAGTATAAATAAATCTTGATTCCCAATCATCCTTTGAGTAAACTAAAGTAGAAATTGGCTCACCAAGCTCCAACTCTAATTGAAACATCTCGTTCCGATATCTCTCTTCGACAGATCTATCATATTTTGGCCTATCTATCAGAATTAGCACATCCCAATCAGACTCATCTTTAGCTTGTCCAATTGCATGGGAGCCAAAAATAATCACCTCAGCTTTAGGATCTTGATGCTTTATCCTCAAGCCTATCATCTTTGCAATATTTAATTCTCTCGCAGTCATTGTGTAAATATAATCTTATTATAAATAGTTCGCAATCCTGCCCCATTTGTTGCCAACGCCCCGCAGCTATGCCCTGTGCGGAATTAAAACCGGAATCTGTCCCGCCACCTGCTGATTTTATTAATGCAGGAAGCTGTTCTAATCCCACGGAAACCGCATTGGGTGTAGGTGCTGTTGTGCTCCGTTTTTTTTCATTCAAGCGTCAAAATTCTTTATTAAATCCTGTCACAAAAAGAAATCTACTAACTGGATTAGCTAGTAGATTTCAAATTTTTTTGATGTTTTTTCTTACTAAAAATCTCTTGAAGCACAATTCAATGAAGAAGAACGGAATTCAATTTTTTTAATATTCAATTTGTCTTTCAACAATTCATAGAATACTGTGCAAAACCATTCGCATGTTGAAGGGCCTGTACTTACTGCTACCCTACTTTCTGGAAAAGATTTAACCAATTCGTGGTTAAGAGCCTTGGCAGGTGCTCCATATCTATTAGTTGTACCTTTCATTCCTGTTTTCTCATATCCTTGCAACACTAAATCAAGTAAAGGGTCGCCTTCTTGAAAAATCGTTCCATGATGAAAATTGTCTGCAACTGCCCAAGCTAATTTTTGAGCTTCTTTTACAGGATAAGCATAATTGCTTTTATCTAAATCTCCTTCGATTTCGATAGTTAAATATCCTGAGTGTCCGTGAAGATAACTTGCTTCTCCTGCATAATTCATAAATCTGTGTGCATATTGGAAATCTAATTTCACAATAGACCTGTACTTGCCGTTTGACATAATATAAACCTCCTATTTTTTAAAAGTGAATAATTAGCATTTATTAAAAGTGCCTCTAATTTGAAGAACTATATCTTCAATCTTAAATCCTTCTATATTTTTGTTTTTAAAATGATTATGTAATAATTCATCTAATTCTTCGTCCTTGTAATCCTCAATTAAATCGCATTCAGAGCAATACAAATGATGGTGATTTTCAATTATACCATCGTATCTCATAACATCTTTATCCGTAGTAACCTTTTTAATTAGTCCGTTTTCAACAAGTGTATCCAAAACTTTATATACTGTCCCCGTAGCAATATTTGGATGTGACTCTCTGATATACTCAATAATATTATCGGCAGTCGGATGATTGTTTAATTTATAAATAGCTTCAAGTATAACAACTCGCTGAGGGGTTATCTTTAATCCCTTTTCCGAAAATTTATTCCTTATATTCTCTATTAAAAACTTCATTGAATATTTCCTTATTGAGAATTATTCTCTCATGAGAGCAAATGTAATCTAAGTTTTTATATAATCCAATTTTTTATTGAAAA
This sequence comes from Bacteroidales bacterium, assembly GCA_035913795.1. Classification (GTDB taxonomy): domain Bacteria; phylum Bacteroidota; class Bacteroidia; order Bacteroidales; family UBA10428; genus UBA10428. Next base: position 57,623 of record JAMIIA010000174.1, read on the forward strand.
TTTTGCTTTTTGATTTCGCTTCTATCAGGAACGCTGTCTTTTTTTAAAATGGAGCACAACTCAATAATATCAGCAACTTAAAAAAATAAACTACATTAGAAAATGTGTTCCTACTATTATGCGGTTTCAGAGGAAGAATGCATTTTTTCCTAAATAAGAGGGATGCTTCAAAGGGTAGCATTTCAGAATGAGATGGGTAGTTTTTAGCACTGAATTTCGTTTAAATTAAAGAAAGAGAAACAGTGTTTCTATAAGTTATCCCACGCGAAAAGTAAAAATCGATCGTGAAAGATTTTGCATCACTGTAATTTCAAACGAGCAGCCATTGCCTCAAGGTCTGATTTCCCCCATGCATAGGGCAGGAATTCATCTTCCGGTTTTTTGGTGCTATTTTCTAATGCCAGTTGAATGCATTCGCCGGCTTGTTGCCTTCCATACTCTGAATCCGGATATTTTACAAGAAAATACTGCGCCAATACATAGTGAGCGCGGATATTTTTTTGATCGCCGGCGAGTGCATTTTTCAATAAAAAGGCGCAGTCAAGCAGGGCCACACTGTCGTTGGTATATTGGTATTGATGCAATTTCAGTTTTGCTTCGAGAATATTGAATTCAACCAAACCACTAAACTTTTTACCACTTTGATCGAAGAAGGTTTGTACTGCATTTAGAACAACGGGCTTATTATTTAAATTCGAGTCTTCGGTACACTTTAAGGAGGCATAGATATAATAATATGCTGACCTCCAGTCGTTAGGGTTTGTTTCGAATATTCTGTAGAAAAAAACCGAGCTTTGAGTGTAACCCTTAAGTGTATTCGCAGAATCCAACGATACTATTCCGGCATTTAATTGCTGGGCATACCAATCTTCGGTTTGCCCGCTCAAAGTGGTTTTTAAAATCAACAGCAATAAGGCAGCTGTGAATATTTTATTCATGTGAAACAATAATTTTCTCATTTTTGGTAAAATCGTTGCTATTAAACTGAATAAAATAGATTCCGTCTTTTAAGCTTTGTTTTTTCAATCGAAAGCTTAACTCATGCTCGCCGGCTGCGATTGTTCCAGAATAAAAATCTTCCAACTTTTTACCATCAATGGTATAAAGCGAAATTAAAACCTCCGATTGCGATTGAAGAAAGCAATGAACCGTAAAATTGTCAGAAACAAATGTCGGATAAATGTGCACCTGTTGCATATTGGCTTTGTTGTCGTCGATGCCGGTTTCCTCCTGAAAAAGGGCTAAAATTTGATCGTTTTTGTTAATCCTTAAACTATTGTTTGCAATGCTTTCAGATTTTAAGAACACACTTTCGTTCGATTTCCATTTATAAAATGGTTTATCGAAAGTGGAGGTATCATACGCATTTAGTGCAATATCGATGTTGCCAAAATAGGCAGCATTCCAGGGCAAATTTGTAATCTGAAGCGAATTTACATCCAATGCAATGTTTTCTCGTGGTAAGGCGTCGAAGGTGATATTGTAGGGACCAGTGAGGTTGTAGCAGCTATCCAATTTGTTTTCTGCCCATGCACCGCATCTTCTTGTTACAAAATCTCTTAAGCGATCATAGTTTTTTTCCCATTCTTCATAGCTCCCGCCAGGCCAGCGTTCGTTATGCCGGTACATTTCGGGTGCAATTAACGCTTTAAGACTGTCGAGCTGGTGCAGCATATTTTCGCAGCTGAAAGTGGTATTGATTAAATCGATGTATCGCGAAATGTAATAATTATTAAACCCTGGGTTACCACGCAATTTATTGAGAATCTGAATATGCCTCTCCGGATCGGACCATTCGGTCAAATGATCGACGTTGCAAAAAGCTGCATTTGCTGAGGTGTCGGGTATTCCTGTGTAATTAATATAGAAGGCAAAAGAGGCATCGTTGTCCCAAAGAATATAGCCCCATTTTTTATGGTCCCCTTCTGGGTTAAGGCCTCTCCACCATCCTGTATTGTATACCAGCCAGTCGGATGACACAGAAATCGAGTGGCCAATTACATAATCTGTTAAGCTTTCAACATCTAATTCAGCTGCTACTTTGTCGAAATTACTTTGGTTTGCCATCGAATGGCTGAAAATAAAATCGGTAAGCTCGTACCAATCTTCAAATGCCTGTTCACCTCCATATTCTGCCCAGGTATATCCCCAGGTTAAAAGGTATTGTATATCATATTTTCCCTGGTTGTAGTAATGCTCGGTATAATCATGGTCATCGGGAATTTCTCTTATATCATATACTCCCCAGTAGTTGCCGTTTAAATAAACAACACATTTCGAGGCGGCCCTTACATCAAGTTTCATATCTCCCTGCTTGCAAAGGTTTTGGAAATAGGCATCTCTAAGATGAGCGCTTCCCAAATTCGAAATGTTTTGTATGCCATCGGTAGTTGCAGGGTAGTTGTCGTCGCCGGAGGCACGTAATATGATGCGCTGAAAATTTTTCCTGTCGGAAAGGGTAAAGAGCTTTTCTTTTAACTCTTTGCTATACCCCATTTCGTCGCGGGCAACAAAATCGAGGCTTCGCTGATCGTTTACCCATGAATCCTGTCCATGCGAATTAAACTCACCATACGAATCGGCAGCTCTTGTTCCGCTGGTATCGAAATATTCTATGGTTCCCCACGGACGGGCTTCTTTTAAGCCCATGGCCAAACTATCCAACAGGCTGCCGGAAATGGAAATTACAGGTAAGCTGTGATTTTCGCTGATAAAATAAGTGCCGTATTGTATAAATCCAGGAAGAATAGTGGTGTCACTGTCTGCAATTATTGCTTTGAGAATGGTTGTCTTGTCAATGCTTACCGGCGCCGTATACACATAAGATTGTGTGCCAGGCTCTGAACCATCGACAGAATAATAAATGGTTTCATTCTCAGAAGCTGTGCCTGAAATACTCACTGCGATGGCACTGCTGTAAAATCCGGCATCGTGACTGAACTTGGGTTTGGGCGAATACTTTATAAACGATTTTTCGTTGCTGTTGGATTTTCCGGCGGTAGGATTTACAAACACACCCCAGTTTGATACTCCGTCATTTACCCTGCCATACGAACTACAGCCTTTTGTTTTTCGAATATCTATTGCATCAATCAGGTTGCCATTCTTATCGGAAAGAAAAATGGTTTCTTTTTTGTCTTTGGTTTGGGTTAACCTAAAATTGGTATGAATGGTATCGTTTTCAATCAGATTTCTTCCACTGGCAAAAATTATTTTAAATCCTTTGGCAGGAATGGGGCTGCAGGAAGGTATCTGGTACTTGACAAGGTTGGTTTCCTTGTCGCTTAAGTAATAACCAGTTATATCAATCGGTTCGTTGCCTGCATTGTATAATTCAATCCAATCTTCCAGTTTACCATAGTTATCGCGACAGGTAACGCAGGTGGAGTCTTCCATGGCATACGACCAAACGTAAGGGATTGAATCCATGGTTGAAGAGTCGGCATTGAAAAAATCTTCTGTTTTTAAGTCCCAGATTATAGTCGTATCGTAATCATTCGAATCATAAACCGGAAACCAAATTGTGTCATGCACTAAAACAACCCGCTTTATATTTGAACAGGAATACTCGTTAATGACAATTTGCGATTTTAGGTGGACTGAGATAAGGAAGAAAAGGAAAAGTAGAATTTTGTTTCTCATTTAAATAGGGTTATGCTTTTAGTAAGAATAGATGACTGAAACGAACAATGGTTGCGTTAAGGAGCGTTTTTTTTCAAAAGTATTGATTTTATAACAAAATAAACCCTGCCATTTTTTAGTAAGGCGGCACGATTTTAACCAAAGAATATTCGCGATCGAATAGGCTTCAACATAAATATTTGTATTTTTCTGTACCCGGGCTTTGGGTGTTTAAGTAAGGTAAATCAGGCAGAAATACCATACTTGTGTATATGATTTTTATTCTTGCATGCCAACAATTTCTGGCTTTAAGCTACCTTTATACAGCCAGCAGAAATTTTTCTGGGTTCAATAGGTATGAAAAAGTTTTATCTGAAAATAATACTTCCTACAATCCTCACCATTTTATTGTTTATTCTAACGATATTCTTAATCATTATCCCTCGTTTCCAGCAGAATATCATGAACGGAAAGCGGGAAATGATACAAGAGCTTACCAACTCGGCGTGGAGCATACTGTCGGAGTTTGAAACCGACGAGCGAAATGGACTACTTACACGCGAAGAGGCCCAGAAAATTGCAATTTCGAGAATACAGTATTTACGCTATGGCGATGAAGGCAAAGATTATTTTTGGATAACCGATACCTTTCCAAATATGATCATGCATCCGTTCAGGTCCGACCTCAATGGGAAGGACTTATCGGATTTTACCGACCCGCATGGTAAGAGGTTATTTGTAGAATGTGTCGAAACAGTTAAAAAATCGGAACATGGTTATGTAAACTACATGTGGCAATGGAAAGACGACTCGCTCCACATTGTTCCAAAGTTATCGTATGTTAAAATTTTTAAACCCTGGAACTGGGTTGTTGGAACAGGTATTTATATCGAAGATGTAAAGAAAGAGATTTCGGCCCTTTCCAGAAAATTGCTTTGGATATCGGTTGGCATATCCGTATTAACGGCTTTGCTGCTATTTTATATTATCAAACAAAGTTTGAACATCGAACACAAACGAATTGAAGCCGAAAAGGATTTAAACGAATCGAAAGAAAAATACCGAACACTTGTAGAAGCAGCAACCGAAGGTTTGTTGATGCTTGTTGACAGTAAAATCAGCTTTGCCAATGCGGTATTGAGTAGAATGATTGGGTACGAAACAACTGAGCTTATTCACCGTTCGCTCGATGAAATTATCAGCGAGAACAACAATAAAGATATCATCGATATTTTCTTAAAGAATTCTGTAATTAAAGAGGGGCAATTTGAGCTAAATCTTAAAAAGAAAAGCGGTGGATTTGTAGAAGTGCTTGTTACCACATCAACCGCCAAATTCTTTGGTAACAGAGTGAATATATTTATTGTGAAAGACATCAGTATCGATCGGGGTCAGACTTTTTCCAACCTCGATTATCAAAAGTTGATTGGCACTTTAAACCTGGGGTTTTTTAAAGTAAGAATCGATACAAAAGGTAAAATTTTGTTTGCCAACGAAACAGCCATCCGCATTTTTGGATTTGAGAGCTTACACGAACTTTCCGATGTAAATATTCTAAAACTATTTACGGATCCAGAAGAAAGAAAAAACCTCAGAAAAAGTCTTTTGGCCGAAGGGTATATTAAAAATAAAATTCTTGCTATAAACTCTAAAAACAAAAACAGTTCAATTGTTGCCTTGTCGCTAGTAGTCGTTGAGAATGAAAATCCTGAGCATATGGTGTGTGATGGAATAATCGAAGACATTACACTAAAAGAAAATGAGAAAACACAGTATAATAATCTCATTGCCGATTTAAAATCAACTAGTTTTTTACTGGAGCAAGCCATTAAAAATTACATTATCCCATTTTATTCAGTCGATTCCGATTCGACAATAGGTGAAGCAGTCAGGATTTTATCGAAACAAAATACCGATTGTTTATTGCTTACAAAAAATGAAAACGACTACATCGGAATAATTTCGAATAACGACATTCAAAAACGGGTGCTATCCTTAAAACTGAACCTCGAGAATCCTGTTTATTTAATTATGAGTTCCCCTATTGTTTATGTAGGTTGCGATACTCCTGTGATAGATGCAATTAACCTTTGTGAGGATAAAAAAATAAACCACCTGGTTGTAGTGGATGAAACAAATACCATTACAGGAATATTTAGTACCAAAGCAATCTATAAATACTTCACCAACTCACTCTCTCTCTACATCGACAAGGCAGGTAAGGCAGAAACAAACGATGAATTAAGGCAATGCTATAAGGCACATCAGCTATTTATTAAACCGCTAATAAACAGCGATATATTTATTAAACATATCACCAATCTTACCTCCTCCTTTTCCGATTCGGTGGTGAAAAGAATTATTGAATTATCGATTCATAAACTTGGTAAGCCACCTGTTGATTTTTCTTTTATATGTCTCGGCAGCGAGGGTAGAAGGGAAGAAAGTTTATTTACCGACCAGGACAATGCCATCATTTACGAAGATGTTCCGGCAGAAAAAGAAGCTTTGGTAAGCGAATATTTTATTCAACTGGGCGAAATGGTATGCAACTCATTAAACCATGTAGGTTATTCGTATTGCAAGGGCAATGTGATGGCAAAAAATCCGCAGTGGAACAAACCAATAAGTACCTGGGAAAAGTATTTTACTCACTGGATCATCACCCCTGAGCCACAGAATCTGTTGGGTGCAATAATTTTCTTCGACTTCAGAACCGTATATGGCAGCGAAGAATTTGCAGACCGATTAAGGAAAATGATTCATACTTTGATTTCGCAGCAATCGGTTTTTTTGTACCATCTGGCTTTTAACAGCTTTAATACCAAAACTCAGAATATATCTGGTGGTAACATTTTATCGGATAGTAATGCAGAAATGCTGGATTTAAAAGGCAGCATTAATCACATTATCATGTTTGCACGGACCTATTCTCTTCAAAATAATATATGGGCCACAAACACAATCGAAAGGTTGGAGGCATTAAAATCGAAGCACATTATTGAAAAGAAGACTGTCGATGAAATTATTTTCGTGTACAACTATTTAATGAAACTACGTTTCAAAAACCAGATTAAACTTTTGGATAACAACTTACCCTTATCGAATGTATTAAATACAAAGGGTTTGATTGATATCGAAATTTCTATTCTAAAAAAACTGCTGTCGCAACTACCAGCCTATCAAAACAAACTCAGTATCGATTTTCGAATAAGCACTTAAAAGGTATAAAACGGTGTTAAAAATACCCGCCCCTAACCCCTCCAAAGGAGGGGAATTGTTCACTCGGTAATACTTTCACCAAAACTCAACTCCGAATACGCCTATTTTATTCAGATCGAAAAATAGGCATTCCGCTTAAAACTTTTGTGCTCATTGCTTTGCACATAGCCCAACTGATTGGTTAGTAAAATCGTATTTCCAACTTGCAAAGGCTTTTGATTAAAATGGCTATGGCCATAAATCCAGAAATTGACATTACTGGACTCTATAAAACCGGTTAAATCGACACAAAAAGCTTCGTTGATGGAGCTGTTTTTATGCTCAGAAGAGTTACACAAATTCGAGGGCAAGTGATGGCTTACTACCACAGTTTTCTCATGCAATTCTTTTACAGATTGTTGTATAAACTCAAAACCTTCGATATGCAGCAGGTTGTATTCTTTCGTTTTAAGCTTTTTATTCTTGTGCGAAATGCTTGTAAAATCTGAAACCCCCAGTTCAATATTTCTCTCGTTTTCAGGACTTATTTTCGTCCACAATGTGCTAAAAACGAAGCGAATGTTTTCATAAATTAACGCAACATTGTTTACGATATTGATATTGTCTCTTATTCGAATATTGTACGAATTACTGAATTCGGTAATATCCTTGTAGTAAAATTCGTGATTGCCCGGCACCCAAAAAACCTGTTTATAGTTTTCAGCGATAAAACCAAAAAATGAGTCGTTTAAAAATTCATCATGGAGGGGAATAATATCTCCGGCTAACAATAAAATATCGCCACTAACTTTAAGAGGGTTTTTAGAAATATACCTGCTGTTTTGACCAAATTCAAGGTGCAAATCAGAACAATACTGTATTCTCATCTATTTTTTATCTAAATGACTTAGCATAAATCACTTATTTTTATTTCCGATCTAAATATTGCGAATAAAACCTCTATTTAAAAGTTTGCTCGTATGCTTTAAATGATAACTTTGCCGACAAAATTTATTTTAATTCAAAATTAAAAACAAAAATATATGTTACATGAACCCGTAGTAGAAATTGGAACTGACAAAGCTGCAGCAAGAAAAGCAAAGCTAGGCGTAAAAATGTTCATTGCTTACACTATTATTTATGCTGGTTTTGTGCTTATTGGTTTAACCAAACCCGAGTTAATGGGGTTGAAGATATTAGGTGGACAAAACCTGGCCATTGTTTATGGGTTTGGGTTAATTCTGCTTGCCATAATTATGGGCTTTGTCTATAATTATTTCTGCACAAGGTTGGAAAATAATTTAAATAAAAACTAATACTAAAGTAAGAAGATATGATTTACGAAGTTTCAAATTTAGCAATTGCTATTTTTTTATTTATCGTGGGTTTAGTATTAGGCCTCTCCTTTTACTTTGCAAGAAAAACTAAGTCGGCTTCAAGCTATTATGCTGCAGGCGGAAATATCCATTGGTTTGTAAACGGTATCGCTTTTGCCGGCGATTATTTATCAGCCGCCTCCTTTTTAGGAATATGCGGAATGATAGCATTTTCGGGTTATGACGGATTTCTATACTCCATCGGATACCTTGCAGGATGGGTGGTTGCTTTGTTTTTAGTTGCCGAACCACTTAAAAAACTGGGTAAGTATACTTTTACCGATGCCTTAGATTCCAAGTTTAATTCGAAACAAATAAAATTGGCGGCATCAATCAGTACGCTTATTGTTTCTATTTTCTACCTCATTCCACAAATGGTTGGAGCCGGCGATCTGGTTGTTCCTTTGCTCGGATTACCCCATTGGATGGGTGTTGTGCTGGTTGGTTCAATTGTAATTTATATTGTTGCCACTGCAGGTATGACCTCAACCACTTATGTGCAGTTTGTGAAAGGTGCTTTATTGGTTATTTTCTCTACCGTACTTACAGTTTATATTTTAAATAACGGACTGACATTAAATCCAAATGAGAATTACCACAAATTTGCCCAAATCAACGCAACGATTACAAACGATACAATTGTAAGTGTACCTGATTCAACTTTGATTGTTAAAAACACCAAAGTTGTTGATAAGATCGTGTTTGTTAAACTTCAGAAAGAAGGAATCGACGGCTGGTATAAACTTAATAAAACAGAGGATAAAGCAGTTCTCGATGAAATGCCTTATATCACAGTAAACCCTGGTGGCGAAAAATTATACAATGGCGCCCCAAAATCCGAGAAGAAATTTTATCAGGTCGGACACCTCAGCAAAATTATTGTGGATGGAAAAGAAGTCGATAAAACAGGCCCTGTTGGACCATTTGAGTTTTTAGAAACCATTGAAAGCAGCGAAGTCGTGCGTTTCACAAAAAAGGCCTTCTCCGATGGCGATGACAAAGTAACGGTATGGTACCAGAATGTTACCAAAGGTGAAAATGTGATGAAACCAGGTCTTTTATACAAGCTATCAAAATCGGCAGGAGCATCTTTCTGGGACAGGTTAAACTTCTTATCGTTAATGTTAGCCCTATTTTTAGGAACCTCGGCATTGCCACACATTTTAATCCGTTATTATACTGTACCAAGTCAAAGAGCCGCAAGAAAATCGACAATAGTAGCAATTGCAGCGATTGGATTCTTCTATGTTCTAACTCTTTATATGGGACTTGGTTCGATGATTAGCGGCGCTTTAGATGTGGAGAGCAGCAATATGTCTGCACCTCTTTTAGCAAAAACTTTTGGGGTAGGTATTTTTTCCATAATCTCTGCAATTGCTTTTGCCACCGTGCTTGGTACTGTAAGCGGACTAATTGTAGCCTCTTCTGGTGCTATTGCGCACGATTTTATCGATAAGTACCTGCAGGTAGAAATGACCGACAAGGCGAAAGTAAAGGCAGGAAAAATTGCTGCTATATGCGTTGGTATTTTTGCTATCATTTTGGGAATTTTGTTTAAAGGGATGAACGTATCATTTCTGGTGGGACTGGCTTTTGCAGTGGCTGCTTCTGCTAACCTTCCGGCAATTCTGTTCCTTTTATTCTGGAAAAAGACCACAGCCAAGGGTATTGCCTGGTCTATTATTGTGGGTATAGTATCTTCAATAGGCATTATACTATTCTCGCCTACCATGTTCGACAAGTATGGTCTTGTACCAGCAGATGCGCCAATTCCGCTCGACAACCCTGGTATTATCTCCATTCCATTGGCCGTAATTACTTTGGTGCTTGTATCACTGATGACCCAGAAAGACAACTCAACAAAAGATTTTAGCAAATAATATTTTTAGAAATGAAGAAATTAGGTTTATTATTCTTGGCATTTTATTCTCTGGCAGTTCAGGCCCAGGAGAATAAAGAAGCCCCAAAATTTGGTATCAGCTTTACGGGATTTGTAAAAACAGATATTTTTTACGATACCCGCCAAACCGTGAATATCCGCGAAGGGCATTTTTTACTTTATCCAGAAGATATCGCCCCAGATGCCAATAAGAATGATATCAATGATAAGTCAACTTTTAACATGCTTTCCATTCAATCGAGGTTAAAAGGTTCTATTACTGGCCCCGATGCTTTTGGGGCAAAAACTTCGGGCGTGTTGGAAGCCGATTTCTTTGGTAACGAAAACACCAGCTTTGGCGATTTAAATGGTTTCCGTTTGCGACATGCCTTTGTGAAGCTGAACTGGAAATCGACCGAATTGTTGGTTGGCCAATACTGGCATCCGATGTTTATTGCCGAATCGTTTCCGGGTACTGTATCGTTCAATACAGGTGCGCCTTTTCAACCCTTTTCGCGTAATCCGCAAATAAGACTTAGTAAAACTTTCGGAGGCTTGAAATTAATTGGTTGCCTGTTCACGCAACGCGATTTTACCAGCTCGGGCCCTGAATACGTTAAAAATGCCACCAATGAGTACAACGCCGTTACAGTTGCGAGTTCCAAATACATGCGGAATGCAGCTGTTCCGAATGCACATTTTCAGGTGCAGTTCGCACCCGACTCGTCGGAACATTTATTTGGTGCAGGAATTGATTATAAAACCCTACTGCCCGAGCTTTATACGGTTGATAATACCAAAAAACTGCAATATAAATCGTCTGAAACGATTGGCAGTTTTTCTGCAATAGCCTTTGCTAAATTCAAATTTAAACCTGTATCGATCCGTATAGAGGGTGTTTTTGCACAGAATGCATTCGACATGGCCATGATTGGCGGCTATGCTGTGCAGCAGGTGAATGATTCGCTCACCGGTGCAAAAAGCTTTACGAATCTGAACACAGCCTCTGTTTGGCTCGATATGAATACACATGGGAAAAAAATTCAGTTTGGGCTTTTTACCGGGTATACTAAGAATCTGGGCACAGAAGACAACATCCAAAAAGATAGTTACTATAAAAAAGAAACTTACTATGCGAGAGGCTCTAATATTGATAATGTATACAGAGTGGCCCCACGGGTTGTGTTTATAGCCGGAAAGTTAGATATAGCGTTTGAACTTGAACACACAGTTGCCACCTATGGTATTGCCAATGGCGATGGCCAGGGCCGTGTTACAAGCGGGAAAGATGTATCGAATACCAGAGGACTTTTAGCCTTTGTATATAAATTCTAGTACAATCTTATTTAAGTAATTGCTAAAACCCTGAGTAATTGCCTGTAGGCTTACTCAGGGTTTTTTATGGAACACCTGGTTTGCAAACAATCGAAAGTTTTTATAAGAGGGGTTATAATGCATTATTTTTTGTGGTCTGCAAGTGTCAGGTAGTTTTTTTCATGAGGGGAAACTTTAAAGTAACAGTAGTTCCTTTGTTAATTTCAGAATCAAGCTCAATGGTTCCATTGTACTCCCTGAGGATGTTATAGCTGATTGAGAGACCCAGTCCGGCACCTTTGCCCGGATCTTTGGTTGTAAAGAACGGATCAAGAACTTTAGACAGATTTTCTTTACTTATACCGCATCCGTTATCTTCAATATTCAGGTTGAATTTATCTTCTACGCAGGCTGTTGTAATTGTAATTTTTCCGGCACTCTCAATGGATTGAACGGCATTTAGCAGAATATTAAAAATGGCCTGTTGCAGCTTGTTTTCGTTGAAAAAAACCGCATGAGGTTTCGATGTATATTTTCTTGCAATCTCTACTTTCTGTTTAACCTGTTCCTGAAGCATATCAAGGCAATTATCAATCACAGCATGTGCATCGCATTCTGTAGCTGGTTTATTGCTACTAAAGCTATAGTGATTGAGGCTGGTAACTATGGCAGCTGCTCTATCAATGCCTATGTTCATGGCGTGTAAAAGCGGAGACAGCTCTTCGAGATGAGTAGTAAGCTTTTCGCTTAAGTAACTTTCTATACCAGCAATGCCTCCTTTAATGTAATTTAATGGATTATTTATTTCATGGGCTACTCCAGAAGCCAGCACACCAATTGAGGCCATCTTTTCGGCATGAATAAGCTGTTTCTGAATTTTTTGAAGATTTGTCAATGCCATTTCAAGATTGTTGCGTTGGGCATGAAGTTCTTCGTTGGTTATGGAGAGCTCTTCATTCAGAGTTTCGATTTCAGAGTTTCGTTCCGCAAGGTTACGATTGAGTTCCTTATTTCTTTTTAAACTTTTAAGAGTAACAAAAAGTAAGAACAGAATAACAAATAATAGAGCAGTACCGAAAATTAAAATAGCTTTTTGAGTTCGGATTTCTTTCTCCTGTAGCGAGTTTATTTGCCGGAGATACTCGATTTTTTGAATCTCCTTTTCAGCATTCGCCAGATTTCTTAATTGGTCAAACTGCTTAACCCGCGATGCATGTATGAGGCTATCTCTTAGTAAGGCATATTTATCGCGAAATAGATAGGCTTCATAGTACATCTTTTTGTCGCTGTAATAATCGGAGTATAGTTTCAGAAGTCTGGTTTTCAGATGTCCCGCATTGATATCATAGATGATTTTTTCAGCCTCGTTTAAATGAGCCAATGCTTTAGGGTAATTTTCGATTGTTAAATACACTTCGGCAAGGTTGCATAAATTCTGCGCCTCTTCGTAGTTGTTGTAGAGTGATCGGTTTAATTCCAGGGCTTGAGTTAGATAGGCAAGGGCACTATTGTAATTGTTTTCCAGAAAAAGCAGGTTTCCAAGGTTGTTTAGATTATGCGCCTTTGATCGAAGGGCTCCAGTTTCAGTATTTATTTCTAAGGCCTTTTTATAAGCATTTTTGGCTAAATCGTATTGCTTTAAACCTCTATGGCTCACACCCAGGTTGTTTAATACTGAAGCTTTTTGGGCCCTGTCACCGTTTATCTTTTCTAATATGTTTAAAGCAAGCTCAAAATATTGAACAGCCCTTTCATAATGATCGAGACTGTTTAATATCAAGCCGATGTTATTGTATTCCCTAATCACCGATTCAATATCTCCGAGTTTATCTTTGATGCTTAGCGATAAAAAGTAATTTTCCAGCGCACTGTTGTAATCGCCCAAATAATACTGAGCTACTGCTTTCCGGCTAATGGAATGGGCAAGCCTTGCCGAGTCGTGAATACTTATGGAGAGTTCAATCGATGAGTCGGAATAAGGAAGAGTATATTCTGGTTGAATAGCAGAGAATTCGGTAATACCCTTGTTGAGCAAATCAATTTTAGAGGAGTCTGCAATATCTTGCTGCAACACATGGCTTAAAGAATCCAACACATTCACCTGAGCAAAGGCAGTATGCTGAACGAAAATAAATGCCAGTAATGCTAAAAAAAGTTTCATGAAATAACTTTAATCTACAAGGTATAAAAATTTTTGCCTTATTCTGCTTTTTACCATAACCAAAAGCATTATAGCATTCTTGTGCGCTTGGCTTTGAATATCGAAAACAGAAAAAAAGTTAGTTTTGGAGTTCCTGTTTAGAAACCGGTTTATTAATTTAAGATTTTACAAGGTTTTAGAATCAGAGCGATAGTAAATAACTTACCAGATTGGTATCAGTATTAGTGAGTTCAAGTTTTTTTCGCAGGCGGGTGCGCGAAACTTCCACGCTTTTAATATTTTGGTGGGTTATAGCAACAATTTCTTTCGAACTCATGTTCAAGCGTAAAAAAGCACACAGGCGCTCTTCTGCCGGACTAAGATCAGGATGTTTGTTTCGAAGATTTTGATAAAACTGACTGTGCACCTGCTGAAAACGGTATTCGAATTCCTGCCACACCTCGTTGCCAACTTCTTTCTCAAGTTCATTGATTATATCCATTATTGGCTTTTGATATTCGGGTAGAAGTTTCTGGTGCAAAATCATTAATCGTTTGGCAACATTATTTATTAATTCGTTTTTCCTTACAAGGTACATTACATCAGTGGTAAGCTCGCGGTTTTTGGTATCGATATCCAGCTCAAGTTTTACATTTTCAAGTTCGATTTTGCGTTTCCTTATTCGTTGTTTAAAAAATAAAAAGCTTATCGCCAAAAGAAATAATGCCAGGGTGGAGATTAAAACATTGTATTTCGAGCTTAGCTTTTGTTTCTCAATGAGTGCCTGTTTGTCGAATTTTTCGAGTTCAAATTCTTTTTGCAAGCGCGAAATTTCGTTGAGCTTATCAGTATTTATTACGCTGTCGCTTAATTGTTTAAATTCTTTATGAGCATAAAGTGCTAATTGATAGTTGTGGGTTTTCTCATAAATTTCAGCCAGGAGTAATTTGGCGTAAAGTTGCGATTCGAGCGAACCAAGTTCTTGTGCAATTTCGAGCGATTTAGTTGCAGCAGCTTCGGCACTGTCGAGCTCATTAGCAAGAATGTAATACGAACATAAAAAATAGTACGATTTGGCCAACCCTTTCTTGTCATCAGCTTTTAGCCTGGCTTCAAGCGATTTTCCTAAGTAATACCTAGCTTTTTTTAAATCGTTAAATTCGTTGAGATTTAACTTTCCAAGGTTATTGTTTATTAAGCCTATGGCAATATTGTCATTGTTGGCTTCGGCGATTTCCAAACCCTTGTTGTAATATTCGATGGCCGTAGTATTGTTGCCCTGAGAGTTATAAATATTGCCGATGTTATTAAACATAATCGACGAAATGCGGCTAATCTTTTTATCGAGTGGTGTAGGAAAATTGTTGAGAATATGCAAGGCTTTAAAGTAGTTTTCGAGGGCCTGTGTGTAATCACCTAATCGGTCGTATAAAGCACCACAATTATTATAAATACTTAAAAGCTCTTTCTGGTATTTTTTCGAATGGGTACTAAAATACCGTTCTCCGGCAAAGAAAAAATTTAAAGAAGAACTGTAATCGCCAATTTCAAAATATATTTTCCCTTTTTGTACACTAAATATGGCCTGCCAGAAATCGTTTTTTGCCTGCACAGCCAGGTCATAACCAATCTGGGCATCTTTTAGGGCCGAATCATAATCGAATTGATAGTAATAATCTGATAAGTCGCGGTATAAACTTAGTTTCACCGTATCAATAGTGCTGTTCCTAATTCCTACCTGCATGCTGTCAACTTTAAGTTGATTCTGTGCCATCAGAAAGTTAGTTAACAACAGCATCGCCAAACCAGTAGTAGGAACTCTTAAAAAAAAATTCATTTTTACCTTCAAATGTATTTTGGTTAAATGTATTGATGAATTCCCGAATATCAAAAGTTTCATTTTAGTACCCATACAATTACCTAGGCATTGGAAGAAAACTCAATTTACCAATAAAAAATGGAAATACTTTGCGTGTTGCCTTGTATTGGTAATTTATGAAGCAGAAATAGGTTTTGTGGAGTTTTAGTAGTGGTATTTCAAGGCAGACAGAGTAAAAAAACTTTGGTAGTTATTTGTTTTGTATTGTTTTTAGTGCATGGTTTTTTTTGAAGCTTTAAATAGGGTCAATTACCTTGGTCAATTCATACTATAAGAATGAAAATCTCTACAAAACACCAGGTCGATAGACTTATCGAGGATTTGGAACTCAAAAATCAGGCGCTTACGAAAATATTACTGGAATCTGAAAAGGCAAGAAAGAAAAACTTCAATCAGCCACAACAGGTCACAAATATTGCCAACCCAAATAACAACCTTATTAAATTCTTTTCTGCTATGAAAGCGAAATTTTTTACTATCCGGTTTATTGTTTTTTTAACCATTGCATCTGCTTTTATTTTGAGTGTAGATGCTCAAACTTTTGAAAATGGCGTAATGAAAGGTGTGGTTCGAGTAAAGCTCGATCCAAAACTTGTGACAGCTCAAACCGGTATCAAGCCTTTTTCTAAGAAAGGAATTGTGTATACAGGCATACAGCAGCTCGATAATGTGAATACTTCGATTAAATCAACCTCGGTTAAAAGGGTTTTTGCTTACTCCGAAAAGTTTGAAGAAAGGCACCGCAAATATGGTTTGCACCTTTGGTACGAGATACAATATTCTGAAGCTTTAAGTGCTACTGAGGTGGCAAAAGCCTATGCAGGTGTATCTGGAGTAATTGAATCGGAGCCTGTGTACGAAAAAAAGCTTATTGATAAGGTATTATCTACACAAGCCACTGATGTTACTGCATGGTCGGGCAATTTCAACGACCCGTATCTTCCAGATCAGTGGCATTACAACAATACAGGACAAACAGGTGGAACCATTGGCGCTGACATCAACTTATACGAAGCATGGGAAACTTCAACGGGTTCGCCCAAAGTAATAGTTTCGGTGCATGATGTGGGTATTGATTATTCACACGAAGATCTTGCCTCAAATATGTGGGTAAACCAGGCTGAATTCAATGGCACAAAAGGTGTGGACGATGATGGGAATGGATACCTCGATGACATTTACGGGTTTAATTTTGTGGATAATTATGGGGAGATTACCCCAGGCGACCATGCAACTCATGTTGCCGGCATTATTGGTGCAGTCAATAACAATGGCATCGGAATAAGTGGTATTGCAGGTGGCACCAACCACAACGATGGTGTTAAACTTATGTCGTGCCAGATAATCGGCGGTTATGCTCGTGTGGAAGAGTCGTTCATTTATGCTGCCGATAATGGCGCTGTTATATCGCAGAATAGTTGGGGATATTCCTATCCTGGATCGGTAGAGCAGGTAGTGCTTGATGCTATTGATTATTTTATAGCCGAAGCGGGTAATTTTTCCGGAAGTCTGATGAAAGGTGGAGTTGTTATTTTTGCAGCAGGAAATGCTAACTGGGATGCCGATTTTTGGCCAGGGTACTATGAAAATGTGATTTCTGTATCGGCCTTAAACCACAACAATGTTAAGGCGGAATATTCTAATTATGGATCGTGGGTAGACATAGCTGCACCTGGTGGAGATTATAGCAATGGTATTGCAACCAATGTACTCAGTACCCTTGCCAATAACAACTACGGTTATATGGAAGGCACTTCGATGGCCTGTCCGCATGTTTCGGGCGTTGCGGCTCTTGTTGTTGCTGCAAATAATAACCAAAACTTTACCAACACAGCTTTAAAAAACCATTTGTTAACAGCCTACCGGTTAATCGATACCATAACTGCCAATGAGTCTTTTGCCGGCAAACTTGGAATTGGTGTAATCGATGCGGCATTGGCAGTGGCTTTCGACAGCGGCATTGCACCCAATGCCATTGCCAATTTAAATGTAACAGGTACTTCCCAGGATTTTGCAACCCTCCAATGGTCAGTGCCCGCGGATGGCGATGACGATAAGCCAATTGGATTCGAGGTTTTGTATTCTTTGCAGAACATTACTCCGGCAACCATTCAGTTTGCAAAAACAAAGCTTATCGATAATAGTCAAAGTGTAGGCATCTTAGTAAATGCCGAAGTCAACGCTCTTATTCCATTATCTACTTACTTTTTTGCAGTTCGTTCAATCGATCGTTGGGGAAATATTTCAAACCTGTCCAATATTGTATCGGCCAATACCAACGAAGGTCCTAATGCCAGTGTTGACCGATCGGATCTTAGCATTCACATCGATGCTTCTGTTTCACTCATTGGTTCCGATACCATTAACCTCCTTAATTCCGGACAGGGAATTTTGCGTTGGACGGCCGATGCACGTCACGTTTCTCAAATCGATCAGTACAACAATACTCACATTCATTACCCCAAGCTTAAACAGCCGCTGGGTGATAAAAGAATTTCGGTTTCATCGAATGAATTGACCAGAGAAAATAAAATAGTTCCCATGGGGCAGCAATATGAGTATAACGAACTTAACTATTGCGATTATTCGAGGGGTTTATTTATTCTGGGCGAAACCAATCTAAACTATACCAACTCTTCTGCAACAAGGTTTTTTGTTACCGATGCCAATGGTTTTAACCTTACCCAGGTTCAGGCCTTGCTTAAGCAAGACAATGTTTTCGGGCCTATCGTTTTAGAAGTTTATTTGGGCGAAAGCATTTACAATTCCCGTTTAGTTTATGCGCAGGAAGTATACAGCTATAGCAAAACAGAATATCAGCATAGTATTGATCTGGAGGAGCAGCTCTTTTTTCAGCAGGGCGAATACTTTTGGCTTGTTTTTCATGTACCTGCAGGGAATTTATATCCGCTTGGCGCAGGTTTTGAGCTGGCAACCAACCACAGTAATAATTGTTTCTTCAGCCTAAATCTCGGACAGTCGTGGCAAAGGCTCGAGGATGTGTATTGGGACAACCGCCTTGTGTGGGCAGTTACTGCCATAAGTCAGTATAAAACACTCGGTGAATATATTAGCATTTTACCTGATAATGGCGATATAGCTTCAGCTGGTGCGCAACACATCGAGGTTTCAGTAGATGCCTCGAACCTTGTGAGTGGTATTTACAATTCGAACATAGTGCTTCAGACCAACGAACCCGAAGAACAAATTATTCGAATTCCCATAAATCTGACCATAACAGGTCGGAAGCCAATTATTACCAGCAACGATATCACCGATTTTGGAGGAATATTATACGGAAACGAAAAAACCGTTGACATTGCATTCCAAAACGAAGGATATGGACCTTTCGAGAACATAGCTGCATCGATTTCCGATTCGCAGTTTACAATTGTGGGTTCGCCACCCTACAGCATTAGTGCACGAAGCGAACAGATGATTTCGATCACGTTCAAACCTTCGGCACCAGGCAACAGCAATGCCGTTCTAACCCTGTCGGACGATAAAGGAAACACCTTTACATTCAGCTTATTTGGTGTAGCAGCCCAACCTCCGGTAATCGCAATTTCCCCGGCCGATACTACCATCTCAGGCTTATCAATTGGCGATACAGTTACTTCAGAATTATACCTTATCAACCAGGGTAACTATCCGCTGAAATATTATTTTCCTTCGTTTGCCGATGGATCAAACATTGATCAGGTTGACAAATACATTTCAAAATTCGGTTATTCTTCCTCTATTGATACAGCTTTGTTTGAGTGGAATGAAATTTCGTCGAATGGCACAAAAGTAACCGACGAATTTAAAATCGATGCAAAACGGTTTTCCGATCCGGTTTCTTTAGGCTTCAGTTTCCCCTTTTTCGGAAAACCGGAAACACAGGTGTTTATTACCGATCGGTTTCTGTTATCCTTCGATCAGAATACTACCTTCAACGTGAGTCCGATACGTTTTAAGGATCAATATAGTCCTGACAGGTTTATCGGTGCCATTGGCTTGCAGTTTTACCCGGAAGTAAGTGGCGATGTATATTATAAATGCCTGCCCGACAGGTTTATTGTTGAGTATAAAAATGCAGCAATGTATTATTCTGATCCGGTAACATGGCAATTGGAATATGTAAACATCGATGTTCAAATGGTATTGTTTGATAATGGCGACATCGGATTTTTTTATAATAATGTATCTTCTTTATATAATTCTAACGAGTTCAATTATGGTGCTTATATTGGAATCGAGGACCAAAATATCGACGATGGTTTACGCGTATACGATCAGAATTCGAATTATCAAGACGGCAAATTTTGTCCTATCGACGATAGTGCAGCGGTTATAATCAAGAATCCGGGTATGGGAATTGTTAAGCAGCTGGATAATTCGTTCGGAACGATTCAACCAGGCGATTCAGTAATGGTAAATTATACCATCGAAACTTCCGCTCTCTGGCAAGATAATTTTACCGAGCGCTTGAGCATTGTTTCAAACGATCCTTTTAATAATCCGGTATATTCAACCATTCACCTCAATATAACTAGCGGTGGTTTGCCGGAAGTATGCCTGAATACCGATACCCTCAATTTTGGAGACGTATTCCAAACCGGCAAAAAGGCTTTATCTTTTATTGCTATCAACTCGGGTAGCCTTGCGGTAGATATCGATACAATGTATTTTGTTCAGAACGATTATGTTATTTCGAACGGCCAGGTACCCATTGAATTAAAGGCAAAGCACTCCCTGATATTCGAAATTAGCGTTCTGACAGCAACCCTTGGAGTTAAAAATGATATCCTAATTATTAAAACCAACGATGGAGATTCGTTGCAATTAAGTTTGCTGGGTGAAATCATTGAAGCACCAATAATCTCAGTGGATTTAACTACCATTAATGAAACACTCAATCATGGCGATAGTACTTTGTTAAATTTTACTGTGAATAATACGGGTGGCAATAATCTCGAAATTTCACCTGTCGGAAACGATTGGCTTACTGTTTCCACCACAAAGCAACCAATTTCCTATAATTATTCAATGAGTTCAGGCAAAGAGCTGAATGGTCCTGTTTGCAACTGGGTAGATATATTACAAACCGGAACAGAACACTCTTCGACTCTGGATCCTTTCGATCCGCAAAAGTTATGGGGTACTTTGGCATTGCCCTTCCCTTTTAAATTTTATGGAATTGATTACGATACGATATACTTTACTTTAAGCGGTTTATTGTCGTTTGATAATTCCAATGGCTCGGATCTGGCTTGGGGCCCGCCAAATACAATTCCTTCTATGGAGCTACCCAATAACTTCATATCCCCATTATGGGCGTTTGGTGGTCCGGCATACAAAGTTTATTTCCCTGATGCAGGAATTTATACCATGGTTTTCAGCGATAAAGTTGTCATTACCTATCAGGATTTCTTGAACAACTTTGGCATGGGCGATCCGGTATCGTTTCAGGCTATACTGTATGCCGATGGTAAAATCAAATTTCAATACAATATAACTGGTTCCGACATTACATCGAACCTAGCACTTATTGGCATTGAAAACCAGGATGGCACCAAAGGAAAACAGGCATCTTATCGCCAGTGGTTTGTTACCGATGATCTTGCTATTATTTTTATACCAGCCGATACCTACGAAGTCGAGCCAGCAGCCTCAGCTACATTCGATTTAAAAGTTTCTGCAAAAGAACTTTACGGAGGGACCTACCAGGGTAAGCTGGCCATAAATAACAACACACCCGATACAGCCAACTATGAAATACCTGCAAGTCTGACAGTAATTGGCGAACCAATTCTCGAAGCGCCTGCTCACATTCAATTCGACACCATATTTGTATATGATACCATAGACGATTGGGGGATGCCCATACCAAAATCCCATATCCGCGAGTTTTTACTAAAAAATACGGGCACATCATTGGTAAGCGTATCTTCGATTTACCTGCTGCAAAATGTAGAAACTGTGGCAGAGTCGTATGTATGTATTCACGATCCGTGGTTTGGGCTCTTGTGTTCCTGGGCAGATATTTCCACCGAAACTTTTCCTGTTGAGCTAAGACCAGGCGAACAGAAATCTTTCCGCGTGCGTATTACACCCACCGGAAGTAATATTAACCTGAATGATACCCTGATTATTCAATCGAATGCATTGGTGAATGAACTCAAGATTCCGGTTTCGGCATTTGTTTCTCTGCCACCGGTACTCAATATACAGGATAATATAATTACCGTAATTGCTCATAATAGTTCGCACCAGGAGAATCGTAGTCTTAATCTGGATAATACTGCCGGTTCGGCCAATCTGAACTATAGTCTGTCTCTTAAATTCGAACGAACCGGAAGCGAACCTTCTGCCGCAAGTTTGAGTGCTGTAAAGACACTGTTTGGCGAAAGTGCAAAGGCGCCTATGCTTCAAAGTACAATGGTATCTTCGAATCAGGTAATTTCTAAAATGTCGCCGGTAGGATATAACCGTGTATTGGAATACGATACAGCTTCTACTGCTGCAAACTCGGTTGGTTATGGTGGCGAAATGGCTTTCCATTCCGCCACGGCATTTTATGCACCGGCCAACGGGTTTAACCTTACGCATGTGATGAATTATGTGGTGCCTCGTGCCTGGCTGAACTCTAGAATAACGCTTGAGATATTGAGTGGTACCGATAATATTAATAATGCAATAGTTTTGGCCAGCCAAACAGTTGAACATAACATTTCGTCTCCCGACAATACCGGTAGCTTTTTGACAATAAAACTTGATGAAAGCATTTCTTTTTATCCGAACGAAAAGTTTTATGTGGTATTTAGATATCCTTTAGGCCTCGAATTTCCTCAAGGTTTGGGAGAGTTGGTTGTGCCTTCTGCTTCCAACAGATTCTTTTTTGGTGACGGTAAAGGTTGGTACGATTTAATTGGCCAGGGATTCGACGAACTGGGTTGGATGGTTAAAGCGCTTGAAGAAGAAGCCAATAGTGGTTCGTGGGTAGAAATTACTTCGGCATTATCAGGAACAATTGTACCTGGTGGTTCGGTAGATGTTGGTTTGGCCTTCGATGCAGAATGGACGCAACCCGGAGACAATACTGCCAAACTTGAAATTAATACCAACGACCCCAAAAACCTGAAGGGCCTTGCCACTCTTAAACTACTGCGCAACAAAGCGCCTGAATTTAAAAATGCCCCTGCACTTAAGCTCTATGCCACTGAGGGTGTTGTATCGAATTATACCATTGAGGCTACCGATCTGGAAGCCGATGCATTTGAATATGCACTGGAAGGCAGTGTGGAGTATTTAACAAGCGCAGAAAATAACGGAAAATTTGAGCTTACTTTTTCGCCCGGGTTTGATGCAGCTGCACAATACAATTTTAACGTTTCTGCAACCGACACAAACGGAAACAAATCGCTATTGCCTGTATCCATTCAGCTTACAAATGTGAACCGAGCCCCGGTTGCGATTTCTGCCCTCGATGATGTTACTCTATACCTTGCAACGGGCATAGAGGTAATCCCTACGAAATCGATGTTTACCGATCCCGATGGCGATGACTATACAGTTACCGGAATAATCAACGATAACAGCATTGCCGAATTATTTAGTTCCGAATCTAGTGTTGCCCTGCAACCGCTAACGCTTGGTAATACCTTTGTCACATTGTATGTTACCGATAGCCATGGCGCAGCAACCAATGCTTCTTTTAATGTGGGTGTGCAAGCAGTATCTGGAACCAGGGAAATTGCGGAAGATGGATTCGAAGTGTTTCCAAATCCCGCCACTGATGTTTTCAAGGTAATGGCTGGAAATACTATATCTGGTTTGGTTACCATTTATATAATAGATTCCAGAGGCAATACCGTTTCGACCATTACTACGCAAAAGGAGGAAACCACAATTGATATCAGAAATTTACCCGAAGGCATCTACACTCTTCAAATAATCAATGGTAAAAATCAGGTGCAAAAAGTATTTATTAAAAAGTAAGTATAAACTTCAGTAGGCATAAAAAAGCTGCTGCCCTTTGGCAGCAGCTTTTTTATACTATTTACCGACTTATGTTTGAAGGCTATTTCTACTTCAGACAAAAACAATATGCAAAGCATGCGTTGAGCTTTTTAACGGCAGGTATTTCTTACTTACCATGTAATTGCGCGCATTCGAATTCCGCTATTGAAACTTCGACCACAATTCAACGGGTTTAAGGCTGAATATTTCATTAAACATCAATGCAACAATTACAACGAATAAAGTAAACGCAAGAAGAATACCTATCTGCAAAACCGATATCTTTTGTATATCCTGTCTGGCTTTAACATCGCATATTTCGCCTGGGCAATACTGCGCTTTTTCTTTATAAAACCATCCATAAAACAAGCAGCCCAGACAAATGCCAAATGCCGATTCGAAAAACAGAAAAATCAGGCAAATCAGACAAATAATACCGGTAATCACACTGTACGAATTCACCACCACCATAAGTGCAAACATGCTTGCTGCGAGGATTATTCCAATAATCCAGGCAAATTTCTTTTGGGCTGCACCCACATATTCCGGATTTTGGCGTCTGACAATTAACCGGCCTAAAATTAATGTTGGTGCGTATTTGGGACTAATTAATACCCGAATCAGAAAATCAGCAAGAAAAGCCGTGATTACATATTTAATGAGTAAAAAGTTACCCTTTAGCAAAATGAGCATTAACGACAAAAAGGTAAACAAAAAAAGTATTCCGGCCGAAGCTCTTATCTCGCGTTCGTTTAATACCGGAATGGCATAGCCCTCCACGGTTTCTCCAAATTCTAACTTTTTCTTCATAATTTTTATTATTGGTTATATACTTCTTCTGCTTTTTTTTCCATTTGTATTTTCAGCATTTTTTTCACTTGTTCGGGCGAAATGTCTGAACTATCAATTTCGTTATTTTTTGCTGGTTTCCCTGCTAATGCGCCCAGCACCTGGATCAATGCATCGATTTCCTGTTTTGTATTTTGAATTCCAAAGCTGATACGCACTACCCCCGGCAGTTCTAACTTGGGCAATAAACTAACAATAAATCCCTGAAACCGTTCAAGATTAGACGGAATTTTTAGCAAATGTTTAATGAGTATGTGCGAACAATGGCATCCGCTCCTTACCCCAATACCTCCTTGTAAGGCAAGCTGTTTGGCTACCTTAAAGGGCATAACCCCTTTAAGACTAAATACAATCACCCCAACTTTGCGATGGAAATCAGCAGCTTGTGTATCACTTATTCCATAAATGGTTATTCCCGGTATTTGTTTGATTTGTTCAAGAGCATAGGCCAACACTTCCTGTTCTTCGCGATAAATCTGGTCCATGCCAATTCTCTTCAAAAGAACGAAAGCCTTTCCCATGGCTGCAATGCCACCTACATTTTCCTCGCCTGCTTCCTGTATATGGTTCAGTCTTTCTGCATCGAAGAAAAGCAGCCCCTTTCTTGCCACAAGCGCACCACTGCCAAAAGGGGCATACATTTTATGAGCCGAAAAAGCCAGAAAGTCGATTCCCCAGTTTTCAATTTCTACCTCGCGGTGTGCAACAAGCTGTGCTGCATCGACCAATAAAAGTGCCTTATAATGATGCACAATTTTACTTATCTCCTGAAGGTTGTTGCATGTTCCCAGCACATTCGAAGCGCCAGAAACCGCTACCAGTTTTATCTGTTTTTTTCCAAACTCACCGTTCAGATTAAAGGCCTTTAAAAGTGTTTCCAGTTCGTTCAAATCAATGAAACCCTTGGCATCAATTTTCAAACGTAAAAGTGTCATTCCGGGTACCATGCGCCAGGGCAACTCGTTCGAATTGTGTTCGAGCATGGTATTCAGCACAACCGGTTCAATGTCATCAGAAGAATTGTTTTTAAAACTTTCGGCAACCAGGTTGATGGCTTCTGTTGTATTCGAAGTAAAAAAAATATCAAAGTTTTTCAGGTTGAAATTCAATGCGCCGGAACAGATCGATTTTGCTTCGCGAATTATATCCTCACGAACCGGTTTGGGCTGAAACCAGCTCTGATAAAAAGTTTCAAGGATAGGCATGAAGGTTGGTGTACTTGCCGCATTGTCAAAATTGATAAAGCGTCTTACCCCGGAAATTGTTGGAACGGTGCTATCATTTCCAATCAGCGTTTTGTTGAGTTCTGATAGCAATTCTTTCCCTGTAAATTTTTCCAGTCTGTCGCGATAAAACAGTTCTTTCACTGTCTTTTGCTCAGCAGTAATTTCCCTGAAAATGTTTGCTCCATATTTCCGAAAAATTTGAAGTGCACTGACAAAGGCCACAATGTTTACGATGGCAGGAGTTCCGGCTTCGAATTTATTGGGTGTTTTGGACCATATTACCCAACCAGGTGCCACAAGGCGGGCAGTTCCACCTCCGGCCTGAAATGCAATATTCGTGTTCAGAACTTTTCGTTTTACAGCCAGGGCAATTACTCCCAAAGACAAGCCGAATTCGGCAGCTGACAAACTCCGATAATTTTCGGTGCTAAGCTGAGATTTCAGTATTTCTGCAATAAGCGGGGTGCAAAAAATCACCACATGGCTTTTGCTTTTTAAACCAAGCTTTGCCAAAACAATTTCTCTTGCTTTGTCGAACAAGTGAGTAGTTACCATGGAGTGATACCCGCTTCCGCGGTGCACATTGGAATAGGTCTCGAGAACAGAATGAATACCTGATTTTAACTGGGTGAGTGCAGATTTCTGCTTGCTATCCCCTTGTGAAGCGATATTATTATTTTCGGTTGTTATCATCTGTTTTAGTTTATTTTTTTTTAACCATATAGCCTGCATTCATGGGCATGCTCAATATTTACGATAAATCGGGGCTGGCGGAGTGTGTCTAACTTAATTCATAGGTGTGGTTCAATATAAATCTTAATTGTTCGGGCACTTTCACTTATTATTGTATAAGTTTAAAAACAACGCAAATTGGTATTCAAGAATGCTGATGCAGGCCTTTGTAAGCATTTTGGCCATAAAGAAAACCACCCGGAAAAACTGTAACCTTAATACAAGTGCAAAGTAGCCAAGACACACAATAGCGATTGCCTTTTCAAAAGGCTGAAGATTTTTGAATAGTATCACCATCAGCACTAATAATCCTCCAATTTCTACCAGACTTATCCGCATTGATTCTTTCATGGCTAATCTTTTCTTTTTACTTTTTTTAACTCGGCAGAGGGGACCAAAACAGTACGATTATTCCACATTTCGGGTGTGTAGGCATATTCAATTTTATATTTCATGAGCAGAGGCTGTTTCACTTCTTCGAATTTTTTTGGTTCAATTTGTTCTGTGTTGAGCACTAAGAGCTCCCACGTGCCGGCGATATCAAAATAGATCTCGAGTTGCATTTTTATTTCGCTTAATTCTTTATCGGTTAAAAACCGCTTTTGCTTTTTTACAATGGATAGTTCACGTTCGATACGTGCCGATTCCTTCTCTACGGCCGAAATATACCTGATAAGGTATCCGTTTTTCCCTTTCTCGAAAAGTACACGACCCTTTATCATATTCATAGAATGCTCGAACCCAAGTACATCGAATTGTTCGGTCCGAACGCCGTCGGCAAATTCGAAATGGAGCTGCAGAACCGCATAAGTTAGCATGGAAATGTACATTGTGCCTTGAAATTTTCCCCGGTTTTTCGGATAAAAGGAGATTTTATAAACCGGTTCGTCGTTGTACATCGAAAAACCTTCTTTCTTATAGCCATACTTGGCTGGGTCGTTTATAAATTCCCAATTTTTACTTTCTAGGGTGCTGTAATCGTTTAGCAGAGAAACAATATCGGCCTTAACAATCTTGGTTTCGACTGTAAGGTTCGTAGGGTCGTTTTTATATTCTTTCCAGATCGAATCGTTCGCATCGTTTTTTTCTATTTTTTGGCTCAGTATACCCGATCGGATTTTATAATACACATCCGGTTCAGACTTAGTTTTTTCGATATCTTCGAAAAGCACACTCAACTTACTTTCAATTTCTTTTGTAATTGCCTGGTACGATCCTTCTTCTAGCGAGATACCTTGCACAGGCACCAGTTTATAGTTTTTCTTTGAGCTGTATAAATCAATCAGGGCATCCTGATATTCAATAAATTCGCGGGGCATTAATTCCAAAAGCTCATCGAATGTTTTTCTGTCGAGACCTACAAAATCTGATTTTTTAAGTATTATCTTATTCTCTTCGGGGAAGGGAGTCTTTTCGTACTTATGAAAGAAAATGCTCCTTTTTTGCGGTGTATCAGGGTAATTTGACGCAAAATTTTTTCGCACCAGGGAAAGTATTTCGCGCACTTCGAGTTGTTTTGAAGATACATGCACTTCGCGAAGTTTGATAGAGGAAGGGTACATTTCTACCTGCGTAAACTGTTGAAGTTTCGAAGCCTTTATTTTCAATGTTTCATAACCCATGTAGTAGAACAATACTGTATCGTTGGGCGAAATGCCCTCCATGGCAAGTATAAATGAACCCTCGCTGTTCGAAACGGTTCCTTTTTGCTGGCCAGAAACTACAATATTGGTGAATGGCAATGGCTCATTGGTTCTTGCATCAAGTACAATTCCCCTTATTGGATCATTGGCTGTGAGCCGAAAGCTCAAGAAACAGAAGATTAATATAACAAACAATATTTTCATTTTCTGGTTAGAATTTATTGAACCTGAAAGGCAATAGAACCTGATAGGATCAGGTAAGTCATCAGTTGTTATTGGAACAAGAGCTGATTAATTGTATTTCCTATATGTTTTTCCATGCCTAAAATGGCTGGCGGGTAGAACCAAAAAGCTGTGCTAAGTAGAAAGGGTTTCATAATGGTTGGATTTGGTATTTCGAATCTGCTTAAATCATTCGTCCATTTTTCAGTTTTTAAAGTTTTATTCGTGCTGGATTTCAACTAATGTTTTTACTAATCCGCTACAATGTTGTTGATTTCGATGTACACTTCGCCAGTTGTTTTGTAGCTCACATATTTAAAACTGTTGTTTTTACCGGCAAATACAGCACCATTGCATAGCACCAGGCTGATTGAATCGGAAGTAAAGTTTTCGAGTCTGATCTGTGCCCCCTCAGAAGCATGTATCGTGCGAATCAAAGGCATGGTAACCCTTGCATAAACCGTGTCTGTGTTGGAAAGTGACACTGTGGTGTCAATCTTTAGTACAGCAGTTTCATTAACAATATCTATGGCTGGTATAAAAGAAGCATTGCCATAGGCTGCCAATTCAATCTTAAAATCTCTTCCCTGTCTTACTTTAACCTTCCAGTTGGCCGGTATCGAAAGACTGCTGAATGAAGGCACTTCGACCGAAGTAAATTTCAGCTCCTTGTCAGCATCCGAAACGAGGCTGCGTACATCTTTGCGTAGCACTGCCAATGCTGTAATCAGAAACAAGATTATAAAGGCTGCTGTGGATAGCAAGAGTATTTTATTTTTTTTCATCGTTGTAATTGTTTGGTTTACAAATCATCTTACAGTTTGTGTTTAGTTCCCAAGCAATCCGCCTTCGGAGCCTTTTTTGTTGTTTTCAATATAAATATGGTGATAGGCGGTAACATCCTCCATGGTAAGATCCAGCAGGCTAAGTGCTCTGAAAAAACGGGGCAATTCCTTACTGATAAATTCCTCTTTACGCAATATTCGTGTTTTTTCTAGGCCATTTTCTTCTACAAAATAACCAATGCCTCGTTTGTTGAAAATGATTCCTTTTTCCTGAAGATAGTTGTATGTGCGCATAACTGTATTTGGATTTACTTCGATACTAATTGCTATTTCCCTTACCGAGGGAATTCGGTCTCCCTCTTTCCACTTGCGGAGTAGAATATTCTCGCAAAAGTGATCGGCTATCTGCAAATAAATAGCCTGACTATCTCTAAACTCCATCTTATACCTCCTTCTCTTTTAATCCCATATAGCCAATTAGCCAGCCAAGAGGCGCCAATACCCACCAGAAAAGCCATACCGCAAATTGCCAGAACCGGTAAACAGGCATGTTGAGCAGGGCATCGTCTTTTGTAAAATAATCTTCATCGAGTGTAAACATGTCTGACAATACAAGATAAAAAACAAGTCCACATACAAGAGCAAATAAAACCAGCGAGAGTATTGTCTTCGGGAAAACATAGCCTTTAAAGCTTGTGGCCCCGGCCAGAAAAATACCCTGGAGTACGAAGTAGTATTTTGCTGCCTGAACAGATATATGCCCGAAGGGTTCAAAAGGCAGAAAGAGTATACTACGGAAAACCACCGAGCCCAATGCATTGGCCATTGCTGCATAGACAAAATATGCAAGAGTAAATACCAGTATCCATCCCAGTGAGGTAAGTAACCACATGCAGAGAAATTTTTCGAAACCCGAAGCAGGCAATGTCAGATATCGATAACGTTTTAGAGTATTGCTTAGATCATTAAATGCAAGACTGCTTAGGATAAACCCTCCTGTAATGAGGCTGAATGCAAAAGTTCCTTCATGCGAGTAAACCGAAAGGTCGGCATCGAAAACAATGGCAAGAATAAATCCCATTACAAACAGAAGTCCGAACACCAGGGCAAAGGTCAGCAGAATTCCTTTCAGACTTCTGAATATCTCCATTTTCATCAGAAGAAAAAACCGCGCTATATTAAAGTGATTGGATAGTTTCATGACTTTAAGAATTAAATATTTCGGCAACTCCCTGTTTGTTACTAATTACGGCATTAAACAGCATCTCGAGGTTTATGCTGGTTTCTGTCATTGTAGTGTTTTGTTTCACTACCGAATATCCGGTAAGGGACGATTCGGAATAAACCACCGTGCTATTGTCTGGCGCCTGAGTTTGCCTGGAGAATGCAAGCTTCTCTGATATTTCCTCTATGCTGTGGTGGAAAACAATTTTACCTTCATCGAGAATAATTATAGGGTCAATAAGATTTTCCATATCGCGCACCTGATGAGTAGAGATAATAAAGCTGCGTTCTTCGTGAATGGCATTGGCAACTATTTTGCGAAACTGACTTTTCGATGGGATATCGAGTCCATTTGTGGGTTCATCGAGAATCAGCAGCCGGCAATCTGTGGCCAGGCCGAACGATAGCAAAAAGTTTTTCTTTTGGCCATAAGACAAGTCATTAAGCTTTTTATCGCGCGGCAACTTAAACTCGTTCAGGTATTCGTCGAACAAACTATGATTGAAACGGGGATAAAACGGACTATACAAGCTTACAAATCGCTCCATTTTCATCGAGGGTAGCGAAAACTCCTCGGTTACCAGGTATATTTCACGTAAAAATTGAGGAGTACGACTCTTTGGCTCAAGGTTCATTACTTCAATATTTCCTTTTTTTGGAAACAACAAACCGGTAATCAGGTATAGTAAAGTTGATTTTCCGGCTCCGTTCTTGCCAAGCAATCCATAAATATTTCCTGCGGGGAGTTGAACAGACAGCTGGTCGAAGAGCATTTGCTTTCGGT
The DNA here is from genome assembly GCA_035913795.1 of Bacteroidales bacterium. Classification (GTDB taxonomy): domain Bacteria; phylum Bacteroidota; class Bacteroidia; order Bacteroidales; family UBA10428; genus UBA10428. The sequence goes on from JAMIIA010000174.1 coordinate 88,502, forward strand.
TATAACTAAAGCAGAGGTTTTCGATTCGTATCATTTCGTTTGGTAAATTAGTGTATTACATAACTAATACACTGCAATAGTACGATCAAAATTCTTTTTTACCAAATTTTTTCTAGAATTTTTGGTAATGATGCCAATAAATAGGAGAAATAATGACTGGTTTTAAAGAAACTGCAAATACTGCAAAGTTTGCTACACCTGAATTAAGAGGCTTATTTGATGAATGGTGCCAGCAAATAGAAATAGAGATTTTAGAATTTATTAAAGAAAAAAAAGCAATAAAAATGGACGAATTATCTGCCAAATTTATTCTTTCGGAAGAAAGCCTAAAATATCTGCTAAGTAGATTGGCTTGTAAAAATTTAATTGATTTTAAAATTAATTAATTACCCGCCCTAAATATAACTAATGCGCCATCTCTGCCGAAGGTCGTCGACTTTTAACCAAGCCTTAAAAAAATGAAGGTTTTATGCGGCAAAGTGGCGCCACCAGTTAGCTTTGTCGGCAGTGGGGTATTTTATAAATAAATTGCAATAAGTACTATTGCCAATAATAAACCAATAATTACCACATAAGCCAAAGGCTGACCAAAATTGATTGTATATCCCGCAGAGGGAATTGATTTTGGAACAAATAGTCTTTTATCTTTTCTATTAGAGTAAAAACCACCAGATAGTATGGTTAGGACATTGCCAATCGAATTAAAACCTCTGGTACTTTGTTTCGTTTTCATTTTCTGTCATTTTAAAACGTAACATCAAAATAGATTCATTAATACTTCTATAATACAACCCATTCAGGGCTTTCCAGCAAGTCAAACGGTGAGTAATTTAAGCAATTTAAGTTTCATTGGAAAATACATTCATTTCAATTGTGGGTTTGTTAACGGAAAAGGCACCATAATCCAACCTCATCCAGTTATTGAGGATGATCTTAACCTGATTTTAACACCACACAAGTGTTTATGCCTTAAAAATGCACTAATTTTGTACCATGCAAAAATGGCTTTCCATAGTATTTACATTGTTTTACCTTTCGGTTACTTCGATCGATGCCATTAATTTTCATTTCTGTCATGGCAGGCTGGTAGATGTTTCTCTCAATATTCCTGAAAAATCATGTTGTGGTGATCTCTCATCTATTCATAGTGCTTGCTGCGCAAATGTGTTGGTAGATATTGAAGTGGATGAGAATCAGCTCATCGCTGGTGCTGTCTCAGAGTTTATTCCTCAATTTTCCGCTTCCAACCAACAAAGCGATGCGTTTTTATTTCAACCCGAACAGTCCTCTTCCGACAAGGCAAATTCTCCAGACCTTTCTCCGCCATTGAGCGTTCATCCCCCATTTTATCTTGTCTATCATTCGTTTCTCTTTTACCATTCTTAAACTGGTCTTAATTTTTCTTCCTGAAAACATTCAGTTTAATAATTTTAAATTTTTCTATCATGATACGATTGATATTCGTTTGTAACCTTGTATTTCTTTCTTTTCTTTCTTCGAATAGGGTTTTAGCCCAGCAATCCAATCAAGCCGAAGCGCAATTTGAGGTAGAAGGGGTATGCGAACAGTGCAAAGCCCGCATCGAAAATGCAGCTTATATAAAAGGTGTAAAATTTTGCGAGTGGAACAAAAACACCCAAACACTCAAAGTAGTGTACAATGCCGATAAGGTTTCGCTGGAAAGCATACAAAACAGCATTGCATTAGCCGGACACACTGCCGGAGCCCTTGAAGCCGATTCCATTGCCTATAAAAAACTCCCATCGTGCTGCGCCTACCGCGATGGAGCTCGGGTACATTAAAAATGAAAATGAAGCTTTTTATTGTATTCATTTTACTTTTTCAGGCTTTTCTGGGAGTTACAGCGCAGCCAGCTCCGGAAATCATAACTGGAAAGGTATTCGAATCGGAACACGGACATCACCATCCCCTTTCGGGGGCCAATATTTATTGGGCAGGTACCACGCAGGGTACCATTTCTATACCTGATGGCAGTTTTTCCATCGAGCGAAACAGTTCCACCAATCTTTTAGTGGTGAGTTTTGCGGGCTGTAAGTCCGATACTTTGGTAACCGATCAGCTCAATTATTTCGAAATTATACTAGATAACATTTATGAAATTGAAGTTGTGGAGGTTGTTAAGCGAGCCAAAACTACCAGTTTTTCCATGATCAATCCGATAAAAGTGGAAAAAATATCGGAGACAGAACTTCATAAAGCGGCTTGCTGTAATCTTTCAGAAAGTTTCGAAACCAATGCCTCCGTCGATGTTAGCTTTACCGATGCCATTACTGGTACCAAACAAATACAGTTACTCGGACTGGCCGGTCCCTATACACAGATTACACGCGAAAACATACCTGATATTCGAGGTTTATCGGCCATTTATGGTTTGGAGTATATTCCCGGAACATGGATTGAAAGCATTCAGCTTAACAAAGGAACAGGTTCGGTAATAAACGGATTCGAAAGCATAGCCGGACAGATTAATGTGGAACTTCGCAAACCCGAATCGGCCGATAAGCTTTATTTCAATGCCTATGTCAATCAGGATTCGAGGGTGGAAGCCAACCTGAATCTCGCTCAAAAAATTAACGACAAACTTTCCACAGGTCTTTTACTGCATGCCCGCACGCAGCGGACAGAAATGGATGGCAACGAAGATGGTTTTATGGATAAACCACTCGGAGAGCAACTAATCGTGCTGAACCGATGGAATTTTCATACACCGGATCGATGGGAGTCGCAAGTTGGAATTCGGGCAACTTTTAACCGCAATACAGGCGGACAGATGGGTTACTCAGAAAATGCTCCTTCCGGTTTATGGGGCATGAACATGGAAACCAACCGCCTCGAAGGCTGGCTGAAAATAGGGAAAGTGTTTGATAAGAACCCTTCACAGAGTATCGGAACCCAATTTTCGGGTTTGGTACATGATCATAAATCGTCCTTTGGTAAAAAGCAATATGCAGGCAACCAAAAATCGCTTTATGCCAATTTCATCTTTCAATCGGTGCAGAATATTTTTCATAGTTATAAAGCGGGGTTTAGTTTTCAGTACGACGATTATACAGAGTCACTCGATAGTTTAAACTTTCTTAGACAGGAAATGGTTCCGGGTGTTTTTGCCGAGTACAATTTCTCGCCAAACGACCATTTCGATCTTGTAATGGGAATGCGCGCCGATTACCACAATCTTTACGGTGTGTTTTTTACCCCGAGGATGCATCTCCGTTATGCTCTGGCAGAGCATTCGGTTATGAGGTTCTCGGCCGGTCGCGGTCAGCGCACGGCATCCATCATCGCGGAAAACAATTCTGTCCTGGCTTCGTCACGGAGTTTTATCATACGTCCATCGGAAGAAACATTTCCCTATGGTCTTGATAAAGAAGTGGCCTGGAACTTTGGAACAAATTTTACCCAGAACTTTAAATTGGGCTATCGCGAAGGAACATTTTCGGCAGATTATTACTATACCCTTTTTACCAGCCAGGTAGTTGTGGATATGGATCAAAGTCCGCAGGAAATAATATTTTACAATCTGGATGGTAAATCTTACGCAAGCAGCATGCAGGTTCAGCTCGATTACGAGTTGTTGCCACGTTTCGATATTCGGTTGGCTTACCGTTGGTACGAGCTGCGCACACAGTATTTATCGGGTATGTTGCAAAAACCTTTGGTTTCTCCGCACCGTTCGTTTGCCAACCTTGCCTATCGCACACGTAAGCATTGGAGTTTCGATTATACCCTGCAGTGGAATAGCAGCAAGCGTATACCATATACAGAATCGAACCCCGTGGCTTATCGTCTGGAGAACCATTCGCCCTCATTTTTTCTGATGAATGCGCAAGTAAGTAAACAATGGGCTGAAAAATTCGATGTGTATCTGGGGGTGGAAAATATGCTCGACTATAAACAACCCAATCCTATTCTTGCTGCATCTGACCCTTTTAGCGAGTATTTCGATGCCTCGCTTATCTGGGGGCCCATTTTTGGACGTATGTTTTATGCCGGCGTAAGATTTCGGATACCCTAGCAAGAACAGGGTAGTAAAAAAGTTTCAGGCCGATGCAATGGCAAGGTAAGATACTGTTGTTCCTTTTGCACGTAGAAGCTCCTCCATGCAGGCTTCAGAAGTAGCACCGGTGGTTACAACATCGTCTATCACAAGAAGGTGTTTGCCTGTCAGAGCTTCGGGTCGGGTTAGCAGAAAGGCACCTTCCACATTTTGCCAGCGCTCGTAACGGGTTTTGGCTGTTTGGCTCCGCGTGGGTTTGCAACGAATTATGGCCTTGCTTTCAAGGGGTATGTTTAAACTTGCACTTAAGCCTTTTGCTATCATTTCGCTCTGGTTGTAGCCTCTCTTGCGCTGGCGCGATGCATGTAGGGGGATAGGAATTATAAGATCGGCATTCGCGTATGGAGTACCCTGGAGTTTTACACCGGAAATTTTACCAAGCACAATGCCTATTTCGTTTTTTCCTTTGTATTTTAAATTATGCAAGAGGTGCTGCAGAGTACTTCCTTTTTCGAAAAATAACATCGAAGCGGCATTCTCAATACTAATTCGACCCCAGAATAAAGCAGACACCGGATTATCTGCCGATTTCCAATAGTGTGTAAAAGGAAGGTTAGCCAGGCAAGAAGTGCAAACCCTGCTTTCGTTGCCGGCCAGAGTATTGCCACAGGCATCACAGATGCCGGGGAACAACAGATTAACAAATGCTTTAAAGTAGTTTGTAAGAGCCAAATATTAATTGATTTTTATTTCATGCGTAACCAGAAACGATTTACGGTACATAGCACTCACACCGCAATACTTCTCCTGCGATAGGTTGATGGCTTTTTCGAGTTTATCCAAGGGCAGATCTTTTCCGCCGAATTTGTAAATAATGTGCATATTGGTATAAACTTTCGGGTGATCTTCAGTCATATCCCCAATCACTTCTAAGTCGAAACTGTCGAGCTCTACTTTCATTTTTTCTAAAATCGACACTACATCCATGCCAGTGCAGCCGGCAAGGGCCAAGAGCATAAGTGGTTTAGGCCGTGGTCCTTTTCCATCGCCACCCGATTCCTTTTTTGCATCCACTTGTATTTTGTGTCCATCAATTTCGGCAGCGAAGCTCATTCTTCCTGTCCAATTTACATTCAGTGTTTCTTTCATAATGTATTAATCTACTGTTTTAATCGATACCGAAGAAGAGAACAAGAATACTACAAATTCGTTCATTTCATAAAAGAAAATCTTGCCTCAATATTCAAATAAGAAGTTGATAAACAGTTATTTTGAAAGATACAAATTTATATTTGTGCGACAGAATGAAAATCCGTTATATTTTTCGTGAAGCCAATAAAATAATTCGTACTAAACCCTTATCTTTCGGCGTTTATGCAAAATAATATTTAGGTTTAGTTAAGATTTTTTATCTTTAGTAAAGCCTAATTAGAATTTGAAAATCAATTTGCCATGATGAAATCTTCGAATGAATCGGTCAATATTCGTCAGTTTTTACACGAAAACACTGTTTTCAAGCATCTTACTCAAAAAGAACTGGAGTTGATCCCTGTTGATGAGGACCCGGATTTTTATCAACGCAACGAACTTTTATACGAAGAAGGTAGCCGCATCAACGGTTTTTATTGTGTATTGCGCGGTATCGTAAAGATTTTTAAAACAGGTTTCGACGGAAAGGATATGATTATTCGCTTTGCTAAACCGGGCGATATCATGGGTTTTCGTTCTACTATTACAGGTGAATTGGCTTGTACTTCAACAAAAGTGATAGAAGATTCAGCGGTGTGTTACATTCCTGGCGATCTGGTAAAATCGTTTGTGCGAAGCAATGGCGATTTTGCCATGGACTTGCTGGAACTGGCCTGCAAGGAACTTGGCGAGGCCAATGACTATATTACCGACATTGCGCAAAAAACTGTACGCGAGCGCCTTGCCGAAGTGCTGATACACCTGAAATGGACTTTTAACCTCGACGGCGATAATTTTCTGCAAATATCCCTTACCCGCGAAGAATTGGCTAACCTGGTTGGCACTGCTACCGAGTCGGTAATTCGTTTACTCTCTGAATTTAAACAAGACAAGCTCATCGAATTGCACGGCCGCAAAATTAAAATCGTAGACGAGGCCAAGCTTATAAAAATCGGAAACATGCACTATTAATGTGTATTTTCGTTTTACTGAATTTATTTCGTATCGGGTGCTCTGCATATGGAGACGGCTCCATTAATTCTAAACCAAAAGATGGAAATTAAAGATTTGCTTCTGCCTTTCGGCCTTACATTGTTTGCTGGCTTGGCAACAGGCATTGGCAGTGCCATTGCTTTTTTTGCAAAAACCACCAATACCCGTTTTTTATCAGTTGCCCTTGGTTTTTCGGCAGGAGTAATGATTTATGTGGCCTTGGTGGAGATTTTCCAGAAAGCACGTACATCACTCGAATCGGCCTATGGCGAGCCAATGGGATATTGGATTACCGCCCTGGCTTTTTTTGGTGGCATTTTGCTTATTGCCATTATCGACAAAATGGTGCCAAGTTATGAGAACCCGCACGAGCTGAAAAAAATAGAAGACGTAGACAAGCAAAATTTTGATAAGAAAAAGCTGATGCGTTTGGGTTTGTTTTCGGCTTTGGCTATCGGAATTCACAACTTTCCTGAAGGATTGGCCACTTTTATTGCTGCTGTGCACGAACCAGCCTATGGTATCGCCATTGCTGTAGCCATTGCCATTCATAACATCCCTGAAGGTATTGCCGTTTCAGTGCCGGTATATTATGCCACTGGCGACAAAAAAAAGGCTTTCAAGCTTTCCTTTTTATCGGGTCTTGCCGAACCTGTGGGTGCTGTGGTAGGTTACCTGCTTTTGTTGCCCTTTATGAGCGATGCCCTCTTCGGAATCCTGTTTGCCTCCGTGGCCGGTATCATGGTATTTATCTCGCTCGATGAACTTTTACCTGCTGCGCGCGAGTATGGCCGCCCTCACTGGGCTATTTACGGCCTTATTGCCGGTATGATGATAATGAGCGCCAGCCTGATATTGTTCATTTAGTGCAATGAAATACAATATACGCTCCTTAATACATGTAGCCCTTCAGATAGGCTTATTCTTTGTTCTGTTCTTTTCTACCGATTTTTATTGGCATCTTCTTTCTATGCTTTTTATGGCAGCCGGAGTAGCACTTGCTTTTTGGGCTATTTACCAATTTAGAGGGGGTGGTTTAACAGCCTTCCCGGAGCCTAAACCAGATAGAGATCTTATTTGCAGTGGTCCTTACAAGCAAATCCGGCATCCGATGTACAGTTCACTTTTTCTTGTTATCACTTCCTTACTCATCATGGAGTTTAACGGCTTTCGAATGGCTATTGCCCTGGCTTTTTTAGTAAACCAGGTTTTAAAGCTGCTTTACGAAGAAAAAATGCTGCTGGAACGAATGCCCGGGTATCAAAATTACATGCAAAACAGCTGGCGACTTCTTCCCTTTGTGTTCTAAAAAGCCCATGCGACAAGCGTAATTACTTTATTTTTAACAAAATATAGAAATTAGTAAAAAAGCATTACCTTTGTGCCGATTTAAACACCCTTCCATTATTTTAATCCTCACATCAAGTAATTAGAATTATAAATTTGGGTCCCGTTAAAAGTCCGGCGTGGAGTTTTTTCAGGATCTGATTAAACTATTAGTATGACTTTTAACGAAACAGGTTTAAACGAAGCAATTCTTCGTGCTATAACCGAAATGGGATTTATTAATCCCACACCCATTCAGGAAAAAACCATTCCTCAGATTCTAGAATCAAAAAACGACCTTGTGGCTCTTGCGCAAACCGGCACCGGAAAAACGGCGGCTTTTGGCTTGCCAGTGTTGCAACTCACCGAAATAGCGAACAGAGATGTTCAGACACTGGTGCTTTGTCCTACACGCGAACTGGGTTTGCAGATTACAAAAGATCTTCAGAACTATTCGAAGTACATAAAAGGCTTTAAGGTAGTGCCTGTATATGGCGGTGCAGCCATAGTCAATCAAATCAGAGAAGTAAAAGCCGGAGCCCATGTGGTAGTTGGCACTCCCGGACGCACACTCGACCTGATTAAACGCAAGGTGCTCAAACTCGAATACATTCGCTGGCTAATTCTTGACGAGGCCGACGAAATGTTAAACATGGGTTTTAAAGAAGACCTCGATGCCATTTTGCAGGGAACACCTGCCAGCAGACAAACGCTTCTATTTTCGGCTACCATGCCAAAGGAAATTGAGCGCATCTCGAAAAACTACATGAAAAATCCCGACCAGCTATCGGTAGGTAAACGCAATGCAGGTGCCGATAATGTAAAGCACGAATATTATATGGTGCGGGCAAAAGACCGTTATGAAACACTCAAACGGGTGGCCGATTTAAATCCGAATATTTATGGCATTGTGTTTTGTCGTACACGTGCCGAAACCAAAGAGGTAGCCGATAAATTGATGCAAGACGGCTACAATGCCGATACCCTTCATGGCGATTTAAGCCAGGCGCAGCGCGATTATGTTATGGGCCGTTTTCGCCAGAAACACCTGCAGATATTGGTAGCTACTGATGTGGCAGCCCGCGGTTTGGATGTGAACGACCTTTCGCATGTAATCAACTTTAATTTGCCAGACGACCTTGAGGTTTACGTGCACCGTAGCGGCCGCACAGGTCGTGCAGGAAAAAGCGGAGTTTCTATTTCCATTGTGCATACAAAGGAAACAGGACATATTCGTGAGCTGGAGCGCATGACCCAAAAGAAATTTGAACAAAAACAAGTGCCCGATGGACGTGCCATCTGCGAAAAACAGCTCTTTCACCTTGTCGATATTGTTGAAAATATTCATGTCGACAATCACCAAATTGAACAATACCTTCCGGTTATTTATAAGAAACTCGAATGGCTCGATCGGGAAGAACTTATCAAGCATTTTGTTTCGGTAGAGTTTAACCGCTTTTTAGCCTATTATAAAGATGCTCCCGATTTGAATGTGAAGGCGGGCGCCGAACGAAACGAAATAAGACAGGAGAGGGGTGGCAGTAGGAGCAGAGTGAAATTTGCACGTTTTCACATCAACATTGGTACCAACAACAAAGCCAATGCTTCCTATTTGCTCAACATGATTAACGATGTAGTTCCTGGCGGAAAAATAGAAATAGGAAAAATAGATATTCTTCGTAATTTCTCCTTTTTCGAAGCAGACAGCAACCACGAAGAAGTAATTCTGAAAGCCTTTCAGAACACCTTTATCGGAGATTTACCCATTGTGGTTACCAAATCGAAGGAAGATAAAGCAGAAAGGGATACACGCGACCGGGTTGGTGGTGGCGGAAGGGTAAACTTTCCCGATAAGAATAAGAAACGCAAACGCAAACAATGGTAAAATATAAAAAGGTGCTCACAAGGCACCTTTTTTATTTATAGCCAGCGGCATTCGATTAAAAATGAATCATGCTGCTTATATCGAATTCCTCACCCACATGCTTGCGACCTTTTAAAAAGTCGAGTTCAACAATGTAGTTCAGATATACTTCTTCGGGCTTAAAATGCATTAGTAAATCGAGAGCGGCTTTTGACGTTCCGCCGGTGGCAAGCAAATCATCGTGCAACAAAATTACCTCGCCTGGCTCGATGGCATCCTGATGGATTTCGATCGAATCTTCGCCATATTCAAGCATGTACGATACAGAATATTTTTCGGCGGGCAATTTGCCCTTTTTTCTGATGGGAACAAAACCAGCGCCTAGTCTTGCAGCCAGCGCGCCACCTATAATAAAACCCCGCGACTCGATACCTACTACTTTGGTTATTCCACGCCCCATATACATTTCCGATATTTCTTCGATTAAAAAGTGAAAGATTTCGGGCTGTTTCAGGGCAGTGGTAAGATCTTTAAACTGTATTCCTTTTTTTGGATAGTCAGGCACGTTGCGGATAGCGGCCTTCACATGTTCAATGCTAATCATATTTATTCGATGATATTCTGAATTTTAGTTCGAATATCAGCAAGATTTTGCGATTTAGCAAATGGCAGTATTGCGTTTAATAACTTTTTTAATTCATCAAAAATTTGTGGGCTATCTTGCTCAAAATTTCCTGTTATGGTGCTGAATTATATCTGGATTGGATTTTTTCTGTTGGCCTTTCTGGTAGCCCTTATGCGTGTTGGAGGTTACTACCTTCAGCAGCATGTCGACTGGTTCGGATCGATTGTGTTTGATGCTGCCGACCGCGATGTGTTTGGTGCCATTGTCGATTCAAGCTTTGTGATGGCTGAAAGTAGCGTAAAAATTACAATCTACCTTATTGGTATTATGGCCTTGTGGCTTGGTATTATGAAGATTGGCGAAAAGGGCGGAGCGGTAAATGTACTGGCACGAATCACTTCGCCCTTCTTTACCCGCATATTTCCTGAAGTTCCAAAAAATCATCCGGCTATGGGCAGCATGCTCATGAACATAACCGCCAATATGCTGGGTCTTGACAATGCTGCCACACCTCTTGGTTTAAAAGCCATGAACGAGTTGCAACAACTCAATAAACAAACCGATACTGCCTCGAATGCGCAGATTATGTTTTTGGTACTGAATGCATCAGGCCTTACCATTATCCCTGTGAGCATTATGGGTTTGAGAGCAGCCGCCAATGCGGCGAACCCGGCCGACATCTTTTTGCCTATTTTAATGGCCACCTTTATGTCAACCCTTGCCGGACTGATTTTTGTGTCTGTTTTGCAACGTATCAACCTGCTTAATAAGCATGTATTGGCCTACCTCGGTGGTATGGCATTGTTTATTGCTTCTTTGTTTTTCCTTCTTGCTCACCTCGACAAAAACCAGATTGAGGTAGTTTCGCGTTTTGCGGGCAGTTTTATTATTTTTTCAATCATTATCTTTTTCTTTTTATTAGCCATTCGAAAAAAGATTAACCTGTACGAGGTTTTTATTGAAGGTGCCCGAGAGGGATTTGAGGTGGCTGTTAAAATAATTCCTTATCTGGTGGCTATGCTCTTTGCTATTGGCGTGTTCAGGGCTTCGGGTACACTTGACTGGATTGTAGGTGGGCTCCAATACCTCTTTGCTTCCATGGGCTTTGATACACGCTTTGTGCCTGCCTTGCCCACTGCGCTAATGAAACCCCTGAGCGGAAGCGGTGCCCGGGGCATGATGGTAGAAACCATGCAAAACTATGGTGCCGATTCTTTTGCAGGACGGTTGGCTTCAATCTTCCAGGGCAGTACCGAAACTACCTTTTATATTGTAGCGGTATATTTCGGATCGGTAAACATTCGCAAAACCCGCTATACAGTTACTGCCGGGCTTATTGCCGACCTGGCTGGAGTGGTCACAGCCATTTTTGTAGCTTATTTGTTTTTCGGCTGATTTATGGAATTTATTATCTCGCTGCATCTGTATTGTAAATATTAATCGCATACACTATGAAAAACTTATTTTTAATCTTGGTTCTTACTGCTTACAGCTTAAGCACATGGGCCAACAACCCTTCTAAAATAAACCAGGTAATTGTTTACCAGCAGGGTGCAAAAATCACTAGCGAAGCAACCGTAAAACTTCTCACTGGCAATAACGAAATTATCATCAGTAACCTTCCTGTAGGCTTGGATCCGAATAGTATTCAGGTTAAAGTGGGTGGTTCTGCAATACTTTTGTCGGCCAATGTTCGAACACGTTTGCTCGAAAACAAAGAATTACCAATTCGCACCAAACAAATCGAAGACTCCATTCAAGCCATCGACAATGAAGTACTTTGGCTTAATAGCGAGAAGGCAGTGTACGAAGGAGAGGAAAAAATAATTCTTGCGAACCAAAAACTCGGAAACGAACAACAAAAAATGCAGGTAGAAGAATTGGTGAAACTCTCCGAGTTCTTTCGCACCCGCCTTCTGGATATACACCAGAAAAATTTTAACATAGACAAAAAAATCGACCAACTCATGCAAATGCGTTTGCTGCTGACGCAAAAATTGAATGAGCTCCGGAATTCTGAAAAAAAATCAGTAGGTGAGTTGGTCATAAATATTAGCTCGAAAGAAACTGTTAGCCAGAAATTAGTGTTTAATTACCTTATTTACGAAGCGGGTTGGACACCCCTTTACGATGTACGTGCCGAAGGATCAAACAAACCAATGCAACTGGTTTATAAGGCCAATGTGTACCAATACAGCGGTATCGATTGGAGCGGAGTACAACTCACCATTTCTACCGGTAACCCCACTGCAAGTAAGGACAGGCCAGTGTTGTTTCCCTGGTTTATTGACTTTGTACATGCCTGGAATTATTCCGACGATATGTCTGTTCAAAGAAAGGCAGCGGCAACAGAAAATCTTTATCAGGGTGCCATGGCTGCTGAAGTCATTTCAGAAGACAAAGAAGAAGCCTCTCCTATTGCTTATCCTGTGCTCGAAACGAATAACCGTATGTCGGCAGAATACCGTATCGACATTGCTCAGGATATTCCATCCGATGGCAACAACCACCTGGTGGCCATACAGGCTTACGAGCTGAATTCGAGCTATGTATACCATGCCGTGCCGAAACTCGATCCGGGAGCTTATCTTTTAGCAAAGGTGGCCGATTACGGAAAGTTTAACTTATTGCCTGGTCCCTCAAACCTTTTTTTAGAAGGCATGTACATGGGTCAATCGTACCTTAATCCGGTAACTACTGTCGATTCTATGTTGCTTTCATTGGGTCAGGACGATAAAATCTCTATCAAACGCACTCAATTGAAGGATTTCACCTCGCAACAGCAAATAGGCGGTACGATTAAAGAGTCGAGAGGCTTTGAGATTTCGGTACGCAACAACAATACTTTTGCCATCGACATTGAGGTTCTGGATCAGCTTCCCATCTCTAAATCGAAAGAAATTGAAGTAAAAGCAGAAGATATTGGTGGAGCAACCTACGATGCAAACTATGGATCGTTGCTTTGGAAATTGAACCTCAAACCAGGTGAAACAAAGACTCTTAGGTTTGCTTACTCGGTAAAATATCCGAAAGATAAAAACATCGATATTTTATAGTTAAGGATGAAATAAAACAAAAAAAGCATGGCAATATCGCCATGCTTTTTTTATGATGGTTTTATTGTATTAGCTGTTAGGTCCGATATGAAAATACAATCCGAAATTAATTACCTGATTGTACCAGGCACCTTCGCCGTAGGACGAACCCGAATAGGTGGATCGCACAGGAAACAAGGAATAATTCCATCGCAGGTTTAAATCGAAACGTTGAAAAAAGCGGTAATTGATACCAAATAGAATGGCCGTTTCAAATGAGTTCGGTCCTTCCTCCTCATCCCATTCAAACCAAGCGCCGTCGAAGTATTGGGCCTTATATAAATAGTTAAACGATAATCCGCCTTCAAGTTTAAGGTTTTTAGCTGCCTCATAGGTGCCCATTATAGGAACGTCGATATAGTTGAGCTTTATTTTCGACGGATAGTCTGGATGCTTGCTTCCTGGGGCAGAGCCTTTTGGGGAGTATTTTATTTCGAGCTGTGCTCCAAATTTGTCCCGAAGATCAGTTTTTACAAAGGCTCCGGCCAGAAGCCCACCTTTATAAAATCCGACCCAGGTATCGCCATCGATTTGTGAAGCATTCATACCAACCAGAACACCTCCCTGAAAGCGCTGCGCTGAGGCCATTATCGTTAAGAACAATAATAAAGGGAGAAGGAGTTGTTGGAGTTTCATGGAAAGTATTTTTTTTGGGTTGTTGGTACAAAGCTAAGATTTTGCTGCATTTCTGAGTTCCATTTCAAAATATCGACTCATATACTTTAGAGTTGTTTATTCCGAGTGTTTCATGTAGGGCTGTAATTTTTCTGTCAGAGCTTTCACACCTTTTCCGGCCGATTCTTTAATGTATTCTATCTTTCGGCCAAAGGGGGCATTCACCTCGTTGGGGTCGATCACAAAAACCGGTGCATGTGTTGGGGCGTATTGAACAAGGGAGGCCGCAGGATACACCACCAGCGAGGAGCCTATTACCACAAAAATATCGGCTTGCGAGGCAATATGGCTGGCTTCTGCCATGGCAGGCACAGCCTCTCCAAACCAAACAATGTCTGGGCGAAGCTGAAATCCTTTTTCGCAAGTATCGCCTTTGTGTATGGCTTTGTAGCCAATGTCGTACACCAGGTTTTCATCGCCCGTGCTGCGCACTTTGGTTAAAATACCATGCAAGTGCAACACTTTTGTGCTTCCTGCCTGCTCGTGCAGGTTGTCGACATTTTGGGTAATAATGTGTACATCGAAATATTTTTCTAAGGCTACCAGTCCGGTATGACCCGCATTTGGGCGGGCATCTTTCAGTTGAGCACGACGCTCGTTGTAAAATTTCAATACGAGCTCCATGTCGCGATTCCAACCCTGAGGGCTTGCCACCTCCATTACATCGTAATTTTCCCACAAACCTCCCATATCGCGAAAGGTTTTAAGGCCGCTCTCAGCGCTTATTCCCGCACCACTTAGAATAACCAGCTTTTTCATTCTATACCATTTCAGGTAAAAATAAGTCAAATCTTTGCAATTGCGATAGGTTCTGGCATGGCTTGAGAAAATATTGGCCAGAGTTTCCGGTGTTACTTTAGTAGTGATAAGTTAAGGTATCTTTTCGTATTTTTAGGCCCTCAAATCATTTTAATGATAAATCGCGAAACCGTTGATCGAATTTTTGCTACTGCCGATATTGTGGAGGTTATCAGCGATTTTGTGAAACTTAAAAAGTCGGGCACCAACTACAAAGGCCTAAGTCCCTTTTCGAGCGAAAAAACACCTTCGTTTTTTGTTAGCCCATCAAAAGGAATCTTTAAATGTTTTAGTTCCGGATTGGGCGGTAATTCCGTTAAGTTTTTAATGGAGCACGAAAAGCTTTCGTACCCCGAAGCACTCAAATATCTGGCGAAAAAATACAACATCGAGATAGTTGAAAAAGAACTTACCCCGGAAGATGTAAAAGAGCGTAACGAGCGCGAGAGCCTCTTAGCTGCGACAGATTTTGCCCGTAATCAGTTTATCGAATGGCTTTGGAAGCGTGACGAGGGGAAAGCCATTGGGCTGGCCTATTTTAAAGAACGTGGCTTTAGAGAAAGTACCATCGAAAAGTTTCAACTGGGCTATTCTCTCGAAGCCCGCGATGCCTTTACCAATCTTGCTTTGGAAAAAGGATACAAGCTTGAATACCTGCTGAAAACGGGTCTTTCCATCGAAAAAAACAATTACCGTTTCGACCGGTTTTCGGGTCGTGTGCTGTTTCCTATCCACAGTCTCTCGGGGCAGGTGGTAGGTTTTGGTGGACGTGTGCTGAAGAAAGACGAAAAAACGGCCAAATACCTCAATTCGCCCGAATCGGAAATATACCACAAAAGCCACCTGCTCTATGGCTTGTATTATGCCCGCCAGGCAATTATTAAACACGATAGCTGCTTTCTGGTGGAGGGCTACACCGATGTCATTAGCCTGCACCAGGCGGGTATCGAAAATGTGGTGGCCTCGTCGGGCACAGCTCTCAGTGCTGAGCAAATAAGGTTAATCAAGAGGTTTACAAAGAACATCACTGTGCTTTACGATGGCGATGAGGCTGGTATCAAAGCCTCCTTACGAGGTATCGACCTGATTCTCGAAGAAGGTATGAACGTTAAAGTGCTGCTCTTACCCGAAGGTGAAGACCCCGATTCTTTTGCCCGCTCACATAGTCAAACTGAGTTTTTTGAGTTTATAGAAAAGAACGAGAGCGATTTTATTCGCTTCAAAACCAGGTTGCTGATAAAAGATGCCGAAAACGACCCTATAAAACGCGCACGGCTTATCAGCGAAATTGTGAAGACCATTGCCGTTATCCCCGATAGTATTGTGCGCAGTGTATACTTGCGCGAGTGC
Organism: Bacteroidales bacterium; assembly: GCA_035913795.1. Classification (GTDB taxonomy): domain Bacteria; phylum Bacteroidota; class Bacteroidia; order Bacteroidales; family UBA10428; genus UBA10428. The sequence goes on from JAMIIA010000174.1 coordinate 104,434, forward strand.
AGCAAGCTCATGGATATCGAAGAGAAAATTCTTTACGACGAAACCTACAAAATTCGCCGCACCAAATACCAGGAACAGGAGAGACGTTACAAGCCCTTACAAACCCAAAATGTACCCTTACCTCAATCCGGCGAGCTTGTGCTCAACCTGGGCCGTGAGTTTATGCATGAGCACGAAATTATGCGGGTGTTGCTAAATTTCGGAAACAGCCAACTGCTTATGGGGGAAGAATCCATTAGTGTGGCGCAATACGTGGTGAATGAACTTCGTGAAGATAGCCTCGAATTCCTCCACCCGATATATCGGCGAATATTCGAAATTATCACCGACTGGGTCGACCGGAAAATGCACATCGACAACAATTACCTTGTGATGAACGAAGACATCGAAATTACTTCGGCTGCCAGTGAACTGATGACGAAAAGCTACGATGATCAAATTAGTGTATTGTGGAGTAAACGCGATGTGAAGCTTGAAACAGAAGAAATGAAGCTTAAAAGTATTGTGCCGGAATTGGTTACTTCGTTTAAAAACAAGAAACTCCATGTCTTGCTTTCTGAAACGCAGGACGAAATTCAAAGTGCCCAGGACAGGCACGACCGTGAGTCTATTGAATTATTGATGCAGAAATTTACTTTGCTCAATGAGCTTAAGAAAAGTATTAGCAAAGAGCTGGGCGATAGGATTATATTATAGGCAGCTTAAAACGACTCCAATTAAAGCAAGCCTTTTCGCGAGATGCCAATGTTTTTTTCTTCGAGGTGTTCTCCTTCCGGCTCAATGTGAATGGCCACATCAAACACATCGGGTATTTCTTTTTTAATCAGGCTTTCTGCACAATGCGAAATGCGGTGTGCTTCGGCCAAGGTCATATGCCCGTCCATTTCGATATCGATATTGATATTTTTTTTCGGTCCTATTTTCCGGATTCGCAAACGGTGCGGGTTTTTAACCCCTTCGATGGAATCGATTAGCTGAAAGACTTTTTCGTAAATTTCCTTGTCAACATTGCCATCCATCAATTCTACATTGGTTTGTAAAAATATGCGAATGGCTACCCACAGTATCCAGAGGCTTACCAGCAATGCTGCAATAGGGTCGAGTATGGGCAATTGAAACACGTGGGTGAAAATTAATCCGGCCAATACCGAAAAGGAAATGAGCACATCACTCTGCATGTTTTTGGCGGTGGCCAGCAACATGCCACTATTCACTTTTTTACCCATGTAACGCTGATAGTGGGCCAGGCTAAATTTTCCGACTATGGAAAAGCCAAGCACATAAAGGGCAAATATTTCGGGAAGTGCATCGCTGGTGCCAGAGAACAGTTTTTTTACCGAAGCGATGGCCAGCTGCATGCCGGCAACGAAAATAATAAAGGCCAGTAAATTGGTGGCATTGGTTTCGGCTTTGGCAAAACCATACGGAAATTTTAAGCTGGGAGGTTTAGAGAGGAGCGAAGCAATGTAAAGAATAAGCGCTGCCGATATTACATCGCCCGAGGAATCTATTCCATCGGCGAGCACTGACATGCTGCCGGACCAAAAACCCGTGGTAATTTTTGCCAAGGCAAGAAGACTGTTTCCTCCAATGCCTATCCACGAAGCAGTTCGTATGGCTTTTATTCTTCTTTCTTCGTTCATGCTAAAAAATTAGGGTCGGATGGTATTCAAAAACTTTTCGAAAATACAAACTAAATATGGGAATCAATCAAAAGGAGAAATGGTTATATTTGCAAAACTTTAAGGGCATTTAGCTCAGTTGGTTTAGAGCACTACCTTGACAGGGTAGGGGTCACTGGTTCGAATCCAGTAATGCCCACAAGCATTACCATCTTAAATTATTTCGATAAAAAATCCCGGCAAAAAAAATTGCCGGGATTTTACTTTTTGTTGCTCAGGGTTTAGGGCAGCAATGCTTTAAATGCCTGATATTCACTGTCGAATGTTTGTCCGGTTGGACTTCCGAGGCTCTGCCAAACTTTATCAATTTCAGCTACTCTATTGGAGCCCGAAGGGTGAGTGCTTAAAAACTCCCACGATTGTTTTTCTTTGTCTTCCTCCTCGAGTTTTTCGAAAAAGCCTGCTACTCCGCGTGGGTCATATTTTGCATCGTATTCACTACTTAGCGGGGTGGTGCCGGCGAGATATCGCACCGAAAAGGCATCGGCCTGGTATTCGTCTTCGCGGCTAAACTCGAGAGCTGCAAGGCCACCACCTATGTCGGTAAGTATTTGCTCGAGCTGCGATTTATCGGTGCCAAAGAGAATAGAGGCAGCAAAGTTTACCCCATAAGCTTTTTGCATTTGCTGGGCAGCGTGTCTTAAATCGGCATGAGCCATTTCATGTCCCATTACGCCAGCTACATTCGAAGCATTGTCGAGGTATTTTAGCAGTCCGGTGTAAAAATACAAGTATCCGCCAGGAGCTGCAAAAGCATTGAGCTCGTTTTTGTTAATGATGGTAAGTTTCCAATTGAAATTATCTTTGTATTTAAGGGGTTCGTCGGTATTATCCAGAATGTCATCAATAATCGTTTGCAAATAAGCATAGGCAGCCGCATTCTGCGCAGGGTTCAACACTGGATACTCGCTCGGATTAGCCCGAATGGTACTGTCGAGTTGTTCGCCAAGGGCTACTTCCTGAGAGATTGGCATTATGATAAAACCTCTGTCTTTGTCGCAATTGCTTAGCGATAGAGTTAAGCAAATTAGTAAAGCGGAATAGAGCAATAATTTTTTCATCTTTTTAAGCAATAAATTTCTTGTAGTAACGAAAATAAGCTAAAATTGTTACTGATAGCTTGTTTTAGATTTATTTTTCATTCGGGCTGTTTGCCGATAATAAACCTAACTTGGCCGATATTGTGTTTTACACCAAAGTCTTGATGTTTACTTTTGGCTTGTCATTTAAACTATAAAGTAATGGAAAGAGGGAATACAAAAAAAAGACTGATTGTTGGTTTAATTGTATTGGTAGTGGGTGCATTGCTATTGATGCGCAATGTTGGAATATTTGATTCTTTTATTAGCGAATACATTTTCAGGTGGGAGATGATACTGATAGCCCTGGGTCTTATCAATGTGTTTTCGCACGAGGGCAATGGCCCGGGTTATTTGCTCCTGCTTATTGGTGGTGGCCTATACCTGCGCAATTACATTGAACTGCCTTATGGCTTTAATTTCTGGCAGATATTTGTAGCCTTTGCCTTTATACTGGCAGGTATTTTTATTCTTTTCAAGCGTAAAAATCCGGCGTATTGCAATGGCCCTCGTCGTGAGAATAAAGAAGGCATCGATACCATTGATGAAGTGGCTATTTTCGGAGGCGGCGACCGCACTATTGTGAGCGATACTTTTAATGGCGGTAAAATGCTTGCCATTTTTGGAGGTTCGAATTTCAACCTTACGCGGTCGAAGTTGGCACCGGGGAAAAACTATTTCGATGTATTGGTTTTGTTTGGGGGTTTTAAGTTAATAGTACCTGAGAATTGGAATGTGAAAGTAACAGCCATTTCGATATTTGGAGGGTTTAGCGACAAACACCGTGTGCCTGCGCCCGAAAAACCAGCAGCGGACGATCCAGAACTGATCATAAAAGGATTTGTAATATTCGGAGGGGGCGAGATAAAAAGCTATTAAGCCTTTGCTCTTATCGAGAAAGAAGCCATGCTGAACCCCATACTTAAAAACAAAAAATTTTCACTTGCCTATTTGTCGGCCTGGTTACTTATTGGGTTTACCCAGGTTGCCATTGTGTTGTACTTTTATCCGGGAAACCTGTGGGTATCGATTGGCGAAAGTGCCATATTCAATTCGTTTTATGCCATAATCGGAATTGGTATCTGGTATCCGGTGTATTATACCGACCTTGAGAAAAACAAGATTACCAATTTTATAACCAATCACCTGGCTTCAAGTTCGCTGGCCGTTGCTCTTTGGCTTTGGATGAGTTATTTGGTTTTAACGGGTCTGTTTAGTCAGCAGCCTGATTATGTGCAGCACCTGCAAAATACACTGCCCTGGAGAATTGGCTTTGGTTTTCTTTTTTACATTTTATTGATATCAAACTATTACCTGCTTATCTATTATCAGAATTTTAAAGAAAAGCTTACCCGTGAGTCGGAGCTAAAAGCCCTTGTGAAGGAATCGGAATTAAATTCATTGAAAGCCCAGATTAATCCACATTTTTTATTCAATAGCTTAAACTCCATTAGTTCACTTACCATGATCAGCCCTGAAAGAGCTCAGGAAATGGTGATCAACCTGTCGGAATTTTTGCGCTATTCGCTTTCTACCAAGAATGAAATTTTAACCAGTTTCGAAGACGAACTGAATAACATCGAACGCTATTTAAAAATCGAGAAAACTCGTTTTGGCAAACGCCTGCATGTTGAAAAACACATTTCGGGTAGCTCGCTTAAACTGGAGTTGCCTGGCCTGATTCTTCAACCAATTATTGAGAATGCTGTAAAATATGGTGTTTACGAAAGTATTGATCAATCAGAAATCTGCATAGAAAGCAGGCAAATTGACACTATGCTCGAAGTAATTGTGCGTAACGATTACGATCCGGAATTTTTGGTGAAAAAGGGAGCAGGCATTGGGCTGCGCAATGTAATGAGCCGAATGCGTATACTTTATGGTAGCGACGAACTGATGAAAGTAAATAAAACCGACAATAAATTCGAAATAGTATTGCGTTTTCCGCAAGCAGGGCAAGGAAAACCGGCAATTGAATCTTAAGCATAACATCCATGGAAAAACTAAAGGTTGTAATTATCGAAGACGAAGAGTTGGGCCGCGAGGTAGTAAAAAATTACCTGAAAGAACTCAACACGGTGGAGCTTATTGCCGAATGTGAAAATGGGTTCGAAGGTGCAAAAACCATTAACGAGCAAAAACCCGACCTGGTTTTTCTCGACATACAAATGCCTAAGTTGAATGGTTTTGAGATGCTTGAAATTATCGATGCTTCAACCCGACCCGAAATAATATTTACCACGGCTTATAATCAATATGCCATTCAGGCTTTTGAGCTCAACGCCATCGATTACCTCTTAAAACCTTTTTCAAAAGAAAGATTTTTCGAAGCCGTTAGCAAAGCCATCGACCGCTATCGCTCCAAATCAGGTTCCATTCAGCCACCGGTCTATACGCAATTGACGCATCAACCTATTACTGAAACACTCGAAAGGGTGGTAGTAAAAAGCAACCACAAAATAAGTGTTATTCCGGTAAGCAAGATAAAATACCTCGAAGCGCAGGACGATTATGTAATGCTCTATACCACCGAAGGTAAACACCTGAAACAGGGAACTATGAAATACTTCGAAGATAATCTCGACAGCAACGAGTTTCTTAGGGTGCACCGTTCCTATATTATTCGTATCGACCAGGTGAACCAACTCGAACCTTATGGAAAGGACAGCTATGTAGCGCGCCTGAAAGATGGTACAACAATAAAAATTAGCAAAAGCGGATTTAAAACCCTTAAGGAGAAGCTTAATTTCTAGTCCCCTAAAATCGCTTTCGATTCAAAGAAAACGATCGAGTCTGTTGTAAAATACTTTTGCAGTTTTTTCCTCTAATAGAGGTATCTGCTTTTCGGCAACGAATGGTGAGCAAACTGTTTTTCATAATATTTATACTATAATCTATTATTTTTTTATCTTTGCATCGTTGTTGCAATTGAAATATATTTGCATTTATGAAGGCAATAGATATAATAAATAGACATAATCTCAAACGTACAAGCTGCCGTGAAGGAATTATCGAAGTTGTAATGGCTTCTCAGCACGCACTCTCCGAAAATGAAATCAGGCAACTACTTGCTGGTAATTACGATCGTACAACTTTTTATCGTTCTTTCAAGACCCTTCAGCAGCATAAAATTTTACATAAGATTGTTGTAGATAATCAACAGGTAAAGTACGCTCTCGATAATTCGGTGACACATAAAAAAGAACACGCACACTTCTATTGCAACGAATGCCATTGTGTTCAATGCCTTGAATCGTGGCCGGTAAATAGGGTTAAGTTGCCCGAAGGATACGAAGAAGTTGAAACTGAAGTACTGGTCAAAGGAACATGTGCTGTTTGTAAGAAATAGAATACTATTCGGATTGTTAAAGTTTAAAATACATATCGTAATTGCCTTATTGGGAATATTTACTTTTCCAATTGCCTTCCAATCAATTCACATTATAGGGCATCATTCTCATGGCTTTATGGTAGACCAGCATATTTGCGGTACCAATGCAGTCGATGAGTGTGCTCAGGCGGAGGCAATAGATGGATCAGAAAAGGAGAATCAATGTCCTGTATGTACATATCAATTTGTAATAAAAAGCCTATCTGAGGCACCCTTTTTTACATCAATCTTGCCTGTAAGCCTTGGTTGGTTTAACGAAATAGTAATAATCCGAACTGACCTACCGGTATTTTCGAATAAATCTCCGCGAGCGCCGCCCTCTTTTACCTGTTGATTCTGCTTTCCAGGTAATTTTTCATTTCTTTTTTTGGTTTAACTCAAATTATATGAGCAAAGTTTTCGTGCTTTTATTGAGCATGAATATCTTTTTAAGTCTGTCTTTCGGGCAAAATAAGTATTCTTTAAAAGGTGAGGTTGTTGATGAAAACAACCAGTCCCTAGCCGGAGCGTCTGTTTTTTTGTACCCGATAGCGGAAGGGTCGATTACCGACCAAAAGGGCAGTTTTTTTATTGGCAACCTCAAAAAGGGTGAATATAAAATCGAAATATCATTTATCGGATACAAAACGATAAGCGATACTATTTTGATTAACGGAGAGATGACCTACAATGCCAAACTCAATGTTTCATTGGTTAATTTACAAGAAGTGGTTGTCACCGATCATTATGGTGAAAAGCGAAAAAAGGAAGAACCACTTAATATAGAAATTGTGAATGACGATTACCTGAAACAAAACCTTGGTGGTAGCCTCATGCAATCGCTGGAAAGGTTGCCAGGAGTTACCACCATTGATATTGGTTCCGGGCAGTCAAAGCCTGTAATCCGGGGACTGAGTTTTAACAGGGTGGTTGTAGTCGACAATGGTATTAAGCACGAAGCCCAGCAATGGGGTGCCGACCATGGACTTGAAATTGACCAGTATGCAGTTGATAATATCGAAATAATAAAGGGACCCGCTTCGCTCATGTATGGTTCAGATGCCATTGGCGGAATAATTAACATGAAAAGCAGCGTTATTGTGCCAGAAGACTGTTTGGGTGGAACCATTGACTTGGTAGGGAAATCAAATAATAATTTGGTAGGTAGCTCTATTTTACTCTTTGGTAGAAAAAAATGGTTTTATGCCGATTTTCGAGCTACTTATATTTCCTATGGCGACTATAAAGCTCCGACCGATCATGTCGATATTTACAATTACCCTGTTTATTTGTATAACAACCAATTACGAAATACCGCAGGCAAAGAGCAAAATCACCATTTATCGGTAGGAATACTTAAACCAAAATTTCGAAGCAAATTTTACCTGAACAATGTTTACAACAAGAGTGGCTTTTTTGCCAATGCACATGGCTTAGAGCCCAAACAGGTTGATACAGTTTTGCACGACAAGTCAAGCCGCGATATCATTTATCCCTACCATCATGTAAACCATTTCAAAATCACCAATACAAGTGAATATAAATGGAGCAAAACAAAGCTTGAGGCCGATCTCGGTTTTCAGCAAAATTTCAGACAGGAATGGAGCCAATATGTTAGTCATGGATGGATGCCCGCTGTTTTTCCAGACACATTGAGTTTTGACCAAGATCTTGAGCGTCAGTTTAAGAAATATGTCTATTCAGGTAATGTAAAAATGAACCATGAACTGACTGGAAAAACAAATTTATTATTGGGGGTCAACAGCGAGTTTCAACAAAACCAGATCGATGGCCGTGCGTTTATCATACCCGCCTTTACTCAAATAAGCTTAGGCGGTTATGCACTTGCCAAACATTCCTTTTCTGGAAGAGCTATTTATCAAATGGGCATTCGTTACGATTATGGCAACATCAACACCGATGAATATTACGATTGGTTTCCATCGCAAGTGGTAATCGATAATGACACTACGTATCAGTATTTACAAAGAGCAGATGATATTGATCGCGAATTTTCAGAAGTAACGTGGTCGGCAGGTTTTAATTACAATACCGAAAAATGGTCGTTTAAAGGTAATTTGGGTAAAAGTTTTCGAATGCCAACGGCGAAAGAATTGGCTGCAAACGGCCCCGAATACCACATGTATATGTATGTGGTGGGCGATGCCAATTTGGCGCCAGAAAAAGCCAGTCAACTCGATTTAGGTGCAGAGTACAATTCATCTAAATTTGCCATAGGTATCACGCCCTTTGTCAATTACTTTTCGAATTACATCTATCTAAACCCCACTTCCGATCACGATAGAAATAATGGTGCTGGCTTGCAGATATTTCGATACACACAAAGCAAAGTGTTTCGCTATGGTGGCGAAATTCATGCACACTATCAGTTACTAAAGCCATTGCAAATAGGTGTTATTGGTGAGTATGTTTATTCTGAACAACTATCTGGCGAAAAGAAAGGCTATACCCTGCCCTTTTCGCCTCCTGCTTCGGCTATTTTAAATGTTAAGTACCAAAGGCCAAAGATGGGTTTTATGGAAAACAACTATTTATCGGTTGATTACAGGCTAACTGCACCTCAAAACAATGTCGTTGCTCCCGAAGAACCCACCGATGGATATCAGGTAATAAACATTGGCTTGGGTGGAGATGTAAAACTAAAAAGTCAAAGAGTGAACATCTCAATTCAGGTTCAAAACCTCCTTAACAACAAATACTTTAATCACACCAGCTATTACAGGCTAATTAACCTTCCAGAGCCGGGTAGAAATTTTATTGTCAATCTTTCAATACCCTTTACAGGAAAAATTAAATAAACTAAAAATGTATAACAAACTAAATCTTAAAATTATGAACAGAAGTATTGTATTTCTTGCAGTTGTATTCACATCAGGGGTTCTTTTTACCGCATGTAATAAAGAGGAAACGCCAGCTAAACCGGTTATAAATATACTGGAGCTTGGTGAAGGAGACACGCACGGCAACGACTATACCGCTAAAATTGGAGGCGAGTTGCACATTGAGGCAGAAATTGTAGCCGAAGGAAAAATTGATAAAGTTAGTATCAGACTGCACCCCGAGGGAGAACATGAAGCGGAAGGTAGCCTTGATGAATGGGAATTGGACACCACTTACACCAAGTTTTCAGGATTAAAAAACACCACTTTTCATGAACATGTTAAAATTGACACGACTGCCGAACCAGGCGAGTACCATTTTGATTTTGTGGTAACCGATATGGAAGGAAACCAAACTAGTGTAGAAGCTGATGTTTTGATTGTAGAGTAATATTTTAACCATACCTGACAAGTTTTTAAACTTGTCAGGTTACAATTTTTTTTTATGAAAACATCCATAGTTACTTTTTTTCTTTTTTTACTATTCATCGGAATAATATCCTGCGAAAAAGACATTGACGATGAGAAACCGGTTATTAGTAATGATTTTACAGGTTCTTTTCCTGTAAACTGCGATACCTTGTATTTCGGCGAAACTTTCATTCTGAAGTTAAGATTTTCAGATAATTTTGAATTAGGCTCATTCAGTATGGATATTCATAATAATTTTAACCATCATTCGCACAGCACAGAAGTATCGGAATGCAACCTCGGTCCGAAAAAAAGTCCTGTCAATCCTTACGTGTTTATTCAGGATTATAGCATTCCCGAAGGCTTAAAAGAATACGAAACGAATGTTTCAATTGCTATTCCTTCGGCTAATAACAAGGGTACGTTTGATGAAGGGGATTATCATTTTTTTATCAGCCTCACCGATAAGGTAGGTTGGTCGGCACAGATGGGGTTAAGCATTAAGATTCTGCATCGCTGATACAGAAATAGGATGAAAACAGGCTATTGCCCTAGCCTTATTTTGTTACATTCATCGATACACTAAACAAGTTTTATCCCCAGGATAATCACATCGTCGATTTGTTCCTTCTCCTTTTTCCAGTCATTCCATAAACTCTCAAGTGCCGATTGCTGTTGCAACATTGGAACCGAATGCTGTTGTTGTAAAAAATCCTCGTAACGTGTATTCCCGAATTTTTTACCGTCTGGTCCGCCAAACTGGTCGGCCATGCCATCGCTGGCAAGGTAAAGTATATCGCCAGGTTTGTAGGTAATCAGCTGTTTTGTAAAAGATCCCTGACGGGTTTTATGAAAACCGATTGGCATTTTATTGGCCTTAAATTCACGTAATTGTCTATTGGAAATTATGCGCAAGGGAATGTATGCCCCGCTGTATTCAATGGTTTGTTGTGCTGGCTTTATTATACAGAGAGCGATATCCAATCCATCGCGCGAGTTGTTTACCCCCATTTTCTGATGAAGGGCTTCGACGATTTTATCGCGCAGGGTGTTTAAAATTACATCGGCTTGTGTGATGTGGTTGATGTCGATAATTTCTTTTAGAAAGGTAATGCCCAAAATACTCATAAAGGCACCAGGTACCCCATGGCCGGTGCAGTCGGCTACTGCAACGATGGTTTGCCCGCTACTAATATGTATCCAGTAAAAATCGCCACTGACAATGTCTTTGGGCTTGTAAAAAATAAAGCTCTCTGGAAAAGCACTGCGGAAGGTTTCTTTGTCGGGGAATATGGTTTGCTGTATAAAACTGGCATAGGTAATGCTACTCGTAATTAGCTGATTTCGTAAGGACAACTCACGGTTTTTTATCGCAAGCAATTGGTTGACTTTGCGCTTTTGGCGGTTGGCATTAATGGCGTAAACGGTTAGGCTAAGACTCAACAACAAGATGATGCTTAGCCCAATGGTTTGCTGGTTTTTAAATTTTATTTTGGTTTGCTGAAGGGTTATCTGCTGTTCTTTTTTTTCGGTTTCGTAAATGGTTTCGAGTTCGGAAATCTGTTTCGACTTGTCGAGGGAAAAGAGGCTGTCACTTAAATCGCGCATGGCTTTGTAGTAAAACAAGGCGCTATCGTAGCGGTGCATTTGAACAAAAGTCTCGTGAAGCGACGAGTAAGCATCCTTTACCTCGTAAATGAGATTCATTTTTTTTAAAAGGTTACAGCCTTTTCGCTGGTATTCCAGTGCTTTGTCGAAATCGCCCATATCGGCATATAAACTACCGATGTAAACCAACGAAGTCGAATATCCTTTTTTGTAACCCAGTTCTTCTTCCAGTTTCAGGCTTCGCTCGTAATATTCCATGGCCTTCTTATACTGGCCTTTTTCAGAATATACCTCGCCTATGTTAAAAAGTGGCCGGGTTTGTCCCTTCTTGTCGCCCACACTCACATAAATGGCCAGCGAACGTTCAAAGTTAACCAGCACTGAGTCGAGCATATTGAGGTAGTAATAAGCAATGCCTACATTGTTATAAATAAGGGCCATACTCTGGTAGTCGCCAATTTTTTGGTTTATAAGGTTGGCTTTCTGGTAGTAGTCGATGGATTTTTTCCAATCCTCCTGATAATAAAACAATAAACCTATGTTGTTAAGTACGGCAGCTTCCATATCGAGATAATTGGTGCGCTCGGCGAGCCTGAGTGCTTCGAAAAGCTTGATGCTTGCTTCCTGATATTTTCCTGCATCGTTTAAAACTGCACCCTCGTTGTTAAGGGTAAGACAGGCATTTTTTAGGTGGTTATCTTTCAGGTAGATCTGATAGGCTTTTTCGAAGCAGTTCACAGCCTTTTCCCATTGGCCGTCATTTTCGTAAAGATGGCCCAATCGGTTTAGATAGTCAGCGCTTCTTTTTCTGTCCTTTTTTTCCTCTGCATATTCAAGAGCCTGTTCGCACATCATCAAGGCACTATCGGGGTTCGATTGGCTATAATTAGCTATCAGCCTGGAATACAACCAAAATTTGGTAGTATCATCGGCTTGGCTGAGGGCGGTTAAAAGCGAATCGGTTTTGGGTTGTGATAAAATGGGAGTTAAAAGCCCCATCGAAAAATTAAAAAGGAAAAAAATGTTGCGAAACATACCGTTGTGCTGATTTTTCCTTTAAGATACAATCTTTTGTGATTTTTTAAATATCACTTTCGATTTTTTGAACCTACCTGTTCACCTGATCCGGATCGATGAGGCCATTTAATACAGCATACACTACTAATCCGGCAATAGTTTTAATTCCCAGCTTAGCAGTAATGTTTTTGCGATGAGTAATTACGGTATGAGGGCTTATAAAAAGTGCATCGCTTATTTCTTTGTTGGTTTTTCCGACAGCTACTAATTGTATTACTTCTTTTTCGCGCTCGCTGAGGGTGTTATCGCTACTCTGACTGGGTGTTAGGTCGGAAAAAAAAGATTGAAATTTCGACAGAATTTTGCTTTCGCTGTCGGAGATAAAAATACCATCGTGCAGGTAAGCTTGTGTGGTTTCTGGTAGACAATCGTCGCAGAGGAGCATGATTTTACAGGCATGATTTTTTTTGCCGATACGTTCCAGGGTATAGGCTGGCGGTGGAGTAAGACACGATGATTCGATAATCAGATAAGCCGGTTGCATGGTACCATTGAGGCATTCGCTGAGGTTTGGATGAAATTCGAGGGCTTCGGTAATGTTCAATTCATGCAACACCTGCTTAATAGCAGGCTTGTACAAACTGTTTTTTACTACAGCCACTATTGAAACAGGCTTCATAACAGGCCTCCTAATAATTGTTTTTCTATACCTTCTACTTTGGGCACTAACACCTTGTCTTCGATACGCGAGTGGTCGCTCAGGTCGCGTTCGAGCCGGAACAGTTCCACCAGAATGGCATTCGAAAGGGTGTAATCTTCGGTGGGTGGCAGGTATTTAATAATCAGGTTTTTTAGGTCGAAGAGTTTATCTTCTATGTTATCGTGGTCGTCGGCATAGTGCGATATGGGTTCGCGTTTAATCATTTCCACAATATCTTCCGAAATCGATTGGTTCTGAAAAGCCTCATCGATTTTTAGTACATAAGGGTGAACATGACTTTCTTCTTTCTCAATATGGGCAATAAGCTCCGATTTGTACTCGAGGAAAAAATTCTGTATCAACTCGTACGATTTCTTGTTTTCTACCGAAGCTTTATCGAGCAGACGGGCAATGAGTCCCTCTATTTGGGGTACTTTATGATCGACATAAAACACATGCGAGCGCTTAATATATTGAATAATGTATTTCAAAGGGAAGGATTGCAATTCGCTCTGCGGAAAATAATCTTCATCGAGAAATGAATTGACAATTTCGAGAAAAAACTGCACATGCACATTTTGCTCGTTGCAGATTTCGTGGACAGTTTTGTTGCCAAAGCCCAGGTGTATGTTAAATCGGTTTAATATCGGAAGCACCAGGTAATTGTGGTGTATCACATCGGCAAGGCGTGTGGATTCCTGTACAAGCATTTTTTTTGGAATATAGGTTTACAATCAGTAACAAGCAGGTTGCAGATTGGTTGATGAGTTTGGCAGCGAATATATAAAAACCTCAGGAAATTGTAATTTCTTTTAATGCCGCTCAGCCACTGGTTTTTGAACCGAAAAACATGCGAAAGTTTGAAAAAATGTGTTTTGTAATTCGAAAGTTTTACCGTAAACTTGTCGCGCAATGGTCCCATTACTTCTTTTCAAAGGTAAGGGTTAAAAGGGAATGCCGTGTAAGTCGGCAACAGTTCCCGCTGCTGTAAGTTCCTGGTCGTTAGCGGCCAACAGGTTTTTGAAATGCAAACCACTCCAACTTTTTGGTGCACCTTTATCGGTTAGCCTGGGTTGGGGGAAGGGATCAGAAACCGGAATAAGTCAGAAGACCTGCCATGCACGATTTCTCATTGTGTAGCTTTCGGGAGAAAAGCAGATGATGGTTGCCTCGAAAACAATCTACTATCTATTGCTCCAAAAAGTTGCAAGTGATTAGGTTTTACTAAATCATTTGTAATGATGTTGCGTGTGGTTTTTATCTTTTTGGTCTTTTCGCACTCTGTCAGCCTCTTGGCGGATATGGCCGATACTGTTATTGCGCTCGAAGCGGTGGTGTCGCGTGGCATCAAATTCGAGCGCATCCATGCCGGATCGCGCATGATAGAAGCCGACTCTCTTCAATTGGCGCACTATCAAAATACCTTTTTATCAGACTTGCTGGCCAATATGAGCATCGTGCAGGTTAGCTCCTATGGTGCCGGAGGAGTTGCCAGCCTTAAAATTCGTGGAGGCAATTCCGACCAGACCAGTTTTATCTGGAACGGGCTCAACATTAAACCACCCATGAGTGGCGACCAGAATTTATCGAATATCCACACCGGAATTTTCGATCGCCTGGTGGTGCAGCCCGGCCCCTCGTCGGCGCGCCATGGCACAGGCGCAGCAACCGGTGTGGTATATCTTTCTAATAGCCTCAGCTACGATACTTTGGGTTTGAAGGTAGATATCGATGCTGAATATGGCAGCTTCGAAACGAAAAACCTTTTCGCATCGGCCCAATGGACTTCCCGACACCTGGCTTCGCAAATCAAGGCAGGTTACCTTTCGAGCGCCAACAATATTACATTTACCAACAACGATCGGTATGGAAAGCCTCTCGATACATTGGAGCATGCAGCCTACCAAACTTTTTCTTTATTGCAGCACAATAGTATCAAACCATTTTCGTCGGTAGAAATTGAAACAGACCTTTGGTATACCCATCACTTTAAAGAAATTCCTTCGCTTACCTCCGACATGCTGCCCGGACAAAATGAGCAAACCGACGAGAACCTTCACCTGGCCCTGCATGTTGCCAAATATGGCAATAATTGGTATGTACGTTACCGTGGAGGACTGCTTTACTATTCCATCGATTACCTGATGCATCTAAACGGACAGTCTTCAACCTCGCTCAGCCAATCATTGACAACCATCAACGAGATGGAAGCAAGGCTTACCCTTTCCGCCAATCAGGCGTTGTACCTTGGGCTTAACCATACCCTCGACCGGGCCGAGGTTACCAACTATTCTTCTGATCCGAAGCGCAGCCAGTTCGATGTATTTGGCAGTTACCGCATCTCGCTTTTCGATTCTAAATTGCTAATGAACCTGGAAGCACGACAGGCATTTACCGGAGGCAACGCCGTTCCCCTTGTATATTCTTATGGTGCAGAGTACTTGCTTATCAACGGTTTAAGCCTCAAGGCTACTGCTTCGAAATTGTATAACCTGCCCGACCTCAACGACCTGTACTGGGCACCTACTGCCTATGCAGCCGGTAATCCTCACCTGGAGCCAGAACATGGCTGGAGTGCCGAGGCCGGTTTACGATACGAAAAAAAGATGCAGGTGTTTGCTCACACGCACGAGCTAAGTTATTACGTGAACGAACTTTCGGATGCTATTATATGGGCCGAAGATTCCAATCGGGTATGGGTGCCCGATAATTATGCAAACAGTCGTACCACGGGGGTAGAATACGCAGGCACTTTAAGCTGGCATTTTTATCGTTCGGTGCTGCAGCTGGGGGGCGATTATGCTTACACTCAGGCACGCCTGCTGGAATCGTCAGGTATGGGTCAGGATTATATACCTAAATTATATATTCCGGCGCACAAGTTGGGGATGAGGATTCAATGGGTAATTGGTGGTTTTTCTACGGCACTTTATGGACAGGTGAGCGGAGAGCGGCCAACCGATAACAATTCTGGAGTACTCGATCCTTATGTGTTGGCCGATTTGCATACAGGCTATCGTTTTAGCCTGTCGCATGCCGATATAGCGCTACACCTGAAAGTTAAGAATCTTCTGAATACCAATTATCAACTCAGGCCTGGCTATGCCCAGGCTTTGCGAGGCATTTACTTCGGAATCAACATAACTTTTTAAATACTTAACAATGAAAAACAACACCTTACAATCTCTTCGCTGGCTGCTATCTTTGCTTGCCGGCATTACTCTTCTCAGTGCTTGCGAACAGGAAGATCCTGTGTCAAAAGGCAAGTACGAAAATGGCGTGTACATCGTGAACGAGGGTACATTCCAACAGAACAATGGTTCGGTAAGCTTTTATTATTACAATGGAGATTCAGTAGTGAACGACATCTTCTACCAGGCAAACATCAGGGCACTGGGCGATGTGGTGCAATCGATTTATACCGATAATGAGAAAGCCTATATTGTGGTCAACAACTCGAACAAGGTGGAGGTGGTAAACCGATATACCTTTGCCGAGTTAGGCGCAGTAGAAAGTCTGCCCTCACCGCGCTATTTTATTACTGGCAACGGTAAAGGCTATGTTACCTGTTGGGGCGATAACTCGGTGAAGGTGATTAATCTGAATACCCTCAAAGTCGATGGTTCCATACCTGTAGGCATCGGCCCTGAACGCATGCTGCTGAGGGGCAGTAAACTCTATGTAGTCAATTCAGGTGGTTTTAGCAGCGATTCGTTGGTTTCGGTTATCAACACCAGCACCGACGAAGTGGAAGCCAGCATTGCCGTACCTTACAATCCTAAAAGCATTGTTTTCGACAACGAGGGAAAACTTTGGGTGTTGTGTGCAGGAAAGGCAGTTTACGACTGGAATCCTCCCTATAATTTGTTAGAAGAAACAGCCTCACAACTTTATCAGATCGATCCAGTTACCTACGAAATAGTTACTACCATTCAATTATTCGAGCATGCTCACCCTTCGAACCTGCAGATTGATAAAAATGGATCTACACTTTATTTCGATGGAGGAATGAATGGAGGTATTTATAGTTACGAAACAGCAGGCTCCGGATCTTCAATAACCAAAATCATCGAAGCATTTGCCTATGGTTTTGCTTACGACCCACATTCGGATGTGCTTTTTGTAATGGATGCCGGCAACTACGTGAGCGCAGGGACAATGATGCGGTATTTGACCAATGGCGACAAGCTTGGAGAATATACCGTAGGAATGGTGCCCAACGGAGCTGCATTTAAACGAGGTCGATAAAGAGCAGAGTTAAACCCAATTTAAGTACTAATAAAGCTGAATCGATATAAAAAAATGCCTTCTATAGATTAACTTGGGTTAAAACCGATTTCGAGATTTAATAACAAGTGGGAGCAATTTGCTCTCACTTTGTGTTTATACCATTTGCTCTTACTGGCTTGTGGAATTAATAAGTTGGTGTGGTTTTAATGCTTTTAAACCGGTAGCTAAACACCCGCTGGTTCAAGGGAAGATAAAGTTTATACATGGGCGATTCGGGGAGCTTAAAATGAAGGGTGCCAGTATAGAAGGTGCCGGGTTCAATGCGTGTACGGCGAATAATTTCTTTGGCCACATAATCGCGCTCGTACGACATTTTATCCATCTCTTCCAGGTTGTATTGTCTACCGGCATCCATAATTGCCTGACCCGACATGTGCGAAACAGCTAAGAGATCGCGTGTTGACGGTGACAAATCGCTTTCGGCAATGGCTACATCGGCTGCAATATAAGCTACGCCTAGCAAAATGGTGAAAATTGAGCTGGTGATGACCCTTTTATTCAGCGAGTCGATTTTTTCGCTATAATCAAGCAGCACGCTGTCTGGTGGAGTAGAATATAAGATGAAGTTGGAGATTAACTGGGCATTGGTATCGTAGCAAAAAATATACGATTGCTCTGGGTCAAAGAAAATGGCTGAGTCGGACTGGTTGTCTATGGTAACCTCAAACACCTGGTCTTTGTTTACTTTGCCAGAATAACCCACCGAAATAATTACTTGGTCTTTGTTTTCCCAGGAAAAATTTTTACCGTGATCGAAGAAAAGATTTCGAGTTCCGCAAGGTTCCAGCCTTGTAATTTGTTGAGGCGGGCCACAGGATGCCGCCAGAAAAAGAATTGCCAGTAATTTTAGTGTTTTCATTTGTAGTAGGGTTGCAGCTTTGCGCACAAATGGTATACCAATTTCACAATTTTACACACTAACTTTTTTTACCTACTTCAAAATAAAGCCATCAAGCTATTATAAATTAGTGACAATAGCACAAAAAATTAAAAACCTACAATTCCCAGTCGTATTCGTTTGTCCAGTTGGAGCGAACTTCAGCATCGCTCGAAAAATACAATACACGCTCAGGTTGCTGCTTTGTCTTCAGGTTACCCGTATCCCATTTTCCGTTGTTGTTGTCGTCGAAAATAACTTTGAGTTTGTAGGTAGCAGGGCTAAGGTAATCGAACTGAACATTGCCGCTGGTCTGAATCATGGTCTGTTTTACTATTTGTTGGTCCTTGCCGGTTAAAAGCTGAACAATAACAGGAGAATTCACATTTTGCATGTTCAAATCAACTATTCCATAATAATCGTCGCGCTGAGAAACAAAACTAATTTGGGTGGAATCGATGGTTCGGCCAAAAATGTCTGTTATGGCTCCTTCATGAAGGTTAATCCGGTAGCTAGTAAAGGGTTCGTAACTGAAGCGAAGGATAAGTTGGCGTAATAGTGTGGAGTCGGTTTCGAGGCTGAAACTGAGAGGAAAACTAAGACTGTCTTCCATTCTTACCACCTCTATGAGGTTCTTATTATATTCATTCAAAGGTGCTTCAGCAGTAATAATTACAGGCAAATACAAATGATGAGCAGTCTGGTTGACATTGTTTTTCAACACAAGCCTTGGAGTTTTCTCACTAAGTGTGTCGGCCATTTCGTCTTTTTCACCAAAGGGCAACCTGAGGCCGCTTTTACGTTTATCGTGCGAACCTGCTTTTGCATCGTCGGAAGCTGAGGATTTCAATAACAAGGTATCGCGAGTCTTTGCTAACAAACCTAGAGTATCTGTTTCGAAATGAGTGAGGCATATCAGCAGACTGTCAGTATTAATAAGGTTGCTGTCGGGGAGCCAGTAGGTCAGAGTATCGCCGCGCGGGTTCGATTCTTTCAGGCACCAATTGCCGGAAACTGAGGCATTCAGCAACTCTAACTGGGGCATAGAATCTGGAATGTCGTTAAAAATAAGTCTGAATTTTTCGGGTGATTCTCTCTTATATTCAACCAAAAATTGTTTTGGTTTTACATATTCGGTAAACGAAAACAAATTGATTGAGAATCCATACACCATGCGCTCGATGGAGTCGTTAGTAATGGAATCGTTGGCAATGGAATCGGATTGTGATAAGCTTGAAGTAAAAAGTGAATTGCTTACTGACTTTGCAGTGTCGAGTCTACTTAATTCTTCGGCAATCTGCCTGTTTTTTATCTGTAAGAAAGTATCGGGCAGAAGGTAAATGGGTTTGTCATAAAAGGCAATTACTTCGGTGGGGATATCAAATATCATGTTGGTATTGGCATCTTTCAAAGCCATTATCGAATAAATACCGGGCGCCACATGGTTGATTATAAATTCGCCTTTAGGGGTGCTTTTTGCTAAAAAGGAAGGCTTTAGGGTGTAGGCTGCCGAATCGGAAAGGTTGCTGCGAAGGTAAACAAACAAAGCTTCTTTGGCTGGTTCCAGGGTGAAAGCATCTACAATAGTACCACTCACCGAAAAAGAATCGATGTGTGCCATTTTCGAAAGCACAAACTGAAAATTAGGAAGCATATTGCCTTCGTTATTGTCGGCAATCGATTCGCCAAAATCAAGGGTATAAGTAAAGCTGTCTAATTCTGCCGAAGGCAATTCTACTAAAACTCCTTTGCCGCGGGTACGTGGCAGTGGAGTTTTTTCGAGTGGGGGAGAAATAGTAAATTCAACAAAGGGATTTTTTAGGGTCACCCACTCGTCAAAGCCAATGTAAACGCTGTTTCGCGAATAGTTGACAGAATAATTGGCAGGTTTCGAACTGGTTATTACCGGAGGATTTTCATCGACCGGACCACCGGGAGGTGCACCTATTCGTGCACAACCAGCCATTATTAATAGTATAAGTGAAATTGCCGATAGGTAGAAAAGTCTTTTCAAGGGTTAATTGTTAGCTTTGTAAAATTTTTTCAAAAATACAACTTGTTGTGGAATAGTTACTTTTTTTACCAGACATTACTGTAAGACTTTAGAAAGCGAATAAAACATTCAGGCGCTTGCCACTTATTATTATAACTCTACAATGGGAATAAGTATTCGATAATTTAAACGTTGTTTCAAACATAATTCTTGTCCTGTGAAAAATTTAACTCTAACTTCACGCACTCAAAAATCAGCATTATTATGATCAATTTTATTCAATGGGATGTAAAGCCCCAGATCCTTCAGTTCGAAAGTTTCGAATTGCGTTGGTACAGTTTGTTTTTCGCACTGGGTTTTATTATTGGCTATTATATCATGCAGCGTATTTTTAAGCGCGAAGGGATAAAACTCGAATTGCTCGACAAGCTTACCTTTTATATAATTCTGGCTACTATTTTGGGTGCTCGTTTTGGGCATTGTGTATTTTACGAACCCGATATTTACCTCAGAAATCCGCTCAAAATATTTTTACCCTTCGAGGGCCGCATCGGTCACGATTTCAGGTTTACTGGCTTTCAGGGCCTTGCCAGTCATGGAGGTGCTATCGGCATTTTAATTGGTTTATGGTTGTATTCGCGTAAGTTTAAAGTGAATTACCTCTGGATTCTCGACCGCATTGCCATTGTTACTGCTCTGGCCGGAGCCTTTATACGGTTGGGCAACCTCTTTAACTCCGAAATTTATGGCGTACAAACCAATCTGCCATGGGGTTTCCGCTTTATGCGCGAAATGCTTTACCCGCCTTACCCTGCTGCCGATCAGATAGTACCTAAGCACCCCACACAGATTTATGAGGCACTGGCTTACGTGCTTATTTTTGTTTTTCTGATGATACAGTACGAAAGAAGACACAAAGTGCTGAAAAATGGATATTTTATCGGCATGTTTCTGGTAATGGTTTTTTCTGCACGCTTTTTTATCGAATATGTAAAAGAAGTGCAAGAATCGTTCGAAGAAGGCATGAAGTTGAATATGGGCCAGATACTCAGTATTCCTTTTGTTGCGGCAGGTTTTTATTTGCTGTGGCGAAAACCAAAACCCACTGGAGGGAAATAGCATTTCGACAAACTTTTTGGGTTAAGTGCTCCGGAAAGTAATTAAGAAAATAAAAAGTCATTAAAAAAGAGAAGGCTGTCTGCCCCAAAGGAGCAGTACAGCCTTCTAACCAAACCCTCAGCCAGGGTTATCTTACATTTTGTTAAAGCGTATAGTTTCCATATTTCCTTCGCTTTCGATTTGCAGAATATACATACCTGAGCGAAGTGTTTCAAGGCCAATACTCATGTTACCGTTATTGGCATTTTGAGTTTTTGTAATCAATGTCTGTCCGGTGATACTTACTACTTTCACTGTTACAAAACCTTGGTATTTCGAATCAAATTCAACAGTAAGTTCCTTACTTGCTGGATTCGGATATACCATCGAGTTTGATGCATTGCTAGCAAGTGAATTTACACTGGTGTAATCCGATACAGGCAATTCAATCAAGTCACCACCAGCTGCTAGTGCAACCCACAAACCGAATGCTTCGCCATTACTATTGTTGGCAGGGGTCAGGAATCCTGAAGCTACCACTGTAATTGCAGCACCATCCAGATTGAGTGTTTCGAGCGGAGCATCGTAACGCTGAATTTTAGTAGTTCCAGTCTCATCACGCAATTCAATTACGTAATCGTCAGTAGGCAGTTCGAGGTAGCCGGCAAAGGTTCCATAGGCCAGGTTATTAACCAGTTCTCCTGGACCTTTAGCTTCGTATATGTCCACAATTGGAGCATCTGTAGCACCGTGGAACACAAGAAGGTCGGTGTTACCTGTTTCTGTAGCTTCTTCGCGTGCAGTGGCATGTACATAGATATCGAAAGCTTTGACAGGGGTATAACCTGATGCGCTTACAATACCGTTGGCTACCAATATATAGGTTGCTTGCCAATCGAGCGTAGTAGTTAAGTTATAGATACTTTCCGAAGCTGAAGTACTTGTTCCAGGAGCAATATCAATACTAATTTCTGTGTCTGCAGGAGCATCGATAAAGGGCGAAGCAGTTCTGAAAGCAAAATCATCGATCAGAAGATCACCATTCAGGTAAACATCTACTTCTTCTGCAGCAGCATCAGCTGAGTTATGAATGACTTGAACGCGTGCGGTAAAGATTTCGTCGTTAAAGAATACAGTTGCCAGAACAGTATCTCCCATAATCTCAACAGTTCTGTTCGCTCCACCACTGGGGAATTCCGATTTGTCATCAGCCCATGAGTTATTGATACGATACTTGTATTCATGAACTACTTCGGTTGCTAAAGGTAGGGTAACTGAATAGACATTGTTGCTGCCTTTTTCAAGACCAATGTAATTTGTACCCCATTCGTTAAAGCTTCCTGCAATATCTACTGAATCGGTAGTTCCATTGAATCTTTCTGTAGCAGCCCAATAACTCATATCCACGCTGAACGAAGCATAAGCTGTTTCTGAAGCAGAAGGCAAGGCAACAACAGCTCCGCCGGCTGTGGCAGCAAATAAACCAAATGCAGGTCCATCACTGTTATTGGAAGGATCCAGAAAGCCTGATGCAAACACCACGATACCCTGACCATTTAAATTTAGATTGGCTAATGGAGCAAGATAGGTAGCCACTGTAGTTGCACCTGTTTCATCTCTAATATCAATGGTGTAATCTGCAGTGGGTAACATCAGATAGCCAGCAAAATCGCCATAAGCTATATCATTTACAATTGTTCCGGCACCAGCGCGGGTTTCAACCACATCAACGGCAGGAGCATCGGTAGCACCATGATACACCAGTACAGCAGTAGTATCGCCTGTGGCCGATTCCATACCCATATCATAAACATTGATGGCAAATGAGGTAGCAGGGCTATAACCACTAGCACTTACAATACCCGAAGCCATTAATACATAACTATTTCTTGGGTCTATAGTAGTAGTAAGGTTATAAATGCTTTCTGTGGCCGAAGCACTCGAAGCAGGAGCAATGTCGATGCTAATTTCTGTGTTGGCAGGAGCATCGATAAAGGGCGAAGCAGTTCTGAAAGCGAAATTATCGATCAGAAGATCACCATTCAGGTATACATCTACTTCTTCAGCAGCGGCATCGGCTGAGTTGTGAATTACCTGTACACGAGCAGTGGATTGTGGCAAGGCCACCAGGGCACCACCCGAAGG
>JAMIIA010000175.1:0-2379 GCA_035913795.1 Bacteroidales bacterium
GTAGCGAAATTCCTTGTCGGGTAAGTTCCGACCTGCACGAATGGTGTAACGATCTGGGCACTGTCTCAGCTGTGAGCTCGGTGAAATTGTAGTATCGGTGAAGATGCCGATTACCCGCAACGGGACGGAAAGACCCCGTGAACCTTTACTGCAGCTTAACATTGAATTTGGGTAATTGATGTGTAGGATAGGCCGGAGACTGTGAAGCAGGTACGCTAGTATTTGTGGAGTCATCCTTGAAATACGGCCCTTTGGTTATTTGAATTCTAATCCCGCTGTGCGGGAGACATTGTTTGGTGGGTAGTTTGACTGGGGTGGTCGCCTCCAAAAGTGTAACGGAGGCTCCCAAAGGTGCGTTCAGGACGATTGGTAACCGTCCGCAGAGTGTAATGGTATAAACGCGCTTGACTGAGAGACCTACAAGTCGATCAGGTAGGAAACTAGGGCATAGTGATCCGGTGGTTCCGCATGGAAGGGCCATCGCTCAAAGGATAAAAGGTACTCCGGGGATAACAGGCTGATCATTCCCAAGAGCTCATATCGACGGAATGGTTTGGCACCTCGATGTCGGCTCGTCACATCCTGGGGCTGGAGAAGGTCCCAAGGGTTCGGCTGTTCGCCGATTAAAGTGGCACGCGAGCTGGGTTCAGAACGTCGTGAGACAGTTCGGTCCCTATCTGTTGTGGGCGTTGGAGATTTGCGAAGGTCTGACACTAGTACGAGAGGACCGTGTTGGACGAACCTCTGGTCAACGGGTTGTTCCGCCAGGAGCACTGCCCGGTAGCCACGTTCGGTTAGGATAAGCGCTGAAAGCATCTAAGCGCGAAGCCAGCTTCAAGATAAGATCTCCTCATAAGGGTCGTCGGAGACTACGACGTTGATAGGTTACAGGTGGAAGGCAGTGATGTGCGAGCCGAGTAATACTAATAGCCCGAAAGCTTTTTAAGAGAGCCTCTCTAAATCTCCCCGAAGGGGAGACTTAAAGAAAGGCTTGAAAAAAACATTCACTCGTATGGATAAAAAGCATAAAAAATGATTTTATTGTAAACATTTTCTTTCTTTCGACATGTCTGACATACAGCTTCAAAAAGCCTTCCCTTCGGGGAGGTTTGGAGGGGCTGCCTTATTCAGGTGGTTTTAGCATTGGGGTTCCACCTCTTCCCATTCCGAACAGAGAAGTTAAGCCCAATTACGTCGATGGTACTGCAAGACAACGTGGGAGAGTAGATAGCCGCCGTTTTTAATGAAAGAGCAATTACAGAAATGTAGTTGCTCTTTTTTTGTATGTGTATTATCAAATAACGTGTAAACGAAGCAGTTTCAGCATATAATAACACTATTCAACAACGTAGGAGTCCCGATAAATCGGGATAAAATCCGATAGCCGCCGTTTTTAATGAAAGAGCAATTACAGAAATGTAGTTGCTCTTTTTTTATATACACAAGGACGGGGTTTCAGAACCGGCAGGAAAAATCACTCGAGCTCTTCCGATTCCGATAGATCGGAAAAAGCCCAACCACGTCAACGCTTGTCCTCCTTCGGAGGAGTATTGCAAGACAACGTGGGAGTCCCGATAAAGCGGGATAAAATCCGATAGCCGCCGTTTTTAATCAAAGAGCAATTACAGAAATGTAGTTGCTCTTTTTTTGTATACACAAGGACGGGGTTTCAGAACCGGCAGGAAAAATCACTCGAGCTCTTCCGATTCCGATAGTTAGGAAAAAGCCCAATCACGTCAACGCTTGTCCGCCTTCGGAGGAGTACTGCAAGACAACGTGGGAGTCCCGATAAATCGGGATAAAATCCGATAGCTGTC
Source organism: Bacteroidales bacterium (assembly GCA_035913795.1). Classification (GTDB taxonomy): domain Bacteria; phylum Bacteroidota; class Bacteroidia; order Bacteroidales; family UBA10428; genus UBA10428. The sequence continues at coordinate 1,818 of JAMIIA010000175.1, forward strand.
GTTTTTAATGAAAGAGCAATTACAGAAATGTAGTTGCTCTTTTTTTTTCCATCCGGTACCATTACTGTTAAAGGGAATAGAAATTTGAGTTCCGAATATATCGGTTAATATTCGTATTTGTGTCATATTTACAATATAAGTCCTTTACAAGCAATTGTATTGAATATATTAGTTTTCCGAATATAGTGAAAGCCGTATTTTTGAAGATTTTATTATATCTTTACAGTCTATTTAATGTATTTGAATGATGAAAGAATCAAATTATATAAGAAAATATCTGACGGTATTTTTCTTTTTATTATTTCCTGTCATTAAAATCTCAGCAGAAATCAATAAAATAACTGAAGTTTTCTCAACCAGGAATGGCCAGGAACTTAAGATGGATATATATCGTTCGGCAAGTTCAGGAGTAAAGCCTTGTATTATTCATGTATTTGGAGGAGGATTTAAAGAGGGAGCGCGGGATCAAAATTATTTTTCATCGTATTTGAAATATTTTGCAAATGCCGGATTTACAGTAATATCCATAGATTACAGATTGGGTATGAAGTCAGTAGATGCA
>JAMIIA010000176.1:0-3352 GCA_035913795.1 Bacteroidales bacterium
CCCGATAGCTGTTGTGGATAATTCAAACACAACTCGTTCCGCAGAACTTACAAGAGCTTTGGATGCAACCATGGATTTAAAAGTTGCTGAAAAACTCGATAATCTGGAGCAAGCAAAAATTGAACTGTACAAGGGAAATATTCACGGAATTTTGTATATCCCGGGTGATTTCAATACATATTCCGGAGCATACCCACCCATTAATTCCGGTAGAATTAAGTCTGCAAGAGCAGCAATAAAATCTGTCATTCCGGCAGATATGCACCCATTTTGAGAAGAAAAAAGGGAAGAAAAGAATTTTATCCATTCGATTTGTTGATTTTAAGGGTTGATATTTATCCGATTCCGGAGCATATGCACCCAGTCTGGAGACAAATGACCAATAAGATAAGTCGGGTAATAACAATTCCAAAACTTCAGGGCGTCGGCGTCAGGATTCCGGAGCATATGCACCCACTTTGGTTCAGAGTGCATTGATTATAAAGAGCTCATTCATTGGATTTTTGCCGTCGGTCGGGCTTCGGATTCCGGAGCATTTACACCCACCTGTTCCTGATTTTTTCATTTGTGGCTTTTCGATTATCTTGTGTGTAAAAAAAACACACGCACACATGGCAGGAAAAGTAAAACGAATGAGTACCATCAAACAATTAGTACAGTTACATCTCTGGGGAGTATCTAATCGTCAGATTGCCCTTAGATTAAACATGTACAAGGCTACCGTAAACAATTACGTTCAGAAGATACGTAATGAGAGTTTGTCTCCCCAGGAACTGCTCGAACTGGATGATCCGGTATTGGAGAAGCGTTTCCACGCAGGCTCCCCGGCTTACTGTGACGGTCGTTTCGATGTGATTAAGAACCAGTATCCCGATTGGGAGAACGAGTTAAAAAACAAGCATGTAACCAAGCATTTATTGTGGCAGGAATACCGTGCAAAACACCGCAACGGGTATGGATATTCCCAGTTCTGTTACCACCTTCAACAGATGTCGGTAGCCCGAAAACCCTCGGCTATACTCACTCATTTTGCGGGCGAAAAACTATTCCTGGATTTTGCGGGCGATAAGCTGCAGTACGTTGACCGCGAAACAGGCGAGATAATCCTAGTTCAGGTATTTGTGGCCACATTGCCTTTTTCGGACTATACATTTACGATGGCCGTGCCCGACCAAAGCACCGAGAGTTTTATTTATGCACTCACCTGCTGTATAGAGTACTTAGGCGGTTGTCCTAAGATTTTAGTTCCCGATAACCTCAAGGCTGCAGTGATAAAAGCCGACCGCTACGAGCCCCGTATAAACAGTGTACTGGAGGATTTTGCCAACCATTACGGCTGTGTGGTTATCCCCACGCGTGTGGCTCATCCCAAAGACAAAGCCCTGGTGGAGAGTTCGGTTCACCGGATTTATCAGCGTGTTTACGCTCGGTTGCGCAATCATATCTTTTTTTCGTTGGAAGAATTAAATCAGGCACTTGCAGACAAAACGCGGGATCATAATCAAACCCGTATGCAACAGAAACCCTATTCGCGGGAAGAAAAGTTCCTGGCCGATGAAAAAAACACGCTCAGACCATTGAGCCAAACCCCTTTTGAGATAAAGTATTACTGCGAGCTGAAAGTGGCACAGAACAACTGCATTTACCTGGGACGGGACAAACATCATTACTCTGTGCCCTTCAGGTATATAGGCCAAAAGGCTTCGGTAGTTTACACCCGTACATTGGTAAAAATATACGTAAAAGGAGAATTGGCAGCAACACATGTGCGTAATTACAAATACGGCTACACGACCCTTCGCGAACATCTCTGCTCGACCCACCAACACTACCTGGACCGAAGCCCGGAGTACTACATCAAAAAAGCGAAAGAGCGCTCACAGGAGCTTTATGTGCTTATAGAAACCATCTTTAAAACCAACGATACGCCCGAGTTGCTTTACAAACGCTGTGATGGCTTAATGAGCCTGCAGCGTAAGACAGATCCGGCGCTTTACAACAAAGCCTGCCAACTGGCGGTGGATAACAATATGCTCACTTATCAGTTTGTACGCTCACTAATCGAAAACAAAATCATGCTCCAACAGCTGGAAGCGCCCCATGAAAGGTTAAAACCATTGCCCCGACATAAAAATATCAGGGGTAAAAAGTATTATCAATAATCAAAACAAAAAGTATCGTAGAAAATCCTTTTTTTATCATCACCAAAAAAAACAACAAATAAGAAAAATGTTTATGGATCAAATCAATTCACGCCTGACTTCGCTCAGGCTCTCGGGAATGTCTCAGTGTTGGAAAACACTGTCAGAAACGCACAAACTCAATGAACTTTCATTAGCTGATGGCATGGAAATGCTCCTTCAGAGCGAGGAAGACCAACGTTCGGCTAATCGGTATGCCCGACTGCTTAAAAATGCCAATTTCCGTTATAAGGCATCTGTTGAAGAACTTAACGTAGAGGCAACACGGGGTATCGACAAATCGTTGATCAATCGCTTGGCGATGGGTAATTACATAACGAATGGAGAGGCCATTCTTGTTACCGGCTCGGCCGGGTGTGGTAAAAGTTTTCTCGCCTCTGCTTTGGGGTACAGGGCTTGCTTGCAGGGAAACACGGTTGCTTACTTCAACATGCAAAAACTGATGATGAAACTCAAAATGGCACGCCTCGAAGGAACAATTATCAAACAGTTTGACAAATTAGCAAATACCGACTTGCTCATTTTGGATGATTTTGGACTCACTTCGCTCGAGCAGCAGCAGCAACTTGATTTCCTGGAAATAATCGAAGACCGGCATGCCCGAAAATCTACCATCATTGCCAGCCAGTTTCCTGTGGCTGAGTGGTTTGAAATTATCGGACAGGAAACAATAGCGGATGCTATTTTGGATCGAATTGTGCACACTTCGCACCGTATTGAATTAAAAGGAGAGAGTTTAAGAAAAAAACAGTAATTTTGTCATGTAAACATTAATAGTTTAGCCACCAAATTGGGTGCATATCACCGGAATCACTGGGTGCATATCACCGGAATAATCATTGAATTCAAGTATTCACCTGTAAGAAGTCATAATGAATAAAAATAGATTGCCTGTAAGATATACGGGTCAGCACTTTACAATTGACAAAGTGCTAATTGAAGATGCAATTAAACAATCAAGAATTAATCAAAACGATACGGTCTTAGATATTGGTGCAGGAAAAGGATTTCTAACTGTACATCTACTACAAAAAGCAAAATTAGTCATTGCGATTGAGAATGATTTTGAGTTAATAACGCATCTAAAACACAAATTTAAACAAACTCAAAACATTCAAATTTTTGGATGTGATTTCAGAAATTATAAAATT
>JAMIIA010000177.1:0-9954 GCA_035913795.1 Bacteroidales bacterium
GTGGTCGGTAAGCTCGTACTGGTAGCTGCTTATGGCACCATTGCTTGTTCGGGCAAGCCCTATGCGTGAGGCGCCATAAATGGGCATTTCATCCAGCTTTGTAACATTGCTGGCGTTGGTAGTATAGCTTGCCAGTATGTTGCCCGAGGCATCGCGGGTGTACCAGGTGGTGGTGCTGCCCACCACTTTTTTAATGCGGAAGCCGGTTTCGTCGTATGTATATTGGGCAATGGTGGCGCCGGCTGTATTTTTTACTTCGGTTACCTTGCCGTATACGTTGTAGGTAAAGCGGTGGCCTGTGCCATCGGAACCATAGTTGTCGCTTTCCAGCTGGCCTATGGCGTTGTAGGTGTAGTTGTCTGCTGCCTGGTTGCCCATATCGCCCAGCCCCTTGTTGCCCGCCCCGTCGGCCACGCGGTAGAGTCGGTTTAGTTGCGGGCTGGTGGTGTCGTAGTGGTAGGCAAACCGGTCCATTGCCGCACCGTTCTGGTCGTTACGGTTAAGTGTAAGCAAATTGCCGTTGGCATCGTAGGTATAGTTGTCTTCTTTATAGGCATTGGAAGGTGTCAGGGTATTGTTGCTTGCACTGAAGAAACCAAAACTGGCGGCAGAAAGGTAGTTGCGCTCGTTGTAGGTATAACTCCAGGTGGGCTGGTACTCCTTATCGTTGGCAGGGGCTGTTACGCGGTTTAAAAACCGCTGGCGGGCTATGTTGCCATCGAAATTGGTGGCTGTGGCATCGTTGCCCAGGTTTACCCCCGAGCGCACATAGTCGTTGTGGTAATAATCGAGGGCCATGGAGTGTTGAACTATTTTAGTGCTTAGTTTCTTCTCTTTCAATGCTTTTCTGCTGATTGGGCAGATAATACAAATCGAGCGATACAAATACTGCTATAAAACCCCAGAATAGCGAGGATGCCTTATCGGTGTCAAGGAAGTTATTCAGCAGACCATGAAACAAATAGGTAATGAAACCCAAAGTGATTGCCAAAACCAAGCTCTTCAATCGTTTCTTTTCAATCTTCCGGTAAACGCTAAATGCCGTAACCAGGGCTGCTACAATAATTAGTACAAAAGAAACCATTCCCAGAAACCCTGACTCGGCAAGGGGCCCAATGAACTCGCTGTGGGCATTACCACCATCGGCAAAGTTAGTGCTGATGCTGGTGCGTTGCGAGGAGTGCTGAAAAGGTGCATATTGAAACATATATGTACCAGGTCCCCAGCCTAGAACCGGCCTTTCTTTAAACATTCGAAATGCCGATGCCCAGCGGTTAAGACGCTCGAGGTTCGATTCGTCGGTAGCTATGTTGGTAACCGATTGGAAGTGTTCGGCAAGGTTCTCCGACGATTCCTTTTCGTTTCGCTCCATCATTTTAAAAATCACCGGCTGGTTGAGATAAGCTACAAACAAGACAAACATTGCTGCCAGGACAAGAAACTTAAACTTAATGCGCAGCTTCACAACCATCCACACAAAAAGGGCCACAAATATGCTAATCCAGGCAGCACGGGTATAAGAAAAAATTAAGGCAACAAAAAGCACCATACCCACTGCGACAATAGCCGCTTTACGCAATAAACTTCGGTTGCCAGTTAGGTTCATTCCAATATAGGGAAACAACAGCATGGCCAGCACAGCGCCATAAGAAGTGTGGTCGCGGTAAAAAGGGTTCATCACCCAGTGTGCAGCATTGCGGTCGCTCAAACCAAAAATCCAATGCCTCGACCAGGCATACCCAATTACAATAAGCAAAGGCAAAACATAAGCCCAAAGCATGCGGTAAATGTTGCGCGTATCTTTAAACAGATAAATGGCCAACAGATAGAAACTTGTGAGAAACCAAATGCGTCCAAGCATAAATTTCATCGAAATCAACGGCATGCTGCTGGTTACCGTTGTAAACAGCAACCAGAATAAGTTGAACAGGATAGCCAGACTTACCGGATGATTCAACATGCGTCGATCGAGAAAAGGTTGCTGTACGCTCCTGTAAATTACAATAAGCATAATGCCAAACAACAGGGGTTCGGTGGGAATGTAAAAATCGATTGGAGTTCCCCTCACAAATTCGAGCAAAGGCACCGATAGGGGTGTAAAACCAATAATGATAAAATAAATCAGGTCGAGCCGGACAAAGGCAAGGTATATCAATAACAAAGCCACCGGCAAAAGATTAAACAACAAAAAACCATGGTAGGTGAAAACCATGTTAACGGCCAGGTATGCCAGAGATAGCAGAACCAGCCCTAACTCCTTTTTATACTGCTTTATGAGTGGAAGCACCTATTAAAAACGTGTTTTAATGTTGTCGTAAATAAGCAACAGCAACAAAGAGATGGCAAAAGTCGAAAGGGTGGAGATAAACACGATAATCGACCGTTTGGGTTCGCTCTTTCGTTCGGCTATCTGGGCACTGTCGACAATGTAAATCTGCGGAAGGGCCTGTTCCACATCTACCCGGGCGGCTGCATACTTATCGTTTAGCAATCCCAGCCTTTCAATAGCCGATTCAATTTTCTTCGACAACTCGATATAACTGCCTCCATAAATGGCAAGTTGTTTTAGCTTATTTTGTATTGCTTGTACTGAGGAGTTGTTGCCCTGCGCCAACGCACTAGCATAGGCCTGGTTGAGAGCAGCCGCCTGAGATTGATAATCGACTATTCCAAGTGCACGTATCTTTTTAAGCGAATCGCTAAGGATTTGTATCTCACCTTGTGCAGATTCATATTCGCGCTCCACAATCCGATAGGCTTCCAGGGCGCGTTCTTTCTGCATCATATGCACGGTGGAATCGATAAAGAGGGCTATTTCGTTGGCTATGTTGGCAGCATAAACCGGATCTTCGTCAAAACAAGTTATTTCGATACTCAAAAACTCAGTTTGCCTGAACTTGATGTTTTTCTTATAGCGCTGATCGAGTTTTGTATAGGGAAATTTCTTCGGATCCATATCAATCTCGTAATGATTCAGCAGGTCGAATTTTTGAATGATGTGGCTTTTAATGTGAATAGAATTGAGTATCTGCAACATCCTCTCCCCATCTTCTTCGCGTCCGAATGATAAGATACCCTGGCTGTTCATTGAAATGGAGGAAGTTTCGACAAGGCTTTTGGCCACCGACACACTCGCTGCCGGAAACATCACCACAGTGGATTTGAACCGATCTGGCATCTGCAGGGTAGTAAAAATCGAAATAATACCGGCCAGAAAACTAACGCCCAGGAGTATCCATTTTTTATCCCATGCAAACTTTAATAGATCGAAGGCATCGTATACCTTATCTTTTTTACCGGTTGATTTGTTCATGCTTACTTAGATTATTGTAACGAGGTTGTAGTTCTTTTTCCCTTTTTGAATAAGAAGGTACTTGCTGTTTAACAGCCAGGAACCATCGATTATTGTTTCAGGATCGGATATTTTTTGTTTGTTAATGCTCAGGCCACCTCCCTGCATTAAACGGCGCATTTCTCCTTTCGAAGGAAAAACGGCTGTATGGTCGGTTAACAAATCAACTACAGTGGTTTGTTTTTGCAACAGCTCTTTTTTGGCTGAAAAAGCAGGAACGCCTTCGAATACCGACAAAAATGTTTTCTCGTCAAGCCTGGCAAGGCTTTCGGTAGTGCCTTTGCCAAATAGTATCTGAGAGGCTTCCACTGCATTCTCGAGCTCTGTTTTGCTATGCACCATCTCGGTCAGTTCATCTGCCAAACGTTTTTGCAAAATGCGCAAATGGGGAGCCTGAGCGTGTTCCAGAATCAGGGATTCTATCGCTGCACGGTCTATCAAGGTAAAAACCTTTATGTAGTGCACAGCATCTTCGTCGGAGGTATTAAGCCAAAACTGGTAAAAAGCATAAGGAGTGGTTTTTTCGGGATCGAGCCATACGTTTCCGCTTTCCGTTTTACCAAACTTACCGCCGTCGGCCTTGGTAATTAGAGGTATGGTGATTGCAAAGGACTCCTTTCCGGTAATGCGGCGTATGAGTTCTGTGCCAGTAGTAATGTTGCCCCATTGGTCGGAGCCACCCATTTGAAGTTTGCAGTTGAGGTGCTGGTTAAGGTAAAGAAAATCATATCCCTGCACCAGCTGATAGGTAAACTCGGTAAACGACATGCCCTGCCCGCTTTCGCCCGAAACACGCTTTTTTACACTGTCTTTGGCCATCATATAATTCACGGTAATGTGCTTGCCCACATCGCGAATAAAGTCGAGAAAAGAGAAATTCCTCATCCAGTCGTAGTTATTTACCATCTCGGCCTTGTTGGGTGCATCGGAATGGAAGTCGAGAAACTTTTCGAGCTGGGCTTTTATACCATCGAGGTTTTTCTGAAGGGTTTCTTCATTTAAAAGGTTGCGCTCCTGCGATTTACCGCTCGGATCACCAATCATGCCGGTGGCGCCACCTACCAGTGCCACAGGTTTATGCCCGGCAAGCTGAAAGCGTTTTAACAACATGATCTGGGCAAAACTACCCACATGCAGTGAGTCGGCCGTAGGGTCGAAACCCACATAGGCACTGGTCATTTCTTTTTGTAACTGTTCATCGGTGCCTGGAGTAATATTGTGCACCATTCCCCGCCAGCTCAGGTCTTCGATAAAGGTCATGCGATAAAATTTTGTGCAAAGATAACATTTGAGCGATAAATCGAATCGTTCTCATTAAAAACAGCAGCTTTTCAGGCAGCGAATTCACAAACGCAGAGTATGCCTTTACCCTTTCACCAATACCTTGTCGGTCGTTTCTTTCACCTTGTCGGTTGCTTTCTCAAAACGAAGGTAGGGGAACACTGCCGGTGCAAGTTTTGAAAGTGGCTTATAGAGATACGACTGTTTCATTTTTTCCTCAGGCATAAATGCATATTTTGCATGCATTTTATTGACTAATACCAGCAATACACTGATTATAAATGCATAGCGGACAATGGCAAAAAAAGCTCCGGCTATCCGGTTAGGAACGCCCATGGCCGTTGCCTGGGCCAGTTTCTCAACCAAAAAACCTATCAGGTGCACAAGCACAACAATTAAAACGAATATCAGGGTAAAGGAAATGATAGGCAGGTATTGTCCGCTGATGTCGAATTTTTGACTGAGTTGAACACTGGTGAAATCGGCCAGCTTGATAGCGCCAAAAATACCTAAAAAGAGTGCGGCAAGGCTAGCCAGTTGCATAATCAGACCTTTGGTATAACCTCGGTAAATAGCCCAGATAAATACCAACAAAAACGCGATATCGAAAATCATGGTAAGTTGTTTTGCCGCAAATGTAACAAAATAGAAAATGCCTCATCAACTGAGTTATTAAATGCCGGAACTTTGCACTCACAAAATCTATTCATTGTATTTGTAAATAGGTTTTGTCTCTTCAGAATTACGATACGCATTCAAATTTTGATAAGTAAAATAAATCGATATATCTTTGCAGCAAAATTGAAGGTTGCTCCTTGAGAGTAGAAGCCCACTGGTGTGGGCATTCAATGAAAAAACTCTTCATTGATATCCGGACATTCAGTCTCAAATGTTTTGGATCAGTAAGAAAAAAATGGCCCCATAGTTCAAGGGATAGAACGGAAGTTTCCTAAACTTCAGATTCAGGTTCGAGTCCTGGTGGGGCTACCAATGAGGAGAGTGAGTGGTTCACTCTCCTTTTTTTATTCACAAAATCCCCTGTTTGTGCTTTAAAAGCCTATTTGCTTTCCTTTTCCTCGGGGTAATATTCTATGATAGCCTCTTCGAGTGTATTTAATCTTACACGCACTTTGCGCGGTTCAATTTCAAAACAATTGGTAGTTTCGTTCCAGGTAAATTTGTGCAAATCGAGTGTGATACTATCTGGCAAAGTATGAAAACAATGGCGGCAACCGTGTTTAGCCTGAATAATCTTAAGCTTTTTCCTTTCCAGCTCATCCATTCCATAATAATCGTTGTCGTTTACCGAACTCTGGAAAACAATGTGGTAATCCTGTTTAGGATAATCGAAACGTGCATTGTACCTGCTCATAGCTTAGATATTTAGAAGTAGAAGAAAAACTCTGGCGGGTTAGAAAAACCTGCTTGTTGGATTAAATTCTCTACTCGAAGTGGCGATTGCAAGAAACTAAAAATACGAAATATGCCTGCTAAAGTCAAGGGTATTTTGTCGGTTCTTTGTATCCAGGGTAAAATCTTTTTTCAATACACTACACCAGTGGTTCTGTTATTTATGTTTCATTGTATATTTGCGCCCAATGATTTTATCATCTATGAAAATACATGTCATAGAACCCGGTACTTTTAAACTTGACGGCGGTGCCACTTTTGGGGTGATACCTAAATCGCTCTGGGAAAAAGCCTACCCGTCTGACGAGAATAACCTTTGCCTCTTTGCGCTTCGAAGCCTGCTGATTGAAACCGAATCAAGGCTAATTTTAATCGACACCGGAATCGGCAACAAGCAGGATGAGAAATTTTACCGACATTATCACCGCAGCGGACATCATTCGATGGAAAAAGCTCTGGAAGAAAAAGGCTTTGCAGCCAGCCAGATTACGGATGTTTTGCTCACCCATTTGCATTTCGACCATGTGGGCGATGCGGTAAGCCGTAACGGGAAAGGTGAACTGGTGCCCACTTTTAAACATGCCACCTACCATGTAAGCCGCCGTCAATGGCAGTGGGCTATGAATCCAAATCAGCGCGAAAAAGCTTCTTATCTTGCTGAAAATATGCTTCCCCTGGAGCAGGCAGGAGCAATTCGGTTCATTGACCAGGATGAAAAATGGTACGGCAACATTGAATTACGCATGTTCCATGGGCATACCGATGGATTGGTGGTTCCCTTTATCCCTTACCAGGGTAAAACTCTTGTTTTTACCGCCGACCTGTTGGCTATGGCTGCCCAAATACCCTTGTCGTGGGTATGTGGATATGATACAAGACCGCTGCTTTCGTTCGACGAAAGAGAAAGTTTTTTAAAAGAAGCATGCGACAAAGGATATTACCTGGTATTTCAACACGATTTTTATACCGAATGCTGCCTGCTCGAGCGCACCGACAAAGGAATCAGACAGGGAAAGCAAATGCATCTGACTGATCTTTTATAAAAATAGTTTTCGGCCTATTGTTGTCCGATCTGTTTATTTTTTTTATACTCCCAGGTCAAAGCACTGGCCAATAAAAGAAGTAATAGTATCGACGAAGCAAGCGATATCTTCTCGCCGGTATAATAGGCACGTGGTTTAAATGCATACTCGATGCGATGCTCGCCCGCAGGCACCACCATGGCCCTTAGCACATAATTGGCCCGGAAATGTTCGGCGGGTATTCCATCGATGGTAACCTCCCATCCGGCAGGATAATAGATTTCGGAGAATACCGCAATTTGTTCGTATTGCGATTTGCTCTTATAAATTAACTTGTTGGGCTGGTACGATTCGAGTTCAATACTGGCCAGACTGTCTGCAACAAAACTTTTTCCCTCCAGATGGGCTGAAAAACGCTTATCTATTACCACGCTGTTTTTATTTCTCAGGGTAGCCAGTTTTTCCATTTCCTCATCGGCATTTTCTACCAACAAATAAGAGCTCGAAAACCAGGCATTGCCGTATGCGAATGAATTCTGCAGCGGCATAGCTTCGGGACTGTAAATGATGTAGCGGGTATTGAGCATATTCAGCACATGGCTTCCAGAAAGGGTTTGATCAATCTGTTCAGGTTTTCCAGCCCGAAGTGCATTAATTACCTGTTGCGATTCGGGCGAAATGTTGTGTTCGATCAGTTCCTGGTAACGGCGCATTTTTGCACCGTGGTAACCCCCAATGGATTTATGAAAATACGAAGTCGATGCATCGTTAAACACATCAACAGCAAGGTTTAGAACCCTGAAGTTTGGGTCCTGATCGGCCAAAACAGCTACATCGGCTTTGCTTGGCACAAAACTCTGCTTTTGTACTTTTTGTGTTACAAAATGACTGCTATTCAGGTAGCGCTTGTCCACTGCCCAAAGGTCAATCAGTACCAACACGCCTAAGGCGAGCAAGGCATGCAGGCTTTTAATTTTTTGTTGAATCAGTAAATAGGTTAATCCTGCTGCCAGCGTTATAAAAACAAACGAGCGGAAGGCATCGCGTCGCAGAAGCATGGCCCGGTCGGTCTGAAGGGCTTCCACAAAATCGTTATAACCTTGCGCAAGGTACTGGGCATCCACGGCCGACTCGAATTGAAAAAGAGATTTTCCGAAAAGAACCAGAAAGAAGCTGATTCCACCAGTAATACCAAATGCATATTTTAAGGCCTTAAGTGCTTGCGCTTGGCTTACTTCCTGTTTTAATATCTTATCAAAAGCAAGCACAGCAAGAAGCGGCATTGTAAAACCAGCAATTACGAGGGTCATCGAAACAGCGCGGAATTTGTTGTAGCCCGGAAGGTGATCGAGCATAAAATTGGTGAGCCAGGGAAGGTTGTGTCCCCAAGAAAAAAGTATCGACACAAGGGTAGCAGTAAGAATCCAACCCCTGTTTTTACGATCGACAATAAACAAGCCAAGCACAAATAAAAAGCAGACAATAGCACCCACATATACGGGGCCTGATGTGACGGGTTGAGTTCCCCAATAAGTTGGCATCTGCTGGATGGTTTTTTTGGCTTCGATCTTGCCCTGCACTTTGCTTAAAAATTCATAGGTAGCTGAATTGAGGGGGAGTTCGCCACCCGATGCGCCACCCATAAAATTAGGAATCATCAGGGTGAAGGTTTCGGTTTTTCCATAACTCCATGCCGTGGCATAGTCGCGATCCAAACCTGTGGTTTTATTATCCTGGTCGATGGTAAGTTCCGACTTACCCCGGATAGAATATTTTCCATACTCGGCGGTTGTCCAAAGGCTGGGCACACTGGTGCCTATGGCCAGCAATACCATAGCAGTTAACATGCCGATGGCCATAAAACTCTCTTTCATCCTCTTCTCTTTATAAGACCAGATGATTTCGAACAGCCCGTAAACCAGTATCGTGATTAGGGTGTAATAGGTAATCTGAAGGTGGTTGTTGAGCAATTGTAAAGCCAGAAAAATGCCGGCCATTAGGCTGCCTAACAGGTATTTTTGCCTGAAGGCAAGGTGTATGCCTCCGATAATGGCCGGATAATAGCCCAGTGCAAAGGCTTTGGATGCATGCCCTGGCACGAGTATGATAAGCAGATAGGAAGAGAAACCATACATGATGGCTCCCACCACAGCCAGGCGGTGATCGACCTTAAAAGCAAGGAGGGAAAGGTAAAACCCAAGCAAATAAAGAAAAACAAAGCATACAGGGCGCCAGTTCACAAGAGTAAGCCAACTCTGCACATGCCGGAACAGATTCGACTTGTAGACGGTCGAAATAAGGTAAGCAGGCATGCCCCCAAACATGCTGTTGGTCCAGAGCGCTTCTGTTCCGGTTTCGTTGCGAAAATCAACCAGTTCTTTCGACATGCCAATGTGCATGTTGATATCGTGCTGGCTAATTACTTTTCCGCTCAGGGATGGAGCCATATAGGCCATGGCAAGAAACAGAAAAATGGCAACAGCAAGGAAAAATGCTTTAAGGTTTTGCTTAAAAGGTGTCATGAGTAATTGATTCTGAAGTTTGTTGGCGAATATAAAAATTAAACACTAAAACCCAGCACAATTCATCCAAGTCGTTTACAGTGTTTTTCAATTTATAGCCCATGGGCTGCCCTTCCAAAACGAAGCTAACCCCAGCAAGCAGCCGGGGTATTAAAAAAGTAATTCCAACCCGTTGTGCATTTAGAAAAAAAGAAAGTTGTTCATTGGATTTTGGTTAAAAAATCCATATATTTATCTGACTACCAATCATATAAATAAATGAACAACTTTAAAGCAAGTTACGAAAAGATTCTGACTTATCTAAAAACTCTTACAGTAAAGGAGAATTTCCTTTATCAAATTAGAAAACCAAAACTATCTGATATTG
>JAMIIA010000178.1:0-4203 GCA_035913795.1 Bacteroidales bacterium
GTGGTCGGTAAGCTCGTACTGGTAGCTGCTTATGGCACCATTGCTTGTTCGGGCAAGCCCTATGCGTGAGGCGCCATAAATGGGCATTTCATCCAGCTTTGTAACATTGCTGGCGTTGGTAGTATAGCTTGCCAGTATGTTGCCCGAGGCATCGCGGGTGTACCAGGTGGTGGTGCTGCCCACCACTTTTTTAATGCGGAAACCCCCATCATTGTATACATATTGGGCAATGGTGGCACCGGATGTATTTTTTACTTCGGTTACCATGCTGTATACATTGTAGGTAAAGCGGTGGCCTGTGCCATCGGAACCATAGTTGTCGCTTACCAGCTGGCCTATGGCGTTGTAGGTGTAGTTGCCGGATTGTATTTTTATCGGGTACGCGATTGGCATTTATTTGATTGTTTCGCTAAATGTAATGCACCACTTGGTTATAGACTAAAAAATTCATTCGCAAAAAACCGCTAAAATCCTACTCCCGTCAAGCTGATGATTAAAATATCAGAGCCCTGCAACAGGTAACTCACTTCGCCAGTAGCAGATTCAAGTATAGCTTTTACATGGTAACCATTTGCACTTTGGGTTTCCGATACCCGGTTGCCCATTTTATCGAGCTTGATGAGGCGGGCGCCGGTTGAGTTTTTACTATGCACAATAATTTGGTCAGACTGAAGGGCTTTTATGCCGGCAAGATTCTCTCCCATCGCTAAATTGAATGCTGAGCTTAATTCTCTCTTTCCGGCAACGGAATAACGGTAGAAATAGCTTTGCACGCTGTCGGAGCTTACCAGGTAGCTAAAAGTCTTCGCGCTTGATTCAGCAATAAAATAAGGGTTCGTGCTCAGGGTATCTTCCCACTTAATATACAACTTATTGTCGCAAAGCATAATCCACTTCTCACCAGACATCAAGATATCGCCCGAAGCAAGGGAAGAGAGATTTGTAAAGCTTCCCTGGCGGGAATAATCGCGGTCCGATACCTTTTTTCCATTCAGGTCGAAAATGCTCAGATTATGCTGAGCTGCTATGGTATCGTTGTTTTTTACCGACAGTAGAACCTTATTGTTGGAACTTAAAATCGCTGCAGGCACATCGATCGGGCCCAGATTTTTATTCCACATTTTCGATCCATCAGGGCCCATCATAAACATCCACCCGGCATAGTCATTCACATCAGGACTAACCTGGGTTTTCCCGATTACAATCAATTCGCTGGAATCTGTTACAATCAGGTGCTGAACAGCATCGTGATAGCCCTGATCGATGGTTTTGTTCCAAAGCATTTTGCCTGCGGCATCGAGTTTAATGATCCAGGCATCGGTATAGGCCGAATCGTTGTTGCGGGTTGTGCCGGCCAGTACATAACTGCCATCGGGCAAAAGAGCAAATGCCTCTGCCTTATCGGGTTGGTTATTGTTATCAAAGGCTCTGGCCCATTTTAGTTTATCGGCCTGAAAACCTGAAGTTTGATAAAGTTTTTGCCCCAAATCACTGGCCTTTAAATTAAATACATCGATGTAATAGGCCCCATCGGGGTACATGCTGATAAAGCGATTGTATGCTTCGAGGGTTTTAATGCGCTTAGCTTGTTCGTACATTAGCTCGCGTTGGTATTGTTTGGCTTCCGGAATCTGCAAGGCATCGGGATAGAGGGCAATAAAATTG
Source organism: Bacteroidales bacterium (assembly GCA_035913795.1). GTDB lineage: Bacteria > Bacteroidota > Bacteroidia > Bacteroidales > UBA10428 > UBA10428. The sequence goes on from JAMIIA010000178.1 coordinate 1,666, forward strand.
TCATAGGCTGCCAGGGTATGCAGTTTGCGGGCTTCGGCATAAGCCGCTTCGTTACGAAGTTTTAAGGCCTGCTGAAGGTAAGCCGACTGCGGATAAGCTTTGATATACTGGTTGTATGCCTGCAAGGTATTGGTCGATTTTGTTTCTTCGAAAGCAAGCTGGTTTCGGTATCGGGTGGCTTTTGGCACTTGCGCAGCATCCGGAAATTTTTGGAGAAATTCTTCGTATCCGGCAAAGGTGTGCATCTTCTCATACTTCCTGAATTCGAACTGATTACGTATATGAACTACGTTGCTGTGATACTTAAAATCAGGATACTTCTCCAGCACCGCATATACGGCTTCGAGGTTGTTCTCCTCGCGTATGTATTTGATTAACCGGCTTTCAACGGCATCAATGGCCAACTCAATCTTTTTCTTAACCGGACGATTGGTTTTTCGCTCCTCGGTAGCTAAAAAATACTCGGTAAGGTATTCCAGTTCTTCCTGGTTTAACTCATTAATCCGGTCTTTCATGTTGATAATATATTGCCAGGAGTCGACAATATTGAAAGAGGGCGATCGATCATCGGCCAGTATCATGGCCATACCAAAGTTCGAAGCTACATGGTCTTTGTTTTCGGCAAGATTTTTCTGAAAACTATCATAGGCTTTGTCGAATTCGAGTTTTTCAAGGCTATTGAAACCTTTTTTGGCATTCTGGGCCTGAAGCCCGGTGCAAAATATTAGCAGGATGCCGATCAGGCTATAAAATTTCATGCGCAGGTGTTTTTCAGGTTATTTTTTAATGAGGGTAAATTCCACACGGCGGTTGCGGGCACGGCCGGCATCCAGGGTGTTGGAGTCGATGGGTTTTGTTTTACCATACCCCATGGCTTTCATTCGGGTAGCCTGTATGCCTTTGCCCTGCAAATAGGCCACAACAGCTTTGGCTCTTCCTTCGGATAATTTCTGATTGTAGGTGTCGGTTCCTTCGCTGTCGGTATGGCCCGATATTTCGATCAGGTCTATCTGGTTTTCCTGCATAAAGGCAAAAACCCGATCGAGCTCGGCAAAGGATTCGGGCAAAAGGGTAGTTTTGTTGAATTCGAAAAAGATATTCTTTAACACCAAAGATTCACCTTCTTCAATATCTTCAAATCCTTTTTCAAATTCATCGGGTTCTTCTACTGGTTTTATGAAGGTAATTTGCCCTTTGCTCTGGCAGTTATACAAATCGAAGGCTGTATAACTGTACTGGCCTGCAGCTAAATTCCAACGCTCTGCTCCCTGTATTCCATCGGCCCATTCGACCCGGTATGGGGGGGTTCCACCGGCCATACCTATTTTAATATGCCCATCGTCGGTTTTCTTATCAATTTTACGGGTAAGTGGGTTAAACCCTCCATGGTAGGTCGAATCGAGCACTTGTGCCTCAAAATCGTGCTGCACACAGCCACAATCGGTACAATTTTCGAGTGGCCGGATAATGACATCGTCGAAGAAATAATAGGCATACGATTTATTCCTCAGGTTGACCATGTTTTTGTCTGTGGCAACATAGTTAGTGTTTTCATACGATTTAAAATTTCCGATGATGAAGAACATTTCGCCACCATTGGCGGTGTAAACAGTACATACTTCCTCCCACTCCGAGATATTATCCAGAAATAAACCTGCTGCATTGTTTATTTGTGGATTATAAGGAAGATTCACCGTAAGACTATTCTTTATTTCAATGTCGCTAAGGTAAATACTCAATTGATCGACAGCAAATTTCGAAAACGAGGCTAGCTTATAATAATAGGTAATGCAGTATTTCTGGCCCTTAATCATGCTTTTCGAAAGCGATCCCTGAATGTATTCGCGGTAACCATCGTCGGTGCCACTTAAAATTGCGCCTGCGTATGCATCGCCGGAGCGTGGTTCACTTTCACCTGCAAAATTTTTTGGAACACTCACACCATCTGCCCTGCCCGGCGAGCAACGATTGAAATAATCTGGGGTAGCAAGGCTCGGATAACTCCATCCGGGAATGAATTTGTGCGAATGATCCTGAGGCGTATATTCCTGCGGACACTTTTCGTAGTCTTCAAAACTGAAGTTATTGACGAGGTTGGCCGATTGTGCCTGACCCGGTTGATAAATAAAAGAAAACCAGCCACACAATAAAATACCTCTGGTTAAAATAAATTTTAACTGCATATTCAGGTTGTTAAAATGATGAAGCAATGTAACGAAATTTGAGATTTTTTGGGCTTAAATTGCAATGGAAAATAATTTATGAAACTCTTTTGCTATATAAAAAAGCTTTAGAAATAGTGTGAATAAGGCAAAATTCTTTCACAAAGAAGAAATCTAATTTGTATATCCGCTATTGCTCATAATTTAGAATATGTCTATATTTAAGAAAATTTTGTGGTATGAATCTTTTCAGTTTTACAGCTCATTTTGGTAGTGAAGAATCTTGTCGCCAGCACTTTAAGCAGGAACGGGACAAAATTGGCATAGTATGCAGTAAATGTGGTGGGACAGAGCATTTCTGGATAAAAAGCCGTTG
>JAMIIA010000179.1:0-2162 GCA_035913795.1 Bacteroidales bacterium
TAAAATTAGGTTTTTTTCTGCATAGTTGCCGATGGTTCAATGGGTTTAACAGTATGGGTGTACTTTAACAGCTGTTTGGGGTGGTTGCTAATGCAAAACAAGTTGAAGTGGGATTACCCTACTGGTGTTGTGGGTTTTAACTTTTGGGAGCTGGTTCCGCTTTGCGCTGCTATCTTTTTAAACTCCCGATGGTCGTTTAAAAAGGATATCCGCTGCACACGAGCGAAGCGAACTGACCGAACACAAAATTCCAAATTATTATTTTGTGAGGTAATCGGGGCTATCGCTGCCGCGAGGACCTACTTTTGCCTCGCCGCAAAAGTAGCAAAAAGGCGGTCGGCACATAAGATTTGCTAAAAATCAAATTCGTTCGCTAAAGCAAATTATTGCCACCACGCCACCTGGCTCCTTCGCTAAAACAGTTCACAGAACTGTTTTTTAACGCTCGGCCCTGCTCAAACAAATTTGCTTCTTAACGCTCACTCATTTGATTTTAACTTCGTTCAGTTCGGCCTACGGCCTCGGGTCTTAACGCAAATCTTATGATTGCCGCGCCAGTCGGGAAGTGTTTACTGATTTTTGGCTTGTGACCAACGCGCCTCCTGGCTCCTTCGCTAAAAATGTCCGCTGGACATTTTCTTAACGCTCGGCCCTGCCAAAAATTCTAAACCGGATGATTCCTCCTTTGATTCGGGAGCTTTCTTAGGAGGATTTTTCGTGCAGCGCCAGCCAGCGAAAAATAAAATAGACACTTCCTAACTGGTTGGCCGTTCGGGGAAAAAGCGTGAAAAACAACGAGAAAAAGCGGCAGCGCGAAGCGTTAAGAGTGAGCCTGCAAGGCGAACGGCTCAGCAAGCGCCCGCTTTTGCGAGGTAGTTTTTAGCTTTTTATCCGCAGGCCATTGACCCGAGGACGCAGGACGAACTGGCGAAGCATTTTTTGTTTCTCGTATGTTTGTACGATATTAATTTCTTTGAAAAAAGGCAGGATAACAGGAGAAATATTTTGTTTCAGGAAGTCCTTTGATATTCCGCCAAAAGAAAGATTCCCTGTTATCTGTGCTTCTTTGAATCTGAACAGTACTTAGGAAGGCTTTGTCATTCCGTATAAATGCGAGAAAAGATTGCCGGAAGCCTTGTCTTTAAACTTAAAAACACCAAACAATGAATCAAGTTAATCAAAGCATCGGTATTGATGTATCAAAAGATGCCATCATGTGTTGCATGGGCACATTGGAGAGTGGCCAACATTGTTTTAGTAAGTCAAAATCTTTTCCCAATACCCCAAAGGGGTTCGAGGCACTTTTGGAATGGTCAACGCCCGGGAAGACTTCGGCAGTGTTCGTGATGGAGGCCACCGGGGTATATTATGAGAATCTCGCCTATTGGCTGGATAGTCAGGGATACCAGCTCAGTGTACTGCTTCCAAATAAGATGAAGCATTATGCCAAAAGCCTGAATGTGAAGACCAAAACCGATGCTGTAGATGCACAGGTGCTCAGTAGGGTTGGTTTGGAGCGGACTCTCCATTATTGGCACATGCCTTCTGCAATGATGCGCGAGATAAAGTTCCTGAGCAGGGAGTACCGGGAGACAAAAGCCAAACTTGTTGTCATCAAGAATCAACTGCATGCCAAAAAACACAGTTTCGCTTGTCCTTTATCGGTAGAGAAAAGATTGATCGGGCAAATGGCACTGCTGGAAACCCAGCTCTTGGAAATAGAGTCCGAACTCAGGGCAGCGGCGATATCAGACCCACAGTTCTATGACAAGGTCACCAGGTTAAATACCATTCCCGGAATCAGTTTCATAACCATCATAACAATATTGGCAGAGACTAACGCTTTTGCGCTCATAAAAAATGCCAAACAGCTTGCCAGCTATGCAGGATTGGATGTAGAGCACCGCCAATCGGGCGCCAAGGAAGGCAAGACCAAAATATCCAAAAAAGGAAACCGGTTTATCAGAAACGCCCTTTATATGCCGGCCTTATGTGCAACCAAACACAATCCACACATGAAACCTTTCTACACAAGACTCTGTGAACGCAAGCCAGCAAAGAAAGTAGCTGTGACGGCTGTGGCCAGAAAGCTGCTGGTCCTAACCTTTACACTTTGGAAAAACAATCAGGAGTTCATCGAAAATTACACAGAAGAAAGTAGA
>JAMIIA010000180.1:0-88284 GCA_035913795.1 Bacteroidales bacterium
GGTGTTATCATTTGGACAATGGTTAGTAAAAAAGCACCTTACAGTCCGCCAACTGAATACTTGTTTCTTGATCAGAAAAGAAAGATGGGATTGGCCAAAAGAATTATGAAACAAATGGCTAAATTTGACATCAAACCGGAAGAGATTGGAATTGGTAACTCATTGATTCCCAATTACAATTTTTGACGTTAGTCAGAATGCAAAAACTCTAGTGCAACTAAATTAGGAATAAGGATAAGTGAATAAAAGGAAGAAAAAGATTCATAGAGACAAAAATGGACGTGAATTTATAAAGGAGACCTACTTTGTCGGAGGAAAAATGAAATCCCATAGAATTTATGTAATTGATGGTATTCCAGCAGATAAATTTTACGAGAAAAATGCGACTGACTTGGATTTCTATTTGAATGGAGACTATGAGTTGATGAATAGCGAAAAAGACACTAATAATCATTACAATAGGCAAAACAAAAATGAATCTGATTTGACTAATAATGAAGATTTGAATGATTTACCGTTTTAAAATTCGGACAAAAAAATAATACCGATTCGGATTTTAGGTTACATTAATAATTTGATAATTAAAACAGCCAATAAAATGATAGAGAAATTTTTAAAAGCAAAACACTGGCAGATTTTTCTTTTAACAGTCGGATTTCAAGCCTTATTGCAGGTAAAATTGATTCCGTTTATAGTTAGTTTAAATAACACAAAAATCACCTTGTATGTAATCCCAATTCTGATTCTACTTTCGCTAAGCGGATTCTATTTGTATTTTTGGACAGTTACGATTGGACTACATAAGGAACTTTCGGATGGATTAAAACTTAAGATAATAGGATTTAAGATTAAATTTTTTTACTTATTGTTTCATTTGATTGGTTTTTCAATAATTGGAGTTATTTCATTTTTGGGACTGTTTAATAATTATTTTGCAAATCGAGGAGGATTTATTTTTGGTCCTCAAATGATTTTTATTCCTATTCATCTTTTTGCGATATATTGCTTTTTTAGTTTGCTTTATACAATTTCAAAAGCAATTGGCAGATTAAAACATAATGATAGAGTTTCATTCTCAAAAAACATTGGGAATTTTTTATTAATGTGTCTTTTCCCAATTGGAATTTGGATTATACAACCAACGATTAATAAATTGATTAAAAAGAAGGAATAAAGCACGACGGCACAACACGTGGTATAAAAAATTGCCGATATAGTACGTTATTTAAGGGTTGTAGCCCGCATCAAGTTCTTAACGGCTTGACAGGACATCGCCCGAAAACGGCAACATTTCATACCACCACCGTTAGGCTTTATTTTAGGAGAGACTGCAAAACAGAAAGTTACTAGCAATTTGAAATAATTACATTAACTTTGATACTATCATTTGATACTATCATTTGATACTATCATTTGATACTATCAACAATTGAATAAATGAAACCACCATATAAAATAACTGGAAAGATTTTAAAATTTGTTGCTTCAATTTCAGAGAAAATTGGCGAAGTGAACTCCGCGCACTTGAACAAACCTCCGACAGAACTAAGAAAGAAAAATAGGATTAAAACTATTCATTCATCACTTGAAATTGAAGGTAATACTTTGACAATTGAACAAATAACGGCAATTATTGAAAACAAAAGGGTAATTGGACCAAAAAAAGACATTTTGGAGGTTAAAAATGCTATTGCCGTTTATGATAATCTGGACAAATTGAATCCATACAGCTTTAATTCGTTTTGTGAAGCTCACGGATTATTAATGAAAGGACTTATAGAATCAGCAGGCAGACTCAGAAGTAAATCGGTTGGAATTGTCAAAGGTTCCGAAGTTGCGCATATTGCTCCAACAAGTGATATGCTTAAGCCTCTAATGAATGATTTGTTTGACTATTTAAAAAATGACGATGACTTAATTTTAATAAAAAGTTGTGTATTTCATTATGAAATGGAATTTATTCACCCATTCATTGATGGAAATGGCAGAATGGGGCGATTATGGCAAACACTAATTTTAAAAGATTCTTACCCAGTTTTTGAATTTCTACCAATAGAAGCACTAATAAAGGAAAAACAAGAAAAATATTATGAAGCTTTAGGAAAATCTGATAATACTGGAGAATCTACTCTATTCATTGAATTTATGCTTGAGATTATTCTTAAATCATTGGAAGAGTTACTAAACATTCAGAATGTTAGTCTATTGAATATTGACAGAATAAACCTATTCAAATCAATCATAAAAGTGGACTATTTTTCACGGAAAGACTATCTAAAGAATTTTAGAGAAATATCCTCAGCAACAGCAAGCCGAGATTTACAGTTTGCAGTTGAAAATGGATTAATTGAAAAAATTGGAGATAAAAATGCAACAAAATATAAATACAAATAAAGTCGAGTAGGCAAAGGGGATTTTCACCCCTAAGCCTCTCACAGAACCGTACGTGAACCTCTCGATTCATACGGCTCTTCACAATCAAACCTAAGGCGTGAATCCGTATTTCCAATGAGGAAACAAGTATTGATAATTCTTAGAGATCTGCCTAAGCCAGAGTCTGGCATAGAAGACCGTCTTACGCCTCTTAAAGCGTTTGTACTTATTAAAAGCCCATTTGGCAGCTGCAAGCGAATTGCATAAAAAGGCTAATGAACTTTGCTATATTGCAAACTCTGTGAATTTTCCAGCCATACTAATCAAGTACTAATTCTACTTAAATTCAAATAACTGCTGTAAATTAATTTTTAAACTTTTGGGTATTTCTGTTGTTAAAGTAGCTGATGAAGAGCATAAATAAATATTTTTTAAAAAATTATAGTCAAGAGTCTTTTGTGATCCAACTCAAGGCTCGATTTATTCTCTATAGTTATTTTATCGTATTATTTACCTTAATAGTCGCAACATTCTATACAGCTTATGCCAATTTAAACAATCCACTGCAAAACTACTCGATTAACCTGAAGGTATTCTCCTTATTCGTTGCTGCATTTGCAGTTTTCTTGTTCGGACTATTTCTTCTGGTTCGTGGGTATTATGCTTTTGCGGCCCATTTAATGCTGTTTATTGGTTTTGTGCTTATTTGGTCAGTAATGGTTGTAGACAAAACCCATGCATTATCGAGGCTCGATACCATTGTGCTTGCCATTGCTCTTTTATCCATGCTGCCAATAATTTTTACTAAAAGGCCGCTGGGTATGTTGGTGTATGCATTGGCCAATGTTGCCGCACTACTAATTCTTATTTATTCTATTCAAGACGAACTTAGCGTACCAAAATCATCAATCATATCTTACCTCTCCGATAACATAGTGGCCATCTTTGCAGTGGTGGCAATCTCTTATCAGGTTTTTTCAATAAACAAGCGGGCACTGGAAAAAGCAGAACTTGATTTTTCTGAACGAATGAAGGCTGAAAACGCCTTAAAAATTAGTGAGTTATTTAAGCTACGAGTGTTCGACAGCTCCAGAATTCCAATTGTGGTAATGGATTCAAAAACATACAAGTATATTGAATTTAACAAGGCGGCAATTGAGGCATATGGTTATGCTTCGAGGAATGACCTGGTGGGTAAAACACCACTCGAAGTTTCGGCACCAACACAGTACGATGGAACTCCATCGTCAGAAAAAGCGCTGCACTATATCAAGCGGGCACTAAAAGATGGAGCGGTGGTTTTTGAATGGAAGCACAGACGGCCGGAAGGTGATTATTGGGATGCCGAAGTGCATTTGTTGCATTTTGTTTCTAATAATGAAAGTTTCCTGCAATTTTCGTTAATTGATATTACGGAAAAAAAGAAAGCCGAATTAGCCCTTAGAGCTTCTCAAGATAATCTGGAGCAATTGGTAAAAGTAAGAACAGATGAGTTGGCAACAACCAATATCAAACTTCTAGAAAGCAATACCGCTTTACTCACCAAAAGTGAGGTGCTTGAAAAAACCCTCTCCGAATTAAAAATTGCACAAAATCAACTTGTTCAGTCCGAAAAGATGGCATCAATGGGTATACTGTCGGCCGGCATTGCTCACGAAATAAACAATCCACTCAACTACATCTTTAATGGCAGTGCCATCATTGAGCAACATTTGGCTGAAAATCACCAGGATGAAACAGAAGACCTAAAACCACTTTTCGATGCCATAAAAACAGGTGTAGAGCGCATAAGCAGCATTGTAGAAAGCATGGAAAAATTTACAAGCACCGAAACAATGCTGTTCTCAGATTGCAATATTCAGACAGTGATTGATAATTGTCTGAAAATACTTTACCCCCAATTTAATGAGAGAATAGAAATAGAAAAGAACTATCTATGCAATCTGCCCTTTGTGTATGGCAACGAAAGCCAGCTGCATCATATGCTTATTAACGTGCTTATGAATGCCATACAGGCAATTGAAACTGAAGGAAAAATATCTATAACTGTTGAAAACAAGAATAAACAGCTCATTGTTTCAATTTCCGATACAGGCAGGGGCATGCCCGAAGAACATATTCATCGCCTCTTCGACCCGTTTTTTACAACAAGAGATCCGGGCAAGGGAACAGGACTTGGATTAACCATTGCTCGAAAAATTGTTCTCGAGCATCAGGGCACAATCGAATATCTTTCGCAGCTGGGCCAGGGCACTGCGGCAATCATTAAAATACCTATCGTCAAGCTTTAGAAATTCCTTTCTGGCTTAATATAGCTTGACTATTAACATGCTGAAAGCCATAAACTGCTGCAAACATTTTACTCAGATTGTTTAAGTAGGTGACTTTAAGAAAAAAAATATTTCAGCATGCAAAGTATCCTTAGTTTTTTATGAAAAAAGCCAATAGTTCATTAACTTTAAAAAAAGGACTGAGCTTATCGTATGAAAAAAACGCTTTTCGTAATTGTAATTCTAATCCACATCTACCCTTTTACTTTGCTGCAGGCGCAAAGAAGGGAGCTATTGGTGAAGCATTACAATATGAACGAGGGATTGTCGCACAATACTGTGCATTGCATTGCACAGGATGAGCTTGGTTTTCTATGGATTGGAACCGAAGATGGTCTGAATAGGTTCGATGGATATTCTTTTATTTCTTTTAAAAGAAACATCCAGGATCCCTATTCAATATCCGATAATTTTGTCAATAGTCTGTTCATCGATAAAAACCAAAATATTTGGATTGGCACCAACAACAAAGGGCTAAATCTGCTAAATAAAAAAACGCTTCGTTTCAAATCATTTTCAACCTATAGCTATGATGGAAAAACATGGCCACTGAAAATGATTACTGCAATAACCGAAGACAGTAAAGGTCACCTATGGCTTGGAACTTTTTCGGGTCTGTTTGAATTTGACCCTAAAACTGAAAAAATAATCTCGCAATATCACTCAACAGGCTCCTCTTCCGCCGTATCAGAGGATGAGATTCGCTGCTTGTTTATGGATAAAAATGATGTTTTATGGATTGGAACGAATTCTAATGGTTTAAACAGGTTTGATATCAGAAACAACACTTTCAGTTATTATGTAAATGACGAAAACGATCAAACAAGTATTTCTAACAATAGTATTGGTGCAATTTTACGCGATAAATCTGGTAACCTGTGGGTTGGCACATCCTGGGGTTTGAACTTACTGGATGAAAAGAATAATCGATTCAAGCATTTTTACAACAACCTTAAAAACCCAAACTCCATCAGTGCCAATTCAATCCACTCCATTTTAGAGGATCATCGGAATAATTTGTGGATAGGAACTTTAAATGGATTAGACCTATATGATAGAAATAGTCAGTCTTTTAACAATTACACTTTCGTGCAAACCAATAACCCCTCGTTTTTCGAAAATCAGATTTTTGCTCTATACGAAGATAAATTTGGCCAGTTATGGATGGGAACAGCCGCGAGAGGCTTGATGAAAACCAACAATCAGCCTAAAAAATTTACATTCATCCCTTTGGAAAAAGAAAATGCTGATAGTGTTTATAAGGATTTCATCATCAGAGAAATATATCAGGTCGATGCCACGCAGGTTTGGGTAGGAATTTTAAACGGGGGATTGAAAATTTATAACACGCAGAATAAACAAATCAGAAGTTTTAAGAATAATCCTGTCGATCGTCATAGCTTGTCTGATAACAGGGTAAATACAATTTATAAAGATTCGAAAGCGAATATTTGGGTTGGAACCTGGGAAGGTGGCCTAAACAAAGCCATTGCAGAAAATGGAACTTTTCGTTTCGAACGGTTTCTCCATGATCCGGACGATCCAACCAGCATTGCAAATAATGTGGTAAAGGAGATTGTGGAGGATCCCTGGGGTAGAATATGGCTTGGCACTGAAAATGGAATGGATTTGTTTGATCCTGTTCGAAAGTCAGCCATTCATTTTGTTCACCAAAAAGATAATGCAAATAGCCTGGTTAACAATAGTATCCAATCGGGCTGTATTGTTTTTGATAAGCAAAACAATATGTGGGTCGGTACTTGGGGCGGCTTATCGAAAGTTATATTTTCTGAAAAAAGCCGTATGCCCGAAAAGTTCATAAACTTCCAGGAAAACGATACCGCTCTATTTTCGCTTAGCGAAAACAGAATAATAGCATTGCATTTTAGCCGCGAAAATATGCTGTATGCCGGCACATACGGTGGTGGCTTAAACAAAATGGTTCTGAATGAGAAATCGGAGGTTGTAGAAATAAAGTGCTTTCTTGAAAAAGATGGCTTGACCAACAATGTAGTGTATGCAATTCTTGAAGATGAGAAAGGATTTTTGTGGTTATCGACCAACAATGGTTTGTCGAAATTCAACCCCAGAACCGATAAATTCGAAAACTACGAAGAGAATGATGGCCTGCCAAGTAACCAATTTTTCTGGGGTGCTGCATGCCTGCTAAAATCAGGAGAAATGGCCTTTGGCAGCATCAAGGGATTAACTACATTTTTTTCCCATGAAATACATCTGGATAAAATTACTCCTGAAATTGTAATTACCGATTTCAGAATTTTCGATCAACAGCCTGAAATTTCAGCAGATTCGAAACTAACTAAAAGCATTCTCTATACCGACACCATTTATCTGGATTATAGAGACAAGATAATTTCTTTTGAATTTTCGGCATTGCAGTTTTCCGATCCATCAAAAAATCAATATGCCTATAAACTGGAAGGCTTTGACCAACATTGGATTAGCACCGATGCCACTAAACGATTTGCTGTATTTACCAACCTTGCCCCCCGGGAATATACATTTATGGTAAGAGCCACGAATGCCGATGGAATATGGAGTGAAAAACAGAAAAGCATAAAAATATTTGTTGCACCACCCTACTGGGAAACCTGGTGGTTTCGTATTTCGATAATCGCATTCCTGGCTTTTATTCTCATTGTTTTATACCGAATTAGGGTTACTTCGCTGAGAAGGCAGAAAAGACAACTGGAAATAACCGTGAAAGAAAAAACACTTGAAATCCTAAACCAAAATGAAGAATTGCAGGCTGTAAACGAAGAAATAGTTGTAACCAATGAAGCATTAGAGCAGCAACGCGAAGAGCTTGAGGTCACACTTCAATCTCTAAAAGATACCCAAGCCCATCTGATTCAATCGGAAAAAATGGCTTCATTAGGTGTGTTGGCTGCAGGGGTTGCCCATGAAATAAATAATCCATTGAATTTTATACAAGGTGGAATTGTTGCTCTTGAAACCTATTTTGAAGATAACCTTCAGAATCATATTGAAAAAGTTAGTCCATTGATGAATGGCATTCAGGTTGGCATTGGCAGGGTTTCTAAAATCGTAACCAGCCTCAACCATTATAACCGTCAGGATAATAGTAGCTACGCTGAATATGATATTCATTCTATTATCGACCATTGCCTTGTAATGCTTCAGAATGAGATAAAGAACAGGATAGAAATTAAGTTAGAGTATACTCAAATACCTTTCAAATTAACAGGCAATGAGGGTAAATTGCACCAGGCATTTCTCAATATTCTGGCCAATGCAGTGCAAGCAATTGAAGGATCAGGAAAAATTACTATCAAAACGCAAATTGATAAGGAGACCATCGCTGTAAAAATAACAGATACCGGATGTGGCATTACAAAGGAGAATTTAACCAGAATTTTTGATCCGTTTTTTACTACAAAAGAACCCGGAAAAGGAACAGGGCTTGGACTTTCGATTACTTATAACATTATAAAAGAGCATCAGGGTACAATTACGTGCAATTCGACAGTGAATGCAGGAACCACATTCGTTATTCAGTTGCCGGCACAAACATAAATTCTATGAATTTGACTACAATTTTATACGTCGATGATGAACCTATCAATCTTTTACTTTTTCAAAAAATGTTTAGTAAAAAGTATGCTGTTATCGCTGCTGAGTCAGGTTTAGAAGGTCTGGAAATATTAAAAGATAAGCCCGATTTAGCAGTAGTAATAAGCGACATGAAAATGCCACAGATGAATGGTATAGAATTTATATCTAAAGCCAGGTCACTTTATCCAGAAATCCATTATTATATTCTAACCGGATACGAAGTAACTCCCCAAATTCAGGAAGCCTTAGATACCGGATTAATCCTTAAATACTTTCGTAAACCATTTAAATTGAATGATATTGTTAATGCGATACAAGCAAACTTATTAAATACTTAAAACGCTTACCATCAAAAAGTTTTGAACCAGAAAGGGTTAACTGCTTTTTTAAGGTTTCTTAATCGATGCTGAAAATAACCTAAAAAGGGCACCTTCGAATAGGGCTTATGCCAGACTGAACCATCTGAAAAATTTAATTCGCTGCAACTAGATACCAAATAGTAATGAAAAGAGGTAAATTGGAAATAAGTTAATACCTCGAAATTCAATTACAAAGCAAACCATTTCGCAAATCAAAATTAATACAGATGAATACTTCAACGATTGCCCCATGCGGAGTAATATGCGATATCTGTTTTGGTTTTCAACGCAATAAAAACAAATGTGTCGGTTGCAATAGCACTGGCTTTAAGCCATATCATTGCACTGTTTGTAGTATACTATTATGCGCCGAAAAGAAAGGCGATAAAACATTACTTTGTTACGAGTGTGGTAAGTTTCCTTGCAGACGAATTAAAGACCTGGATAAAAGATATAGATTAAAATATGGCGAAAGTCCCATACAAAACTTAAATAAAGTAAAAAAGATTGGAGTTGAACAGTTTATTGAATTGGAGAAAGAAAAATGGAAGTGCAAATTCTGCGGTCAATTGCTCTGTGTGCACAAAGAAGCATGCTTATCTTGTGGCAATAAGAATGAATTTTTTCCACAACTAAAAACAGAATAGACTTAAATTCACATATAGCCATAGAATATGCAGTTGGATGCAATAGAATCAGCCCTTTGATGCTATTTGAAACCTAATATTGGCAGAAGGAACAGATTAGTTCCTCAGATTCCTGCCTATTTCAAATTTCTCTTAATTAAACTATACAATTTCAGAGTGTAATCTTCTTAATAATAGGGTTGAATGCTTTGGTAAAAACCATCACAGAATCACCGATGTGCAGGTTTTCCATATCGCTTTCGAAAGCAATAACTTTAATTACCTGATTATTGCCTGAGATCACCGTGAGGATATACATATTTCCCTGCGGATCGATTCGTGCCAGCTGTCCTGTAATTTGCACCTTTCCACTAATCGAACTGTCGCTAAACAATGCCTCAGGTGTTCCTTGCTGAACAATGCAGCCATGATCAATGCACCACACTCTGTCGGACAACCGAAATACCTCATTCAGGTCGTGACTAACGAGCACACAGGTACATTTCATTTGATTATGCACGAGTGTAAGGTGCTGCTGCAAATCGGCCCTTCTTGCCGCATCGAGTGCCGAAAGAGGCTCGTCGAGAAGAAGAAGCTGTGGCTTGCGTGCCAAGGCTCGTGCCAATGCCACGCGCTGTTTTTGTCCGCCTGACATCGATTGCGGCTTTTTGTTTTTAAATTCCAGAAGCCCAAAGCTTTCCAGCAATTCATTCTTTTGTTTGTTGTCTTTTGTCTTTTGCGCATAGAGTATATTCTCTTCCACGGTCATATTTGGGAAAAGTGCAAAATCCTGAAACATCAGGCTCAGGTTTCGTCTTTGTGGCGGGATGTGAATGCCTTTTCTTGAATCGAACCAAAGCTTGTTACCAACACGAATGGTGCCTTTGTCTGGTTTAATAAGCCCGGCAAGAATACGCAGCAAGGTAGTTTTTCCTGCACCCGAAGGGCCAAAAATTGTAAGAAACTCAGCAGGTTTAATCTCCTCACAGATGGTAAGCTTTGTAAGTCCTTCGCTGCTTAACATGCCTTTTTCAACATCGATATAAATCAAATCATTTTCCATCCATCGTGTTTTTTGTTCACACTGTAAATAAGCATAAGCAACAAAAGTGAAATTGCAAATAGAATTAGGGCATATCGATTGGCCATGTTAAAATTAAGTGCCTGCAGTTCGTCATAAATGGCAATGGATGCTACCCGGGTTTCGCCTGGCATGTTGCCTCCAACCATCAGAATTACACCAAACTCGCCAATGCAATGTGCAAAAGTCAATGCTATTGCCGACACAATGGCTGGTTTAATATTTGGCACCAGCACCCTGAAGAACGTAGTGAGCTTGGATTTACCAAGCGTATACGATGCTTCTCTCAGGCTTTCGGGTAGCGATTGCAAACCATTGCGCAAAGGCTGAATCATAAAGGGCAGGCTAAAAATTACCGAGGCAATTAGTATACCTTCGAAAGTAAAAGCAAGACGCACGTCGAAAACATGCAACAGCCAGCCACCAAACCAATTATTAGGACTATAAGCTACAAGCAAATAATACCCCAGCACGGTCGGTGGTAATATCATGGGCATACTTACCAATGCCTCCACAAGAGGCTTTAATCTGAATTTCGAATAATTCAGCCAGTAGGCAAAAGGCATTCCAATAACCAATAGTAACAATGTAGTGGTTAATGCAAGCTTTAAGCTTATCCAAAGAGTCTGAACGAAAACTGCTTCCATATAAAAAGACTTATATTCTAAACTCAAAATAGATTGTCTGAAAACTAATCCTTTGTCATGAGCGAAATCTCGTTTGCTTTGACGATGGCTTCTACAATATCGCCTTCTTTTAAATCCAGTGCTTCCGCTGCCCTGGTGGTAATGGCAGCCACAATTGGTCGATTCTTAAAATCCAACACTATCGTACTTAATATTTCACCTGCCTCTATTGCCACAACGCTGCAAGGCATTCGGTTTCGCAAACTGATGAGACCTGAAAGATTTTTGGCCAGCGAAACTTCGGTCTCTTTAAAAACCATTTCCACCTGCAAACCTTCATTTAACCAAGAAGGACGTTGAGCCGACTCGATAAGTAATGCAGAAAACGGATGCTCACTCACAAGCAGATCGACCAGCATAATTGCACCCGATTGGCTAATCTGAGCGATGATTCCGGTGAGACAATTCATTTTCTATCGGGTAAGTTAAAACCATATTTTTCTAAAATGGAACGAACCTTTTCGGTACCAATAAAGTTATAAAAAGCTTTTGCCTGTTCATTGCCTTCTGCTCTTTTTAATAAAATATAAGCTTGTTCAAGTGGTTGGTGCGAATTTTCATCGATAAGGCTGTAATTCCCTGCTCCTTTCATGCCAGGAGAGCAGGCAAGCGAAAGGGCTAAAATACCAGCATCGGCATTGCCGGTGATACAAAATTGGGCAGCTTGCGAAATGTTTTCACCCATTACCAGCTGGGTCTTCAGTTTCTCGTAAATCTGGTAATATTTTAAGCTTTCCATTGCCCGCATTCCATAAGGAGCATGAACAGGATTTGCAATAGCCACCCTGGCTTTGGGGTAATTTTTTAAGACAAGTAAACCCTGAGTCACATCTATTGAGGTGCTCCAGAAAACAATACGCCCGATGGCATAGAGCTTTGGTTCTGTTAGACTTAATCCGGCTTCGTTTAACTTTTGCGGGTAGAGCCTATCTGCCGAGAAATACAAATCATAAGGTGCACCATTCATAATTTGGGTAAATGCATGGCCAGATGAACCATAAACAAAATCTATTTTAATGTCCGGATTCTTTTCCCTGAAAACATCTGCAATCTCATTCATGGCATAGCGCAAATCGGCAGCAGCCACCACTTTAATTGTTTGAGCCTGTAAAAAGGGGCTTAATAGCATCCAAAACAACAAGGGAGTATATAATTTCTTCATCTCGAAATAGGATCAATCTGTATTGTTATGGCCAATATACCAGCCAAATAAAAGTCCAAATTGGTTTATTTTGTTCATTTATAGTTCAATAGCCTACCGTTCAAGGTAAATAATCTTACCAATACGTGAAGCTGGCATTTGAGAATTCACATAAATGTAATTTTTCTTTTAGAAACCATCCCAGAGGATAAAAATATAAATCAACAAGAGGCCTATCAAAAAAAGGGCATTCAAACTATTGTAGCAGTTTGAATGCCCTTTTTTATTGATCAGGTTTTTACTTATTCCTCTTTATGCAGAATACCTTGTAAAGTTTCCATTGGGTTTTGCCTGTGTACACGGTCTTTGATGGCCAATACAGATACAGGCACTGCCGACTTGCTGTTAAATACCATGTCGTGCCCAACGCACAATCCCATCGATAAATTTATTTCTGTTCCGGCTTCTTTCAGATATTCGGCTTGTCCGGCTGGGTTGCACATAATCTGACTGCCTTCTTTCCCCAAAAGTTCTTCCTTGGTGTGCCGTCCGTACTTGCAATCTATCTTTACCACCTTAAACTCATCTGACAGAAATTGACTTACAGCCTCGGCCTCTTTCGAAAACGAAATACAATGGGCAATTCCAATGCATTTAACATGTGCTTTGCGGGCATAGCCCTTAATCTCTTCCAGGCGGTTCTGGCTTCTTACCAGTGCCTCATCAGCGGATCGCATAATCGAGAGCGAATACGGATCGTATAATTGCTTTATATCCTTCTTCTCCATAGACTAGTGTTTACATGCATGTCCCTCTTCATGGTGGTGATGACCGCATCCAATTCCTGAATCCTTAATCTGGTCGCTTAGAAAATCTTCTACCAGCTTGTTGACATCGCCCGAGCAACCGCGGTAAACCTGAATACCCTGATTGCTAAGTACATTAAGCGCTCCATTGCCCATATTGCCGGCGAGCATAACGTTTACTCCCTGCTCTTTTAGCACAGAAGCAATATTACTCTTACAGCCACAACCTTGCGGTGAGGGTAAGATTTCCAAATTTTCAATCTTGTTTTGTTCGTTAAGGGTGAAAACGGTATAGGCTTCGCAATGACCAAAATGGTCGTCGACCAGATTTCCTCTGGTGGGAACAGCAATTTTCATAATTATTTATTTTAATTGTGTCACAAACTTTTTGATTGTTATTGGTTTCTCAACAAGCACCTGCTGCACGTTACTGTTTCTAAACAAGCTGGTCACTTTCGATCCAAAACGACCTGCCACGGCCATTTCAACCCCAAGTTCTATCAATGCGCTGGCGGCATTACACCCAGCCCCTTCGATTTGAAGGTGATTGGTATTTTCAAAAAAATGTCCTGTTTGATTAAATGTATCAAACACATAAAACCATTTACTCCTACCAAAATGGAGGGCTACTGCAGAATTGATATTTGGCTCATCTGAAGCAACTGCTACTTTCATTCTATAAGGTGTATAGAGTAATTTGTTGGCTTTCGCAGAGCGGACATTGTTTTTCTGACGGTACCCGAAGCGTAAACCTTATCTGACAATGGATGCAGGTATACCAGACAGCAAGTTCGACATGCCCCGCCTCAAAAGTAATCGGACACGCTTCGATAAAAGCCTGGGCTATTTTTCGGCGGACCCGCTCGTATATGCGTGTAAAAGTCGGGCGCGATACTTTCATCATCTCGGCAGCCTCTGCCTGAGTTAGCAATTCGTAGTCGCACAGGTTCAAGGCTTCGTATTCTTCAAAACTAATCCTTACCTCACTTCCGCTTTTTTGTTTCACCCCAACAGGCTTGAACCCGGCAAACCGGGGCGATGCTTGTATGGTTCTGTTTTTGGGAGTGCGCGACATTGTAGAAAAGATTTGAGAACAAATATAATGCACATAAGTTCATTTTTCCAAATTTATTACGAACATATGTTAAGAATAAAAAAATAGAAATAGCAAAAATATAGTTAGAAAGCTTACTTATATAAATATGAAAATTGAAATAAAAGCACAGAAATAATAACGAGCTGCAAAAACTAAGCGCTAAAATTTTAACTTTGAAACAAAAAAATGTTTATCCTATTTGCCTATTTGACCCTTGCGCTTGTTGTTTCTTTTCTGTGTTCGATTATGGAAGCCGTCTTGCTTTCGACCCCCCACCCTTTTCTAATGGTGAAGCTTGAAAAAGGACACACATGGGCAGGACAACTTATGAACCTAAAAAAAACGATCGATAAACCCCTTTCAGCCATCTTAACCTTAAACACCGTGGCGCATACGGTGGGTGCAGCAGGTGTAGGCGCCCAGGCTGTAAAATTATTTGGCGAAGCTTATTTCGGGCTCATCTCGGCTCTGCTTACTATCTTAATTCTTGTGCTTACTGAGATAATCCCAAAAACAATAGGGGCGCAATACTGGCGTGGTCTTGCTCCAGCAGCTACCTATACCATACGTATTATGATTTTTGTAGCCTATCCCTTGGTAATGCTTTCGGCCATTCTAACCAGAATGTTTTCGAAAAACAAAAACGCGCAATCCACCAGCCGGGAAGAGATATCGGCCCTAGCCAGTATTGGAGCCGATGAAGGCATTTTTTCCGAAAAAGAGCATAAAATAATACAAAACCTTCTTAAACTTAAGAACCTGAAAGTATCGGAGATTATGACTCCCAGAGTGGTGGTGGCCATGGCCGATGAGGAAATGTTTTTACATGATTTTCTGAAAAGCAAAGAATACCTGAAATATTCGCGCATTCCAATTTATGCCGAAAATGACGAAAACATTACCGGTTACGTGTTCCGGCAGACGGTATTTGAAAAGCTTGCCGAAGACCAGCACCAGCTTCGGTTAAAAGACATTAAACGCGAAATTGTTGTTGTGCCCGACTCGATTGTGCTGTTTAATTTATGGGAGAAGTTACTGGCCAAAAAAGAACATATCTCTTTGGTAGTGGATGAATATGGTGGAATGGATGGAATTGTAACCATGGAAGACATTATTGAAACTTTATTGGGACTGGAGATTATCGACGAGAAAGATACCATTACCGACATGCAAAAATTTGCACGTGAACGCTGGAAAACCCGACAGGCTAAATATGATATTCTCGATCAAATAAATCAAAATACCAACGAAAGAAAAACGAGTGGCAAAAATTAATAATCGCCTCATGATTTGTTGCAGCAGAATATATTGCATGGTTGAAAAAGAATTTAACGTGGAAGAATAGAGCTTGTTAATTTAGCTGTTAAGATAAGAATCGATATTGAAATCCCGAAAGCTTTTTTTTGGCAGCTTCCTTTTCTTATTATGACAACACCTTTTCAGAATATCAAAAAAAAATATGCATTCTGTTTCCAAGTAAGAAAAAAAAATTTACATTTGTTTCGTTTTTAGACGAAATACTAAATGGAAATGGAAGTAAAGGAAAAATATTATACTGACAAACAAGAAAAGGTTGCAAGGTTCGCTAAGGCTCTTTCGCATCCTGTAAGGGTTTTTATTCTTGATTACCTTGCAAATAATCTCGAAAAGTGTTGTTACAGTGGCGATATGGCCGAAGAATTACCTATTGCACGTTCGACACTTTCTGAGCATTTAAAAGAGCTTAAAAAAGCCGGCTTAATACAAGGCGAAATCAACCCGCCTTATATTAAATATTGCATTAACCGCGAAAATTGGGAAGAAGCTAAAATTACGATGAGCAAATTCTTTAATCTGAAAATTTAAAAATTATAATAAAGAAAAGCCTAATTAGCACATTAGCGCATTAGCGCATTAGCTCATTAGCAAATTTTTAAATTAGTACAATAAACTAATTATGGATATAAAGATTCTGGGTACTGGTTGCCCCAAGTGCAAGACACTTGAAAAATTAACCCGCGAAGTGGTAGAAAAAAATGGCTTTGAGGCTACAATTACCAAGGTAGAAGATATTGTGGATATTATGAAATACAACATCTTGTCAACCCCGGCTCTTGTGGTAAACGAAAAAGTTGAAATAAAAGGCCGGGTGCCATCGGCTGACGAAATAAAACAAGTGTTATTAAAATCAATTTGAAGATTTGAAAATTAAAATCAAGTCTTCAGAACATCAACATTTTCAAATCTTCAAATCTTCAAATCCTCAAATTGTCTAATCCTCAACTCATAAAAACAAAAATGGTATGAACCGTATTTTAACTCTAAGTTTTGCCCTTGCAATGACAATGGGTAGTTGGTCGTGTAACGCGCAAACTGCAAAAAACGAAACCATAACCAACCCTTCGGATAAAGTCGAAGCTTATTATTTTCACTTTTCTTCGAGATGTGTTACTTGCAAAACTGTTGAAGCAGAAGCCAAAGCAGACATCGAGAGCCTTTATGGTGGTAAAGTAAGTTTTCAGGCTATAAACCTCGATGATGCATCCAGCAAAACTTTGGCAGAAAAGCTTAAAGTTTCCGGACAAACCTTGCTTATTGTAAAAGGCGATACTAAAATTGATATTACCAACGAAGGATTTATGTATGCCCGTTCGAACCCCGAAAAGTTTAAGGCTGTTATCAAAGAAAAGGTTGATCCACTTGTGAACTAATTTGAAAATGAGTCAATTTGAAGATTTGAAAATTAAGGACTGCACTGAGTTATACTCAGGATCGGGTCTGATTTATTTTTGGATAGTCATTTTCAATGTTAAAAGCTTATTGAATATTAATTGTCTAATTTCTAAACCAGCTCGCAGCAGGCAGAATGTTATTATCTCAAGATTTTCAAATTTTCAAATTTTCAAATTGATTTTATGAACGATTTGTTCACTACTATACTTGAAAATGCCAGCACTCCATGGCTCTCAGCATTGGTGCTGGGTTTAATGACTGCTATAAGCCCCTGCCCTCTTGCTACCAATATTACAGCAATAGGATTTATTAGCAAGGATATCGAGAACCGTCACCGGGTTTTTATAAACGGACTGCTTTATACACTGGGTCGGGCTATAACTTATACGGGCATTGTGCTCATCATTTACCTGGGTGTCGATCAGTTTAAATTTTCAGGTTTTTTTCAGCGCTATGGCGAGAAATTTCTGGGACCTTTGCTTATTATCATCGGTTTGTTTATGCTCGATATTATAAAAATTAATTTTCCAGGCATGGGTAAATTGACCACTAAAATGAGTAATAAATCATCCTGGAATTATATTGATGCTATTCTTTTAGGTGTTGTGTTTGCCCTGGCTTTCTGCCCTTATAGCGGGGTTCTGTACTTTGGTATGTTGGTTCCAATGACTGTAAGCAGTGCTTCCGGTTTATTTCTCCCCATCATATTTGCATTGGCTACCGGTATTCCGGTAATTATATTTGCATGGCTATTGGCTTATACCGTTTCGGGCATTGGCAATGTTTATCACAAGGTAAAAACTTTCGAGATCTGGTTCCGGCGGATTATTGCCATCCTTTTTATCGCAATGGGTATTTACTATATTATAAGAGTTTACCTCTAAAAAAAAAATTGTACAAATAGTTCGTATTTCGACGAAATGATAACATTTTCATTTTTATAATTTTCAAATAGTCTCAATTACAAGTTATCCCAATGGAAACAAAAAAAGAATTTAAAATACTTTTATGGATTGCCGTAATTTTTGGAGTGGCGTTTTTCCTTCCCATTGAAAGCGCACGGTTTAATACGGCTATTGCGGCAACCCTCGATTTAACAAAATGGTATGCCCGCGAGCATGTAATTTTATGCTTACTGCCCGCCTTTTTTATTGCAGGGGTAATTTCTGTATTTGTAAGCCAGGGGTCGGTTTTGCGTTACTTTGGTGCCAATGCGAAAAAATGGATGGCATACACTGTTGCTGCTGTTTCAGGGACTATACTAGCTGTATGTTCTTGTACTATTTTGCCGCTATTTTCGAGCATTCATAAGCGAGGAGCCGGTTTAGGGCCTGCAATTGCATTTTTGTATTCGGGTCCAGCCATTAACATACTTGCTATCATTTTAACAGCCCGCATTTTAGGTTTCGAAATGGGTGTGGCACGTACGATTGGTGCGGTAGCTTTTAGTGTTATCATTGGTATTACTATGTCGCTGATTTACCGGAAAGAAGAAAAAGTAAAGCGCGAAGAACAAATGAATATTGAATTGCCGCCAGAAAAACGTCCTATGTGGCAAACTTCGTTTCACTTTTTTACATTGGTCTTAATCTTGGTTTTTGCCAACTGGGGCAGTCCTGCAAGTGGCGATACCTCTAGTGCCTGGTACTATCTGTGGACATATAAATGGTATATCACCGGATTTTTCTCATTGCTACTAGCCTTTTCGCTTATTTATATTTTAAAAATAAAATGGCAATGGGTTTTGCTGGCAGTGCTTGCAACTGTTGCATCGGCATTAATAGCATCAAATTTTATTGAAAATACCAAACTTGCTCCGCTTGTTCCTATGATAGTAGGTATTGCTGCATTAAGCACCATTACTCTGTTGGACAAAAAAGACGAGGATAACAAAGAGTGGACAATTTCTACCTGGGGCTTTGCCAAGCAAATATTACCCTTACTTGCCATTGGTGTTGTTACAGCCGGGTTCCTCTTAGGTTCTACCCACGACGGACAAACCATTGCAGGGGTAATACCCAACGAATGGATACAATGGCTGGTAGGCGGGAATTCTATCTTTTCGAATCTATTTGCCTCGGTTGTAGGTGCCTTCATGTATTTTGCCACACTTACCGAGGTACCTATTTTACAAGGATTAATAGCATCGGGCATGGGCAAAGGACCTGCATTGGCACTTTTACTGGCAGGCCCATCCTTATCGTTGCCAAATATGCTGGTGATACGCGGGGTACTTGGTACGCAAAAAACAATAGTATATGTGTCATTGGTAATTGCAATGGCTACCATTTCAGGGTTGATATATGGAGGAATTTAAAATTTTATTAACATAATATTCATACATATGGAATCAAAAGAAAATCAAAACGGATGCTTATGTGGAGGCAGTGAGAACATTGTAATTGCTTGTTCTGGAGCTTGTGATCTTGGTCAGGTAACTGATTTAGTTGCCCGCAAACTGCGAGACAACAAAGTACGGAAAATGAATTGTCTTGCCGCTGTTGCCGCGGATGTAAAACCTACTATCGAAATGTTTAAAACATCTAATCTTTTACTGCTCGATGGCTGCCCTATTGATTGCGGTAAAAAAATACTGGACAAAGCAGGAATCGATGGTTATAAATACCTTCGTATGACCGATCTGGGATATGTGAAAGGACAGACCCCTGTTACCAGCCAAGTAATAGAGGCTGTTTATGAAAAAACTGCGGTTGATTTCTAATTCAATGCAGGGTTTGTAGGCCTCTATATCATTAATTTTTGTTGTAATAAACTTGCAAAATCATGAATATTCTATCTCTTAAAACCTAATTGCGAAATTGGAATATCAAAATCGATAAAGCGTTTGTAATCAATTCCTTTTTTTTTGTATTGATTATAAACGCCAAATCGTAATAAAACCAACTCAAACAGATTGTTCGGCAAATCCTTCGCCTTAAGCGGATTATTTTGAGTTAAATCCCCGCTTAAGCCGCAACGATACATTTACCAAACCAATCATCACCGGAACCTCTACCAGGGGCCCTATTACCGCTGCAAATGCTTCGCCTGAATTAATTCCAAACACAGCAATGGCTACTGCAATGGCCAGTTCGAAATTGTTACTTGCGGCAGTAAACGACAAAGTAGCTGTTTGCTCATAGTTAGCTCCGAGTTTTTTGCTCATATAAAACGATACTAAAAACATCAGCACAAAGTAAATGACCAGTGGAATGGCTATTCGCACTACATCCAAGGGCAAACGCACAATGTATTCACCTTTTAGTGAGAACATCACCACAATGGTAAACAAAAGTGCTATTAATGTAAGCGGACTAATTTTAGGTATAAACTTTGTCTGGTACCATGTTTGCGATTTGATGCGTATCAGAATAAAGCGTGTAAGAAAACCAGCAGCAAAAGGAATTCCAAGGTATATTAACACACTCTTTGCTATTTCACCAATGGTAATCTGACCAACCGAATCGTTTACCGGCAAACCAAACCAGCCGGGTAGCACCGCAATAAAAAAGTAGGCGTAGAACGAAAAAAGCAATACCTGAAAAATGGAATTAAAAGCCACTAAACCGGCTGCATATTGGGTGTCGCCCTTGGCCAGGTCGTTCCATACAATTACCATGGCAATGCAGCGTGCAAGTCCGATGAGAATTACACCATACATATAATCGATGTTGAATTGCAGAAACACAATTGCCAGTATAAACATCAAAATAGGACCAATAACCCAGTTCTGAACCAACGAAAGTCCGAGAATTTTGGTGTTCTTAAATACATCACCCAACTCTTCGTATTTCACTTTTGCCAGGGGCGGATACATCATTACAATCAAACCTATTGCAATGGGAATGTTAGTAGTTCCCGACGAGAGACTATCCCAGAAATTCACTATTCCTGGACTTATCCAGCCCATAAAAATACCCGCCAGCATGGCCAGAAAAATCCATAAGGTGAGGTAGCGGTCGAGAAATTTTAAACGTTTTTTTGAAGGCATATTTAAGTTTTTAAGTATGGGAATCTAAGTATTAATCCTTACAGGTTTTAAAAACCTGTAAGGATTTCACTGCTTTTTATAACCCGAAACTGTAATACTGAAAACTCCTGTTTTACCGTTTTTGAAATCTTCCAGTTCGGCGGCTGACAGGTAATTGATGAGAATCTCAGCAGGAATATCAATTCGTTTTTGTTTGTGCACAGCGATATTACTAAATCCGCCTTCTGAAATAATATTGAGGTATTCGTTGCTATCGATAGCACCCGATACACAGCCGGCGTACATCTCTGCATCCTTCTGCAATTTCTCGGGCAAGCTTCCTTTAATCACTACGTCCGATACACAAAAATGACCCCCGGGTTTCAATACACGCCAAATCTCGGCAAACGCCTTTTTTTTGTCGGGAACGAGGTTCAATACACAGTTCGAAAGTACGACATCGTAACTACTTTCAGACAAAGGCATATCTTCAATGTCTCCTTGCACAAATTCCACATTCGTGTAACCGAGTTTAATCCGGTTCTCTTCAGCCTTTTTTAGCATGGCAGTGGTAAAATCGAGGCCGGTTACTTTACCGGTTTCACCTACAATAGCGCGTGCCACAAAACAATCGTTTCCTGCTCCCGAACCTAAATCCAGAACTGCATGCCCTTCTTTTATCCCGGCAAACTCGGTAGGAATTCCGCAACCTAGGCCCAAATCTGCATCGGGGTTATAACCCTTGAGGGTATCGTAGCTTTCACTAAACACTGCATAATCAACCGTTGAACAACAGCCCGTTGCTCCGCAACACGATGATTCGTTCTGGGTTTTTGACTGGCTGGCAATTTCGCTGTACTTTTCTTGTACTATTAATTTAAGATCTTCTGCTTTCATTGCCTTAATGTGTTAATTTGAATATTTGAAGATTTGAAGATTTGAAGATTTGAAAATTTGAAGATTTGAAAATGAATGCTATGAGTTAGATTTTGAAGAACTTATAATTTTTGAAAGAATATGAATAATAGGCAATAGCTTTTCTTTTAATGGTAAATTTTTCGGATAATTTTTAGAAAGTTCGCATAGGGTCAACCAATATTCTGTTTCATCAGCTTCCTTAGCCGCAATTTTCATTTTGTGAATAAAATCGACTTTACTTTATGCATTTTGAGCTTCTCTAATATTGGCTCCTATTGAAGTTCCAGATTTTAAAAGTTGTTTGGCAACAACAAATTTTTTATGTTCCTCCAAGAATTCTGAATATTCTATTATTTCAAGAGCGAATTCTAACGAAAGCTTAACTATTAGATTGTCTTTATCATTTCTCATAATTTTCAAATTAACTCATTTTCAAATCTTCAAATTTCAGATTTCAAATTCTCCTCATAAAACTTCCAAAAACCTTCTTTAATCTCATCTCTCACCCTACAGAATTCGCTCCAGATAAACTCATCGGTTCCCACTGCATGCGAAGGATCGTCGAAGCCAATGTGAAGGCGATGTTTCACTTTTCCCAAAAAGGCAGGGCACGATTCATTGGCTCCGCCGCACACGGTAATCACATAATCCCATTCCTCGTGCAGGTATTTTTCGACCGAATCGGAGGTGTGGTGACTGATGTCGATGCCAATTTCTTTCATTGCTGCCACAGCTTTTTCATTGAGCCTTCCTGAAGCCTCAGTTCCGGCCGAGCAAACTGTAATGTTGGGGTCGAATGATTGAAGAAAGCCATGGGCCATTTGGCTGCGGCAGCTGTTGCCGGTACATAGAATTAGTACTTTCATATTTTTAACAATTATTTGGTTGACAACAATTAATTTGAATTAGAAAGCTGTTAAGGGTATCTCTTAATGCTTGAATTTTTTCCTGGTTTAAACAGTAGTTCTTTTTTACGCCATCGATCTCTCCCACAATTAAACCAGTTTTTTTTAATTCCTCTAAATGCTGATGCACGGTCGTGCGACTCAGAGGCAATTCATCGGATATATCGCCGGAAATACACATTTTTGTGTCGGCAAGATACTTCAGTATTGCCAACCGGGCCGGATGCGACAACGATTTAAACAAGCTTGCGGTATCTTGAAGATCCTTTTCGAATAATTCTACTTTTGCCATTTCATTTTTTTTATGTCGCAAATATACGACCTATTTTTAAATACGACGTATTTTTACGACATATTTTTTCATTGACAGTGAAATTATAAAGCTGTAAAGCTATTTGGAAAAGCAAGCAGATAGAGAGTACATAAGACTTTATACTAATTATCACTTCCCATAAAATAGAAAACACATATTTGCCTCCTTGTTACAATAACAAGTTAATTTTAAAAGCATTTCGAAACCTCGTTGTACATTAAAAATTATTTCCATAGGGCTATATATTACTCAAGGTTTAAGCCAGTAGTAATTCAGATTACGATATATTCTTAATTAGAATTTTATCGTCTCAATTATAAACCAGACTAAAATGATATTCATTTTTATAACGGATGGTTCTATGTTTTTTGCCTAACTTTAATGGTATTCAACAAAAACCATCATGAAAACCAAACTTAACCTGGCCGATTTTGTGAACGAGGTGCGCACTGGAAACGATGATATTACCATTGCCCGAGCCTTTCTTGACAACCTATACTACAACCAGGGTTGCACCCTGATGAACGCCAGTAAAAACGACCTCTATATGGCGCTTTCGTATACCGTGCGAGACCGTTTGTTTACCTCGTGGAACAGGCAAATTCAGCAAATCATTAAATCGAAGATTAAAAAAGATTTTCGCATGGTGGGTTACCTTTCGGCAGAGTTTCTGCCTGGTCCGCACCTTGCAAACAACCTGGTTTGCCTTGGCATGATGGACCAAACCAGACAAGCCATGAACCATTTAGCCATTGACCTGGATGAACTGGTGGCCTATGAAGAAGAGCCCGGATTAGGCAATGGCGGACTGGGTCGACTGGCATCCTGCTACCTCGATTCGCTGGCCACCTTAGACATCAATGCCATGGGTTATGGCATACGTTATGAGTTTGGTATTTTCGACCAGGAAATACATCAGGGTTGGCAGGTAGAGATGACCGACAAATGGCTTAAAAATGGCAACCCTTGGGAACTATCGAAACCAGACCTGGCACAGGATGTTTTCTTTGGAGGACATACCGAAGGATATTTCGATGAAAACAAACGATACCACGAAAGATGGAAACCCTCGCGTGTAGTGCGCGGAGTACCATACGACACACCTATTATCGGCTATGGCAACCAAAAATGCATAATGATGCGGCTTTGGAAGGCCGAAGCCGTTGAGTCGTTCGACTTTCATGATTTTAATCTGGGCGATTATTATGCTGCCGTGGATGAAAAAGTAGCCTCCGAAACCATTTCGAAAGTGCTCTACCCCAACGACGAGAAAGATGTAGGAAAACGTTTAAGGCTCATGCAGCAATATTTTTTTGTGTGTTGTTCCCTCAAAGATATGATCCGCATTCATTTCTTTCAGAACGAAGAATTGGATAGTTTTCACAAACGATTTGCCATTCAGCTTAACGATACCCACCCTGCTATTTCAGTACCCGAACTCATGCGCCTGCTCCTCGACGATTACCAGTTACAGTGGGATGATGCCTGGGCAATTACCTCCAAGACTTTTGCTTATACCAATCACACCTTGCTTCCAGAGGCGCTCGAAAAATGGAGACTCGACCTGTTTCAAAGCCTCCTGCCGCGACACCTCGAAATCATCTATGAAATCAATAAACGATTTTTAAAGTACGTAAGTGAAAAGTTTCCTTACGACGAAGGTAAACTTTCGCGTATGTCAATTATCGACGAAAGCGGCCCACGTTTTATACGCATGGCTAACCTGGCCTGTATTGGCAGCAGCCGCATCAACGGGGTAGCCCAATTACACTCCGACCTGCTTAAGAAGCATGTGCTTTTCGATTTCTACGAACTTTGGCCTGAAAAATTTACCAATGTCACCAATGGTGTAACACCCAGGCGGTGGGTAGCAGTAAGTAATCCGAAGCTTACCAGCCTCATTGGCAAACACATCGGACTAAACTGGTTAAAAGATTACACTTCTGAAATTGGTAAAATCGAATCATTGATAGACGACAGCCAATTTCGGAAAGACTGGCAGCAGGTAAAAACCGACAATAAAAAAACACTGGCTCAATGGGTGAAAAAAAACACTGGCATCGATATCAGTTCCGAGGCACTTTTCGATATTCAGGTCAAGCGAATACACGAATACAAACGACAGCATTTGAATGTGCTCAACATTATTCATCAGTATAACCAACTCAAAGACAATCCATCGGTTGTTATGCCTTCGCGGGTGTTTTTATTTGGCGGAAAAGCTGCCCCGGGGTATTTTATGGCCAAGCTAATTATTAAACTTATCAATTCGGTAGGGGATGTGATAAATAACGATGCGGAAATAAATAACCGTTTGAAAGTGGTGTATTTGCCTAACTTCAATGTACAAACCGGTCACCTTACCTACCCTGCTGCCGACCTGTCGGAACAAATTTCTTTGGCAGGAAAAGAAGCATCCGGAACCGGAAACATGAAATTTACCATGAATGGGGCGCTCACCATCGGAACCCTCGATGGGGCTAATTTAGAAATACGCCAAGAAGTCGGCACCGATAATTTTTTCCTTTTCGGACTTACCGTGGATGAAGTGCTGGCTCAAAAATCTAGTGGATACTATCCTTATTGCATTTATGAAGAAAACCAATCACTGAAGCGTATTCTGGATCAAATTTCGTCGGGCTATTTTTCCAATGGCGACAACCAGATTTTCAAACCTCTGGTCGACAGTTTACTCGGATGGGACGAATACATGTTGCTGGCAGATTTTCAGTCGTACATTACCTGTCAGAGCCGTGTGAGCCAGGCTTACCTCGATGCCGATAGCTGGACGCGCATGAGCATTAAGAATGTGGCCCGATCCGGGAAATTTTCCTCGGACCGGTCGATAGCCGAATATGCCCGAAATATTTGGGAGGTATAAAATAAGTAAACTACAAAATTTCAATTATGCCCATCAACGGGCGTTTGGTACAGGCATAGCTAGGAAAGATATCCCTTGTTCGGCCCATGTTCAACGAATATGGTTAATCGCTTAGGCTCCATACCATCGCGGGCGAAGTCTCTGAATGGGGTGCACTGCAGCGTGCTGCTGGCGATGGGAATAAGACCAAGCATTTAAATCGTTAGATTCGAATTATACTTCGCATCTTTTCAATAGCATTGTTGTTTCTAGCATTCAACTATTTTCTAAGTTTGGCAACGAATACTACCTGCCAGTTTTGTTATTGGAATTCAAAGATGATAACAACAACGCAAAAAAAGTCTCAGATTACCTCCTAATATATTTCGAAATAGAGTATATTTAAGAAAGAAACGACCTTATAGTAATTGAATTGCTGTTTCTTCTTATCGGAAACTACAAAAAATTAAAGTTGCATGTCAACAGGCAATATCAGAATAATTCGCTGGCAGAGTTTTATCCTTGTATTTCTGCTGGTGCTGCTCATTCTGTTTTCACTTTTGCTTTTTCTGAATACAAGGCTTAAAACGCAGGCTCTCGAAGAATCGAGAAAAAAGGCACAACTGGTATCCTCAGAAGCCGTACATACCATTGAATTATATTTTCGAGATGCCTATACCATCAATCGCTTGTTTGCAGATAACTTTATTCAGTATAAAAGGAATAAAATTCCGCGTTACTCTGTTTATAAAATGATGAAAGGGGCTATACAAGAGAACTCCAATTTCCTGGCTATCTGGACCATGTGGGAACCCAATACCTATGATGGCATGGATAAGGTGTTTGCCGGCGATAGTCTTCACGACCCTAAAGGCAGTTTTGCTATCGCCTATTATTTCGATAACCATATTCTAAAAAGTGAAATCAACGATACCCTCGATTACCTCGAAGATTTTTACACTATACCAGCAGGTATAAAGAAACCGATTATTCTCGAACCATTCTATTATCAATACCATGGCAATGAGAAGGAATACTTTGAAACTTCGTTGATAAGTCCAATAATGGATAGCAATATTTTCCTTGGAGTAATTGGCATCGACATCGACCTTCATGCCCTTCAGGATAAATTTGATACGCTTAAAGTGTATAAAGACGGGTTTGTTAGCATACTCTCCAATGCAGGGCATGTAGTTACTGGCTACCATTCGCTGGAACGCAATTACGACTCAGCCGGATTTCAATACATCGAGGACAAAACCATTGTCGATTCTTTCAAAACAGGAAGATCCTTTTTCTACAGCGGAATGTCCGAATTCAGCAGAACAGCCGTATATCGGTATTTTTATCCCATCAACATAGAGTACATGGCAGCGCCCTGGTACATTATGGTAGAAATACCCGAACAGGAAATATACCAAACTGTAAGAAGCATAAAAGTAACTATTGGGGTGGTGATGTTCCTCATACTTCTTATTAGTATACTGGCAATGAATTACCTTCTTAGCCGCCGCAGGCAACAGAGTTTAAACCGTATTCTTTTTCAAGACTCCCGCACACCATTGGTAGTAATGGACCCGGAAACAAGCCAGTTTATAGATTGTAACCTGGCGGCAGTAAAAATATATGGGTATGCGAGCAAAGAACAATTTTTAGGAAAAACCCCATTTGATGTTTTAGTACCCGAACAGAAAAATGGTGACCAAAAAACGGGCATGAACCACTTTATTCAATCAGCCCTTGAGAAAGAATCGGTATTGTTCGAGTGTTTAAATTTGCGCCCCAATGGCACAACCTGGTATGCCGAAGTGCATCTGATGACTTTCAATTTCTGGGGCAGGAAACTATTGCAGTTCAATATTATGGACATTTCTGACAGAAAAAAAGCATACAACGATTTACTTCGATACCAAAACCAACTTGAGTTGATGGTGAAGGAACGTACCGACGAATTGCAAACCGTAAACGAAGAGTTGCAAGCAACCAACGAGGACTTATATGACAAAAATGAGACTCTGCATAAACAAAAAGAGCAATTAACCCAAGCCCTTGAAACGCTTAAGAATACCCAGGCTCAATTGGTACAGGCCGAAAAAATGGCTTCACTTGGCGTGCTTACTGCCGGCGTAGCCCACGAAATTAACAATCCCCTCAATTTTATAATGGGTTCCTATATAGGGTTCGAAAATTACTTTGCCAAACACAAACCCGAAAACGAACAAAAAGTAGAATTGCTATTAAGAGGAATAAAAACAGGTGTAGACCGCGCCAGCGCTATTGTAAAAGGACTTAATCAGTTTAGTAGAAATACTGAAAATTATTCCGAAGAATATGAAATCCATTCCATTGTCGATAACTGTTTGATCATTTTACAGAGCCAGACTAAGGACCGCATCGACATTCGAAAAGATTACTTTCCCGAAACCATAGTAATGAAAGGTAGCGTCGGAAAACTTCATCAGGTAATAATCAACCTGCTCACCAATTCCATTCAAGCCATTGAAGGGAAAGGGACTATCCGCTTGCAAACACAACATGACGCAAAGAATATAAAACTAATTGTTAGCGATACCGGCTGCGGAATAAGTCAGGAAATTTTATCAAAAGTTACCGATCCCTTTTTCACAACCAAAGCACCTAACCAGGGAGTTGGCCTTGGCCTTTCCATTTCATATACCATTGTTAAGGATCATGGTGGAAGTTTAACTTTCGAATCGGAACCAGGAAAAGGCGCCAAAGTCATACTTAGCCTACCCAGAAATTAATAATTTAAACTGACTTGCTAGAAATTCACAGTCAGGTTTTTTCTCATTTCGTTAAAATTAATTGCCAAGTCGTTGCCTAAAACCTGACTAAAAACATCCATGCTTTTTTAAGTCATTTCGTTTCGAATGAAAAACAATACTTATCTTTAAATTGTTATACAAAATGATACCTATTTCTTATTTCCATGGCCGACTCCGAAAAAATAAAAGTTTTATATGTGGATGATGAAACGATAAACCTCGAATTGTTTCGACTTGCCTTTGAAGAAATGTTTGAGGTAATTGTGGCAGAATCGGGATTGGAAGGACTTGATATAGTTTTACAAAACGACGACATTGATTTGATAATTAGCGACATGAGAATGCCCGGAATAGACGGCATGGAGTTTATTTCACAAGCCAAACAAATAAGGTCCGAAATCCCGTGTATCATTCTATCGGGTTATGACAAGTCGAAGGAAATTGAAGAAGCCATCGAAAAAAAACTTATTCTCGACTATATGATAAAGCCTTTCGATCGACATAAGATAAAGGAAACCATAAACACCATCGTGCGGCCCAAACAGGCTAGTTGATTACTTTTCTCAGTCCACAAGCACAGCCTGTATGAAAAAACTGTTAATTATTAGCTATTATTGGCCCCCCAGTGGAGGAAGCGGCGTACAGCGCTGGTTGAAATTTGTAAAATACCTCCCTGAGTATGGCTTCGAACCTCATGTACTGATACCTTCCAATCCAACCTATCCACAGCTTGACCCAAGCCTTCTAAAAGATATTCCGGGGAGTGTAAAGGTACTCAAAGTGCCTATATCAGAGCCCTACGAATGGTTTGCCAGAATCACCGGAATTGATAAAAAGCAAGCAACCCAAGCCTCGGCCATACAAAATATCCATAGCAGCAGCTGGAAATCAAAGCTGGCACTCTGGATACGCAGTAACCTGTTTATTCCCGATGCCCGCATGCTTTGGATACGTCCGGCTGCAAGGGCGCTAAGGAAGTACCTGCAAGAGAACCACATCGATCGAATCATTTCCAGTGGTCCTCCCCACTCCACCCATCTTATTGCCTTGCGCATTAAAAGGACCATGCCGCATATTCAATGGTTTGCCGATTTTCGCGACCCCTGGACCAACATCGATTTTTACCGCGACTTGTCGCTTACACAGCTGGCCGATCGCAGGCATAAAAAACTAGAGAAAACTGTGTTGCAAACTGCCGACCGAGTTATTGCCGTCGGAAACCAGATGGCTTCTGAATTGTCTGAGATTGCCGGTCGGAATATTGATGTAATAACGAATGGATTTGATACCGACGATTTTCCAGAAAAAAAAATACCTATTGACGATGAAATATCGCTTACCCATCTGGGATCACTGGGTAAAACCCGTAATCCTCATGTTTTGTGGAAGGCCTTATCGAAACTAAAAACTGAAAATCCAGCGCGGTTCGCACAGATCAGAGTGAGGCTAATTGGCAATGTCGACGCTTCGGTTTTCGAAGCAGCTTCGATAGAAGATATACAGGAATGTGTGGAGCACATTGATTATGTCGATCACCACGAAATTGCCAATTATTTAGGCCGTTCGAACCTGTTGTTACTGATTGTAAACGAGGCCCCCAATGCGAAAGGAATTGTTACAGGAAAAGCCTTTGAATACCTTGCCTCCGGAAGGCCTATCGTTTGCCTCGGCCCCAGAGAAGGCGACCTGTCCAACATCCTTCAATCTTCCGGACAAGCAACCCCATTCGATGCAGACGATACAGAAGCTTTGTATTTCTATCTTTCTACCTACCAAACTCAACCTACCATAGTGTCGCCTGCCAGTTTGCAATACAGTCGGCGGGAATTAACAGGAAAATTGGCTGGACTTATTCACGAAAAGAATTAATACTCTTTCGAGGTATCGGTTTTACCGAGCCAAAGCTGGTTAAACCAGGCTGCCAGAGCCAGAACCACTATTACTCCCAGGGAAATATACACTCCTTTGGGCACTGGCATCGGATCTCCAGCTGCGTAAGAATGCAAGCCCGATAAGAAATAATTCACCCCAAAATAGGTCATCAATACCGAGGCGTAAGCTACCAGACTTAAAAAATTGAAGATTAGAACTCCTTTTGTGGCTGGGATCAAACGTAAATGGAGCACCACCGCATAAACCAGCACGGTTATCAGTGCCCAGGTTTCTTTAGGGTCCCAGGCCCAATAGCGGCCCCATGACACATTGGCCCAAATAGCGCCTAGAAAAGTGCCTACTGTTAACAGGTACAATCCTATTGTGAGTGATATCTCTATAATGCGTGTAAGTTCATCGATATTTGCATCGATACGCTTTTGGGTATTTCGGTTGCGAATTGATAGAAGCAGCATATTCAAAAAAGCCATGATACTGCCTACACCAAAAAATCCATAACTCGAAGTAATTACTGCTACATGAATCACCAGCCACTTCGATTTAAGCACTGGTACAAGGTTGGTAATCTGCGGATCCATCCAGCTCATGTGGCCGGCAAACAGATATACCCAGGCTAGTATGGCTGCAACGGCCAGTAGGCCAGAATTTTTACGTGCAAACAATATACCTGCAAACACTCCCGACCAGGCAATAAAAACCATCGATTCATAAGCATTGCTCCAGGGTGCATGACCAGATATTACCCAGCGAAGTGCCAGTCCGGCAGTATGCGCCAACAAGGTAATGCCAATAAGAGTTGTAAGCCCCTTTTGCAACCAACCAGTTCTGAAAGCCGGAATAAAAATTTTTATGAGCCCGGAGATTAATAGGATTAAACCCAGCCAAAGGTAAAGACTTGCAATACGCTTAAAGAGAAAAGCTTTGTAATACCATTTTTCCATTTTCACCAAGCGGTCGGAAGGTAAATCTTTTCCCTTGGCAAGCTGGTAATTCTTTAAAGAGATTACCAGTTCGTCGGCGAGCTGCCAGTTACCCGATTGCATGGCTGTTCTCACTTCAGAAAAATAGACTGGCAACAATTTATTCAGATAATTTGTATCGCTACCATAAGCCGATTGAGCCAGGTTAATAGGATTGTACCAAACCGAACTGGTATCGGTATTGGAAGGGAAAACATTGAGCATCTGACCACCAAACCAATGGTAGAGAATATTCAAACGTTCGTCGAAGCGGATAAGGTCGTTTTGGGCCTTAGTTCGCTGCGCAGGTGGAAGCCGATAGGCTTTCAGCGCCTCCATGCTGGAGATAAAAAAACCATTGCCCACATAGCACTCCGCCAAAGAAGCGTACTTACCTTCCAGACCAATTAGTGTTGGAGCATTTTTACCTGCATAAACCAGTTTGGCATATTGCCATTGTTCGGGGTACACAAACATACCCAACAACACCTGCAAGGCACTTTGCCCCTGGTAGTTGGTTTTACGATGCACTTTTCTGAATACATCCTCTGAAAGTGTATTCAACGATTTGGTGCGACCCTGCTCGTCGCGCACCAGCAAATCGCCAAATTTTGCGGCATGCTCTGCCGGAATTACCGGAATGGAATCGGCATTGGCCCATGCAGAGGAACTTGCAGCAAGTAGGAGAATACATGCAAGTGTGTTTGTTTTTTTCTGAAATATAAGCTGCAGAAAACGGCTCTGTCGGTTAAATAAGCTCCAGGCCATTCCCAAGGTCAGCAGAAAATAACCCATGTAGGTAATTGCTGTTCCAAACCTGTCGCGGCTTACCGACAACACAGTACCCTTAAAATCGGTGTGGTACGACGATTGGTAAAAACGGTAGCCACGATGTTTTAAAATATTATTCATATAAACTTCACGAGGCTCTTCGATTCCTTTTTCGGCATCCAGTAAAACAATCTTCGATTTAAATCCCGATGGATTTTGTGAACCCGGATAGTAATCGATGATAAAATCTTCGAGATGCAGGTAAAAAGGCAGCCGCAGGATTTCGGTTTTACTTACTTGCAGTAGATTGGATTGTTGACCTTCGCGTATCTGAATAGTCCCCTCAAGACCGGTGTAACGTGTAATTCCCGCACCCAGAATGATTACCACAAAAGAAATATGAAACAGGAAAATACTGAATTTCGAAAGCTTGTAAAGTTTTCGGGTAAACACCGAAAAACTCAGGTTGATGGCTCCTAAAAGCATAATCAGCTCGAACCATTTGGCATTGTAAACCAATTTCCAGGCAATTTCGGTACTTTGCCGGCTCTCGATAAATGTGGCCACAGCCATGGCTATTCCAAAAGCAAGTAATAAACTAACCATGAGAACCGGCGAGGCCAGCACAGAAACAATTTTCTTCATATTGTGGGTGAAAGTTGAGGGTTAAAAAGCACAAATAGCTATTTTAAAAAGGCGCTAAACACCTTTTGAAACTTTTCTACTTTAGGGCGCACCACCACCGTGCAATAGGGCTGGTTCGGATTGTTTTTAAAATAGTTAAAGTGATAATCCTCGGCAGGGTAAAAAACCACGAAAGGCTCTATGGTTGTCACAACAGGACTATCCCACACCTTTTCTCCTTCCAATTGAGCTTTAATAGTTTCGGCCAATTGTTTCTGCTGGGGACTGTGATAAAAAATCACCGAACGATATTGCGTACCTATATCGCCTCCCTGGCGGTTTAAGGTGGTTGGGTCGTGAACTTTCCAAAAAACTTCCAATAGCTTCTCAAACCCGATTGTATCGGAATCGAATTCAATGTGGCAAACTTCGGCATGGTTAGTTTGTCCGGTGCATACCTCCTCGTAGGTCGGATGCGCAGTATCGCCACCGCAATATCCAGGTTCAACCTTATTCACCCCTTTAAGGGAAGCAAATACCGCCTCTACGCACCAGAAACAACCGGCTCCAAATGTGGCATGTTCTATCTTCATATAAAGCTGTTGACTAAAATTGTATTAAATCTATCTGTAAAACAAAAACCGGAACAAATGTTCCGGCTCTTGCTGATCTTTTTTAATTACTTCTTCATACTTTCGGGGTAAAGCACCACTTGAAGGTATTTATCAGCATTAATGTAGGTGTTGGCAACACGCTGCAATTCTTCACTGGTGATAAATTCCATGGGTTCATAGGAGGGTATTTTATCAAAAGATTGATCGAGCAGATAACAATTTCTGAGTGCGCCAAGCCAGAAGGTATTCTCCTGCAGATTCCGCTCTTTTTCGCGTTTGTATAGCTCACGTGACTTCTCAATATCCTTTCCCTCTACTCCCTGCGACTGAATCTTCTTCAGTTCGCCCAGTGCTGCATTGACCAGGCTATCGACATTGCTCGGCGAACAAGGAATGGTGATGCTAAAGGTAGCGTTTTGGTAAGGCACCTTGTTGAGCGAGGCATTGGTACCAACTCCATACACTCCACTCATTTCCTCCCTTAATATTTCGTAATAACGACGATTCAGAAGCTGAGCCAACTGATTAAGGAGAAATGCATCTTTTTCGTTGTAGGCAATTTCTGAATGGAAAGAAAGTATGGTCATTGATTTCTGGTCTGCACCCTTGTACACATTTTCCACTTGCTTGTCCGCGGGGGGTCGAATACCCAGGTCGCGGTATGTTTTCTTTTCGGGTTGAACAGGCAATGCACCCAGGTATTGGGCCAGAAGAGGTTTCAGGCTATCGGCATTGAAAGATCCAACAAATATAAAGGTGAATTCGGCCGCATTGCCAAACATGTTTTTATAGAAGTCCATTGAAGTCTTATAGTCGATCTTATCCCAATCACCTTCTTCGGGAAGGTAATTTCCGCGAGGGTGATTTTGAGCCCTCAAGCGGTTAAAACGATCGTAGAAATAGTTAGTAGGTTCTTGCCCAAGGTTTCTGAATAAATCGCGATTCTTTGTAATAAAAGCCTGAAAACCATTCTCGTCGTATCGCGGAGAAGTAAAGTTCAGGTAAATGAGTTGCAACATGGTTTCAACATCTTTCGGACTGCAGGAAGCAGAAAGATTCTGACTATAAGTACCCAGGCTGGTTGCGGCATACACATTCTTACCGGCAAGGAGTTTCGATAAATCTGTTTTTGAAAAATCGGAAAGACCAGTTTCGCTTACAATCGAAGCAGCATGCATTGCCGAATAATGGTCTTTGTCCTCAGCCAGCGACTGACCACCCCAGGCAAAACCTGTAGCCTGAATTTCGTCGTTTTTAAATGGAGTAGGTTTAAGCAAAACCACTGCACCATTAGATAGTGTGAGTTCTAGGGCTCCTATAGATTCTATTTTCTTCTCGCTGACAATAGATCCGGCTTTGGGAATTTCCTTCATCAAACTGCTACCCGCAAGTTTGTCGGTATAGGCTTGCAAATCGGACTTATCTGCTGCGGCAGCAATGGCAAGAATTTGCGCATCGGTTAGCAGGGCAAGTGATTCTTTTTCAGGACCATTTAATACAATTACGCGGTTCTGGGAACTAATAATTTCTGAAGCCAGGATATTGATATCGGCAAGAGTGATGTTGCTAATATATTGTTGCACAAACTGGAATTCGAACTCAATGCCGGGTATCGGTTCTTTTTCGAGGTAGTTGCGGATATATTCATCGGCAAATATCGATGATTCGGTTTTATCACGTTCATTGAATGCCATCTCCATCTGCTTCAGGTATTCGAGTTTATAACGCTCAAACTCACTTTGTGTAAAACCATGAAGGGCCACACGGTTATTTTCTTCGAGCATTACTTTGAGACCATTTTCAAGTCCCGTTTCACCAACAAGACCATAAGCCTGCAGGGCATTTTTATTGCGCGACCATAAGCTTCCGTAATAATACCCTAGGTTGATAAAAGGTGGTGTAGGCTGTTCGTTAATCTCCAACAACCGGCGATTGAGCATGCCAGCCAAAAACGATTCCTTCACCCTGTTCAGGTAATCGGTGCCTGTTTTCTGGGAGGCCACATTCGTTTTATAGATTACCCTTAATAAGCTCACGGGAGCTTCGGCATCGGTAGCAATGCTTACCAGAGTTTGGTTTTGGTCGGGCACAGAATATTCCACTCTTTCTTTGGGGTTCGAAGGCATGGTGCGCGATTCGAAATGCTGTTTGATTTTACTTTCCATTTCGTCGGCATCAATGTCTCCCACTACAATGAGTGCCATCAGATCTGGACGGTACCAATCGGCATAAAAGCTTTTTAATTCCTGGTGTTCAAAACTTTCAATCACTTCCTTTTTACCGATTGGAAGTCGGTCGGCATAGCGCGAATCTTTAAAAATAACTGGTAGATTTTTATCGAGCATCCGTTTCCAGGGGCCTTGTCCAAGTCTCCACTCTTCGATAATAACACCTCTTTCTTTGTCTATTTCCTGGGCATCGAGGGTTTGATAAAAAGCCCAATCTTCCATTACCATAAATCCTTTATCAACCAGATTGGCCGAATCAGACGGTATGGTTAGCATGTACACAGTTTCGTCGAAAGAAGTGTAAGCATTTAAGTCGGGTCCAAATTCCACACCAATGGATTGCAAATATTGTATCAGGTCATTCTTGGCAAAGTTACGGGTACCGTTAAAAGCCATATGTTCCAGAAAGTGAGCCAAGCCAAGCTGCGACTCAGTCTCGAGAATAGAACCTGCATTCACAACCAAACGCATTTCCATTCTGTTCTCTGGTTTGCCATTCTCCCGGATGTAATAGGTAAAACCATTGTCGAACTTTCCAATCCGCACTTTCGAGTCAACCGGAAGTGTTTGATCGGTTGCA
Organism: Bacteroidales bacterium; assembly: GCA_035913795.1. Lineage (GTDB taxonomy): Bacteria > Bacteroidota > Bacteroidia > Bacteroidales > UBA10428 > UBA10428. Next base: position 36,229 of record JAMIIA010000180.1, read on the forward strand.
CTGGTTTGAGCAACAAGAAGTGCTGAAAAGAAATAAAAAACTAATGTCAGGGTGAAGACAATCTTTTTCATGGATTAGATAATTATCATTTCTACTAAAAACTAAATTTCAAACTGTTAAGTGTGTTAGCCTTTAACTTGTTTAACAAAAAATCTCTTTCGTACATTGGTAAAAGAGCTGCAAGGTAATTAATTAACTACAAAAATCCTGAACCGTTTCTGGTGAAATAAAAATGTTAATAAGAGCTTTGGGGAATGGCTCTTAACAAAGCAGGTTAATGTTATTTTTAAGCTAAATTAGCAGATAGGTTCTGGTTCGCTGGATAAACTTTAAAGTATCTGAATTTAAAATTATAACGTAATGAGCTACTTTGCCGGAGTTATAACACAAGACGAACTAAAAAGCACTTATAGGAAACTGGTGAAGCAATACCATCCGGATAAGGGCGGCAGCAACGAAATCATGAAATTGATTAACTACGAGTATGCACGTTTCCTCAAAGCGTTCAATTATAAACCTTTGAACTTACAGGAAGTGAAAGTCGGATGCTTTGTGTATGTCAACAAGAGCAAGTGCATTGTAACCAAGGTTGAAGCAAATTGTTTCAGAGCCCGTTCGCTTAAAACCTTTCGCGAAGCTTATTTTAGCAAAGAAACCGGGTTTGCCCTTTTGAATTTTAAATTTCAAGCCAGCCTGTCGGAGGTATAAAAGAGCATCGTAAAGAATCTCTGCTTTTGCTGCCAGTTAAAGAGATTCCCGATTCTTTTTTATTAATCAACTACCTCGCCGTAAGCGGACGAAGTATTGAGGCGAAAATCATTCATTTTTTTTGCTGCAAGCAAAGGGGAATGAACTACCTCGCAGCAGAGCTGTCAAGGTATCAAAATGGAATCTTTTTTCAATCGCTGCAAAGCAGCGGAGTATTAACCGAACCGCCGCATGGCGGAGAGCTCGGCGAAGCCAAACTCATTTATCCCGATAGCGCAGCGTATCGGGATTCGTTCAACTTACAAATTATAAGTTTTACATGAAAAACTTGAAATTTGAGTTTCACGAATAAACTTAACCGCTCCATTGGTTTGGTATGCTCGGCGAAGCCAAACCCAAAGATCCCGATACGCTTCGCTTTCGGGATCAGTTTGCCTAAAAAATTTTAATGCGTCTTCGACTTTTAAAATTATGGACTCACAGATTTAAATTGCGCCAAAAACTTATTAATCGCTGTCCAGTATTCTGTATTTTCCGGAAAATCGCTCCACAAAGCCTTTGAGCCATGTTTGCCAGTGGCATTGGGTACAAAACTTACCTTGGTGGCAACCGGAATGGCATCGTAAATACCTTTCCACTCCGCTACCTCAGTTTTGGAAGAAGTGATAAAAACAGGACATTTTACCCTACTTGCCGAAGTTTTTATGATATCCCTGCTCCATCCATAGGCAGCAAAATATTCACCTGGCGAAAAGGCCACCACCGCTGAAATTCCAGCGGGGTAATCGGCTGCCAGTTTAAGGGCCAGCGAGGCGGAATAGGAACTGCCCCAGATTATGACCTTGGCATTAGGGTATTTGCTCCGCACATAAGATACCGAAGCACGTATATCGTCGTAAGCATCGACGTAGCGGGTTTTCATCTGAAGGCTATCGGCATAGGAAAAAGTCTCATTCCGGACGTTATTAATGGCATCGCCACTGCGAAGATCTACTGCCAAACAGTTAAATCCCTGCTTATTCAGTTTGGGGGCAATTTCGAGGTATTCGCCCCTGCTGTATTTAGCCTGATGAAAAAGAATAATGAAGGTTGCAGTCGGTGCATTGGGGGCATACAAATCGGCGGTAATAGGTACTTTATCGGGAGCCTTGAATACCACCTTTTCCTGAGCCTGTATCAGGTTAGAGAATATTGAGAGGACAATCAATGCCGAAAAAATGCGTGCTGTTGTATACATGGCAATCAGTATTATTTATTCAAGCCTTAAGTTAGCAAAAAAATATACAAACAGATTAAGCATGGAATAAATAAAAAACAATTGGCAACTCAGCGAAAATGCATTCGATAATTTACAAAGCTTGGCTGCACTTAAGCAGCGCCTCTTTGATGATGCAATTTATAATGAAAAACAACCCGATCAAGTTTTTCTTCGAATAGCTGCCCGGTTTCGAGATGCTCTTCATCGTCTTCGTCGTAATACCAATTTACTACAATTGAACTAATGTTTGCATCGGCATCGAGTTTGCGGAGCAAAGAAAACAGCTGCATCGATGCACTGGTGTTAATGTACTCCAGGTCGATGTTAAATTCCACATACGGATTGTGAAAATCGCGGAGCCAACTAAAAATCGGTTCAAAGGTTACAAGGGCATTTTCGGTGATAATTTTTCCTTCAATTTTCAGTTTTCCATCGCCTTGCAAGATGATTTCAGGCGATACCTTGGTTGCGTGAATAATTAAATTTTCCATAATCGACCTCCTCTTTCATTTTCCGGTTGAATACCTTCATTTACGCTTCAAAATAAGGAGAGTTCGAACCTATTGATTAATACCTCTTTTTTGTTTATTAAAAGACATTTTACGATAAGAAGAAACTTTGCAAGAATGAATTGATACTTTATCTCAAGGAATGGCCGACAAGGATTTTGCCTGTCTGCAGAATACCGTTACCCGATTGTACCTGATAAAAGCAGAGTCCGGCAGGTATGTCGCTCACGTTTATTTCCGAGGAACTTCCGGCTGTGAGTTCCTGAGAAAGAATAAGCTGACCGCCTATACTGAAAAGCCGAATCAAGGCTGGTTTTTCCACAGCAGAAACAACTATTTTGTTCAGCAAGTAATTGTATTGCACAAAAAGCCCATTTTCGGTTTCATTCACACTGGTGGAAGAATTGAGTTGCTCACGAAAATCGTTTAAAAGCAGCTTCACCCATTCGGTATACATTGCACCCGACGGATGAAGCCTATCTGTTGCTACGTATTCGGGTTTATCGAGGCCCATGCGACTTATGGGTGTAATATCATAATAGGCAATTCCATAGGCTTGGGTAATGCTTCGGTTTATGGCATTAAAATTATCGATAGCCTCACTGATGGAGGCCTGCCGGCTTTGCCCATAGGGCGTGTAACCGTAATCGGGAATAGACAATACAAATACCGCCGATTGCTGCCATTGTACCAGATCGAGGGCAGCACGAATAGCCTTGTCGAATTCAAGGCTGTAGCTCTGGGTGCTTAGCCCCTGAAATTGATCGTTTACGCCAATGAGCAACGAAACAAGGTTGAAATCGTTGGTTAAATTGGAGTTCTTCATCTCAGCCAATAAATTGTCTGTACGCCAGCCTGTTCTGGCAATCACCCGAAACGAATCGATTTCGACGCCATACTTTTCCAGAGAATCGACCAGTTGTTTTGGCCAACGCTCCAAGGACGTTACACTTTGCCCGATGGTATAAGAATCGCCCAAAGCAAGGTAGCGCAAGGATTGCTTAGGAATTACCACTTGCGACTTTAATTGGAAGACTACGAAGAAAACGGGTATCAATAACAAAGCTCTCATGCAGTTTTTTTGATATAACAATTATAAAACCGGGTTGTTAATTAAGAAGCGGCAACCGATATGGTTTCAGCTGTTAAATTGGTGTTAAGGATAAATCTAGTTCAGTTTAAATAAGCAGGATGTTTCGAAGGCATTTTTTTCTTTTTGTCTATGTAATAGAATATCTGAATATTAACTCTCCCGAATGCGAAAGTATCCGCAAAAATTGGCATCAATGGCCCATTATTTTAGTAATAAACAAAAGCCTTTCGATTTCGGTTTCGATTCCTTAACTTAGTAAGTCAAAAGCTAATCATATGCGAAAAATTCTATTTTACCTAACTGTTTTAGGCCCTTCATTTACCATACTGAATGCCCAGATGCCTGATTTCAGCTATGAAGTGATTGGAGAAACCGATAGCCCCATGCTTTGCCAGTCGTCGCTTGCCGATCTGGACAACGATGGCGATCTTGATATTGTGGTAGGGGCAAACGATGGTAAGCTCTGGTGGTTCGAAAACACCGGGGGGCAAGAATGGTCGCGCCATTTCATTGGATCAAATGCCTTAACAGACAAGGGAGGTGTAGTAGTTGACATCGATGGAGATGGATTACTTGATCAGGTATCGGGTGGTACCTGGTACAAAAACCCCGGCAAAAAAGGTGAAGAATGGAAAAGGTTCGAAAATGGTGTCGTCATTGCTTATGACATGCAGGCTGCCGATATGAACGGAGACGGACTGCCCGAGATAATAGCTGTGAGTCAGCTCGAAGGAACCTACATCTATTTTCCGGGTAACACACCCGAAAAGAAATGGAAGAAAATAAGAATTGGCGATGGCGTGCCAGGTGGTATTGCTCCATTAGGCGTGGCTGATATTGAAAAAGATGGCGACCTCGATATCATCCGTTCGAATATGTGGTTTGATAACCTTGATGGCAAAGGTACAAAATGGAGTGAGCATAAAACCCTTCGGTTTGTGCACTACCAGGGAAAATTTGCTCTTTCGTCAAGGGTTTATGCAGTTGATATGGATGGAGATGGCGATGCGGATATCGTGCAAAGCGAAGCCAATATCCCAAGCGGCAGCATTGCCTGGCACGAGAACAAAGACGGCCGCGGAATTAACTGGTATCAGCATCCGGTAGCCACTGTTACAGATCAGGATTTACATTCTTTGTGCGTGGCAGACTTCGACAACGATGGAGACCTCGATTTTTTCTCCGGTGGCGGCCCCATGACCAAAGACCTTTATAAAAGATGTTTTATTTGGGAAAACACCGATGGCAAAGGGAATGTATGGATTCAAAAAGAAATACTTTTTAAAACAGAATGCATTGATGCCATGTCTGGAGATATCGATGGCGATGGCGATATTGATATTGTCGGAAAACCCTGGAATGGCAAAACGGTGTATCTGTTAAGAAATAAACTCAAGTAGTCAATCCAGACAAAAAAAATGCCCGGTAAAGAATTTACTTTTCTTTACCGGGCATTTTTTTTAGTGCTAGTCTTTTACCCAATCTACTGGCGCGCGTTTAGTATTTGCGTAACGCGTGTTCATTCTAATATTTCAACTGTAATCAAACCATCGAGCCCGGCACAATTGCGGGCACCACGAGTGCGATCTTGCAGCTCGGCAGTTTTTTTCTAAAACCAGCACGCGTTACGCAAGCTAAACGCGCGCTAGTAGGGAGGGTTAAATTACACATTAGCACGAGCTAAAAGCTCGCGCTGCAGGGGGAGGAATCAGTTTTTAGTTCTTTAAAAGCTTAAGATCTATTTTCCCAGAAGTGTTTGCTGGTTCATTTTCTGAATTTGCAGACTTGTTTTGTAATACTCTTTTAAGAGTTTATCCCGCTCTTTCTGCTGCTTTTTAAGTGCTTTTTGGTTTTCTTTGAAGGTTTCGTAACTGCTGTCTATTTCCTTCATTTGCTTTTTGTACGACTCTATTTCCCGACGAGCCAATAATTCCTGATTGGTAGCATAAATCGCAGCCGATAGTTTGAGTTCTTCTTCAGCCAATTTCTCAAATTCTTTTTGTTGGCTTTCAAGAACTTTCTGGTTCTCCGATTCAATGGCCTGACTTTGATTTTCAAATTCCTTCTGCTGTATAATCAGATTTTTTTGCTGTTCTTTTAAAATTTCCTCGTTCTGTTTGCGCAGGTCGAGGCTGGCTTTATCTTCGCCATTGGCTGTTGCTTCCTGCATAGCAAGCTGGTAGGCCAGCAAACGTTGATTTTCTTTGTCAATTTCGGCACTTATTTTTTCCGCTTCTTTCTGCTTAAGTTCATTTTCGCGTGCCTGATCGCCCAATATAACTTCGTTCTTTTTCTGCAAGTTGGCGCTAGCCTTCTCTTGCTCCCGACGTTTCAGTTCAGCATCAGCCTGTTGTTGCGCTAGCATTTTATCGTTTTCTTTTTGCAAACGAAGTCTTTCTGTCTCGGTCTCTTTCACCTGCTGAGCATAAGCGCCCAATTCGTAGTTAAGTACTTTTTGGTTATGGGCTGCCACTTCGCGGCTTATCTTTTCCTGTTCCTTCTGCATTGCAGCAATTTGCTTCTGGCGGTTGGCAGCATCTTTTTCATTCTGTTGCCTTAGCTCCTCGCTGGCTCGCTCTTGCTCTGCCCTTATTTGTTGCTGTGCCTTGTCGAGCGAGGCTATTGTCTGTTGGTTTTCTTTTTTCAATTCCAATTGTGCCCTCTCCTGTTCTTTCAACTGCTGGGCATAAAGACCCGACTCGAGTGACAACACCTTCTGATTGTAGGCATCTATCTGCTCACTGAGCTGTTGCTCTTCCTGTGTAATTTTCTCTTTTTTCTTTGCCTGAGCAGCAAGGGCCTTGTCGTTTTTTTTCTGAAGTTCGCTACTTAAAGCCTGATTTTCTTTTTGTGCAGCCTCGGTTCTTTTTTGTTGAGAAGAAAGTATCTGCTCATTTTCTTTTTTAAGTTGATCGCTTTCAGCCTGGGCTATTTTGAGCTGATCGGCATAAGCACCTTGTTCATACGAAAGCACTGACAGATTGTATTTTTCAAGTTCGCGACTTTCCTTTTCCCATTCTGCCTGCTGCACCTCAAGCTTACGACGCTGCTCTACCAGCTTTTGCTCATTCTCCTTGTGAATCTCGGCACTGATGCGCTGGTTTTCTTTAAGCTTTTGCTCTTGAAGGGCTTGTTGAGAGGCTAAAATTTGTTTGTTTTCCTTTTGCAGGACTTCCGATTCTGCTTCGGCTGCTTTTTTCTGATCGGCATAAATACCAGTTTCGAAGGCCAGTACCGATTGGTTATATTTGTCAATCTCAGCACTAAGCTTTTGTTGTTCAATCTTCAGCTTTTCTTCTTCCTTTAAACGTTTTTCCTTAGCCTTATCATTTTCGCCACTTATCATAGCCTGTTCTTTCTCGCGCTCACGCTGAGCCTCAGAAGCATCTTTTTGTTGTTGGGCGAGAATTTTTTCATTTTCACTTTTCGTTTCTTTACTCAGCTGCTCCTGCTCTTTGAGTCTTACCGCATAATCACCTTCCTCAAAAGCCAGTACCTTTTTATTATAGGCCGCCAATTCAGCACTTAAACGCTGTTGTTCTTTTTGCATTTTAGCCTGCTGCTTGGCAATCTCATCCATACGCTTTTGGTTTTCGCGCTGAACCTCCATACTTAAAGCCTCATTTTCTTTCTGCGAGCTAGCAAGAGCATTTTGCTGTTCTTTGAGAATTTGTTCATTTTCTTTTTTCAGCGCAAGTTGCTCGGCTTCGGCTCTTTTCATGGCCTCGGCATAGGCACCTTTTTCCAAAGAGAGTACCTTAAGATTGTGTTGATCGATTTCTGCACTTTGCGCTGCAGCCTCTTTTTGCTGAAGTTCTTTTGCTTTTTGCTGCTCACGAAGAACAGATTCGTTTTCGCGGGTTACAACTTCGCTTTGTTCCTCATTTTCGCGTAATTGCTTTTCTTTCAACTTTTGTTGTTCATCGAGAATGGCCTCGTTTTCTTTTTTCACAAGTTCACTTTCGGCTTTGGTCTGTTGGGCCTTGGCTTGTTGCTCGGCAAGAATGCGCTCATTTTCGCGGGAAATAGCTTCAGATTCTTGTTGACCCTCTCGCTGTTTTTCCTGAGTTTTTTGATCTTGTTGACGGGTTGTTTTTTGATTCTCGGCCTGTGTGACACGGCTATCTTTATTTGCCGATTTGGCTAATATCTTTTGCTGCTTTTCCTTGGTTTTAGCTTCTTTCTTTTTAAGCTTATTTGCTGCTGCCTGACTTTTCTTGCTTGCCGTTTTACTGGAATGAGGAGCCTTGTAATTGTCGATGCTGTAATTTTGAGGCTTTTCTTTTTTTGCCTGATAGTCCTTTTTTGACTCCTTTTCGGGTTCCTGAGAAAATAAGGGATTTATAAAGGCAATGCCTACACAAATAAAGAGAGTCAACAGGCGATTCATTCAGAGCTTATTAAATTTCAGATGGTTTTACGGCGCATATTCAATTAGGTTTAAAAAGATACGATTTTTTTTTATTTATTCTTTAACTCGATCAGTGCAATTTCGGGTCGAATACCCACTCTGCCCGGAAATCCGATGTAACCTATGCCTACATTCACATACAAAAGCTGGTCGTTATGCTGGTATTTACCGCTCCAGCGAGGGTATTTAAATTTCACAGGGCTCCATTTCCACTTTCCGAGGTCGATACCGAATTGCATGCCATGTGTATGCCCAGCAAGAGTAAGGTCGATGTCGGTCCGGTCAATGACTTCTGCATCCCAGTGAGAAGGATCGTGAGAGAGCAATATTTTATAGGAATTAGTATCAATTTCCTGCATTGCTGTGGCAAGGTTTCCATATTGCGGAAAAGGCGGTAACCCCCAATTTTCGATACCTATCAGGTTTATTCTGTCCTTGTCTTTTTCAAGAAAAACAGAACTGTTGTTGAGAAGACGAAAGTTAATTGTACTATGAATTGCTTTCAGATTCTCAAGATTCCTGGCAGCCGCCTCTGGGCTAGGCCAACGTACATAATCTCCATAATCGTGGTTTCCCAGCACAGAGTATATCCCATGGGGCGCATGCAATTGCGATAATTGTTCAATGAATTCTTCAGCCTCGCCAGCCACATTGTTCACCAGGTCGCCGGTAAAAAGAATCAGATCGGGCTTCAGCGCATTAATGCGGTCGACAGACTGCTGAACACGGTGAGGTTTTCCATAGAAACTACCAATGTGCCAATCGGAGATATGCACGATCTTAAACCCATTAAAAGCTCTTGGAATGCGACTGCTTTCCAAAACCAGTTTATTGACCTTGTAATGATACTTACCATGCACAATGCCAAAAAAGGTAAAGAAAAATACCACAGTTGCCAGCACCGCTCCTGAATAACGAAATACCTGCAGATTGGCAAACGAATTGCCTGTTTTTAGCTTGTTAATTATAAATACAATCAGATTCGTAAAGTCGTTGCCCAACTCAAATGCCGAAAAAATAAGCTTGGGCACATAAAACAATACCATCACCCCCATGAAAGTATAAAAGGTGCGGTAATACAATTTGCCCGAACTGAGCTCAGGCATTTTCTGAATAATAAAAAAAGTCATTACCACAATAAACAAGGGTATAAGCCAATACGAAACATTCATAATTATTCTGGCTGTAGCATTCAATCCGGAGGTGAAAAACCTGAAACCCCTGAAAGCATATAGGTCTATTAACAAGAATATGAATAAAACGATGAAAACAAATTTGAGAGATCCTCCGTGCATGGTATTCAATTTAAATTTATTCTTAAGGAACAGTCGATTTGGTCAGATAGTTTTAATCTTCGGTAGATTTTTATCCGCACCAAAAATATAGCTTGCAAACTGGATAAATCTATGCCGATAGGTGAACCTATAATATCCATCGATAAACTCCTTGTTTTTATCGCCCGAAGACCAATGCAACTTGCTGATGATTCTAAAATTAAAAAGCTTAAAAAGCATGTAACCCATTTGAATCATTCGTAGTATACGAACCAAAAAACTTCGAAAGTTGTAATACCAAAAAGCCACATACAAATGAAAAAAATCTTTTTCCTTGGAATTAGTGCCCTTATGAGTCAGTTATTGCTTGCCCAAACAGCAGGTTTAATGCTTCCTGCCCAAGTAGAACGCGAACAGATTATCCATCACAATGGTTTTTCGATGTCTTACAGTTCGGCATATGTGTTTAGCTCATGGGTTGCCTACAATGTAACACATTCGGCAGTGGATAAGGCCGCGAAGGTTTCGCCCAAATACATTCCTGACCCGAACGTAAAAACCCGCTCTGGCGAAAAGAAAGATTACAAAGACAGTGGCTACGAATTTGCCCAATTGTGCAATTACCTCGATGTAATGCACCTCGAAGGGGCAAGTGCACAAAGCTTTTATATGAGCAACATTGTGCCGATGAAACTTGCATTTTATACACACATGTGGTTAAAAACAGAAGACCTGATTCGCATGTGGCTAAAAGACAATCAGGTTTTTTACATCGTAGCCGGACCCATTGCCAAGGATGCCCCCTTCACTACCCTTGGAGAGAACAAAGTAGCTGTTCCCAAGCAATATTACAAAGTAGTGTACGACCCGCAAAATCAACAGACCATCGCCTTCAGATTTAGGAATGGGATTTCATCGGGTTCACTAAAATCATATACCCTTAGTGTGGATAAACTGGAAGAAGAAACCGGCCTTGACTTTTTTCCAGAGCTGGAAGATGAACTTGAAAACAAAGTGGAATCGACAGTGAATTATGATTTTTGGAATTTCGATCTCGAAAAAGACTTATAACAATCGTATTTGCATTGAAAAAGGGATCGTGGTGGTTCCTTTTTTTTTTTAGTACATGCGATTAAGCAAAAATCCCAAGCTGCCTTTTTAAGGTTTGGCTAAAATCTTTCTATTTTAGCCACTCGTTCAAAGTATATTCTTCTATGGCTGAGTGGATAAAGAATTCCATCATTTACCATGTGCTAATCGATCGGTTTGCGGGCTTTTCTGAGCAGGCCGATGCAGGAAAGGACCATTTCTGTGGTGGAAACCTGAATGCCATTGAACAAAAACTCGATTACATTCAACACCTTGGCGCCAATACTCTATGGTTGTCGCCTTTCTATGGTGGCAGTTCTTACCACGGTTATCATATCACCGATTACACAAAAGTGGAACCCCGCTTTGGCAGCCTTGCAGACCTAAAAAGCCTGATTGCAGCCTGCAAGCAAAGAAACATGCGTATCATTGCCGATGTGGTTCCTAACCATTGCTCGGTGCAACATCCATGGTTTCAGCAGGCACAGGCTTCGAGGCAGAGTGAGTTTTTTTCGTGGTTCTATTTTAAAAACTGGCCACATCATTACCTTTCGTTTCTCGATTTCTCCGAACTGCCTAAACTGAACCTCGAAAACCCGGTGGTTGCCGATTGGATGATTCACAATTTATGTTATTGGGCTTCCCTCGGATTTGATGGTTACCGCATCGACCATGTAACCGGAATACCCGATACCTTTTTAATAAGGTTGAAAACAGTCCTATTAACAATAAATCCGGATTTTGTGTTAATTGGCGAAGCCTGGACCGAAGGCATGCACTACAAACATTTAAAAACCCTTCGCTTTCGGGGTCGTTACCAATACTGGAAACAGGGATTGAAGCAAACCGACATTCAGAAACATTACATCGGACTGCTCGACGGAGTGCTGGATTTTGGCTGGCGAGAACTAATTCTGGAACACAAGCAACTAATAAGCAGAAATCCGGATAAACTTAGAATACTCCTCGGCCGGTATAACCAACTTTACCCTGCTCACTTTCTATTGCCACGATTTTTTGACAACCACGACACATCGCGGTTGATGCACATGTGCAATCAAAATGCAGATCTATTCCGCGAATTATTGGCCATTCTTTTCGAACAGCAACAGCCGGTAATTATTTACTATGGCACCGAAGCAGGCATGACGCACCAGTTTCCGGTTAAAGCCGGTGAGGCTTTTTCCGACCTTCGCGCCAGGTTGCTGATAAACTGGCAGGAAGCGCATCAAGCCTATGCAGAGTTTATCGCGAAAATAGCTTCTGAAAGAAAACAAAAGAAAAGCCTGCCTACAAAAAAGCCTGATTTCTGGGATTAGACTTACCTTTTCCCGATGATATAATCTTCGAGCTGGCTAATGGTGTGATTTTGCGCCATAATCACCCTATTTACAACATCGCCAATGGAGATAATTCCTACCAAATTCTGGCTCTTATCCACCACGGGCAGATGCCGAACACGGTTGTCGGTCATCAGCTTCATGCACTCGTTGATGGTAGTTTCAGGTTTCACACCATAAACCCGGTCGGTCATCAGGCTTTTTACCAACGATTCGTGCGAGGTTTTGCCCATAAGCACCAACTTGCGGGCATAATCGCGTTCAGAAAAAATGCCCATCACTTTTTGGTCTTTTACTACTGGCAAAGCGCCTACATTTTTACCAGCCATTTTCTTGAGTGCATCATATACGGTCGATTCCGGATCGATGGTGACACATTCATAGCCTTTTGTTTCGAGAATGTCTTTTACAGTGTACATAATAGCTGAATTTAAGATAGATATTAGTTTTCTTGTGGGTATAAGTTACCGATTAGTTGCTACTTTTCAAATAGATGAGTAGAAATAATCCTGCAATGATTTACCCATAAGGCTTTTGCTAATTATTGCCGAAACTAAAATCAATTTTCATTATAGATTTTGCTATCGGGATTTGTTCAATTCTAATTTTTAATTTGCTCTCGTTTGTAAAAACTAGTTTCACGAATAAAAACCATATTTTTACAGTTCAAAAGAAATCAATTGTAGATTGAACCCAACACAGGCATGAAAAAATATACACATTTCGAAACCAACGCCATACGCAACCAACTTTCGCGCTCGCAAAGAAAAGAGCACAGTGTACCCATTTTTGCTACTTCGAGCTTTGTTTTTGACAGCGCCGAAGAAGCACGGGCTGTTTTTGCCGACGAGATGGATGGATATTATTACTCGCGCATTGCCAACCCAAACTCCGACGAGTTTGCCCAGAAACTCTGCATGCTCGAAGGCACCGAAGAAGGCATTGCCACAGCTACCGGTATGTCGGCTATTTTTCTGGCCATTGTTGCCAACCTGCGGGCAGGTGACCATATCGTTTCGTCGCGCAGTTTGTTTGGTTCATCGCATCAGATTATCACACAATTGTTACCGCGCTGGGGCATTAGTCATACTTATGTCGATTTCGACGACCCCGAAGGCTGGGAAGAGGCCATAATGCCCACTACCCGCGTGCTCTTTATCGAAACCCCATCAAACCCCGGCCTCGACCTACTCGATATGGAATACCTGGGCAAGCTGGCACACGATAACCAATGCCTGTTTGTGGTAGACAATTGTTTTGCCACCCCTTATCTTCAAAATCCGGTTAAATTCGGTTGCGACCTGGTATGCCATTCGGCCACCAAATACATCGACGGACAAGGCCGTGCCATGGGTGGCGCAGTGCTGGGCACAAAAGCAGCCATGGAGCAGGTGCATCTGTTTGCCCGCCAGACAGGGCCCTCACTTTCGCCCTTTAATGCCTGGATACTCTCTAAAAGCCTCGAAACCCTTGCAGTACGCATGGACCGCCATTGTTCCAACGCCCTTACACTGGCCAAACACCTCGAAGGCTTAAAAGGAATAAAACAGGTAAAGTATCCTTTTCTCGAATCGCACCCGCAATACGATCTAGCCAAAAAACAAATGCGCATGGGCGGTGGCCTGGTAACCTTCGAACTCGAAGGAGGCTATGAACGCTGCATCAGGTTTATCGACCAGATAGAGATGCTATCGATTACCCCTAACCTGGGCGATAGCCGCACTACCATTACCCACCCTGCTTCTACCACCCATTCGAAATTAAGCACTGAGGAACAGGAAAGTGTGGGCATTTCAAAGGCAATGGTAAGATTGTCGGTAGGGCTGGAACATATCGACGATATTACGGAAGACCTGGAAAGAGCACTCAATAAATCGAAATAGGAATAAACATTTTCTATTGAGTTTATTGATTTGAGTGCTTTGAAGATTGGTTTACCCGTTTTAGAGTTGAGGCTGGCACGAAGAGTCTAGGGACTTTTTTTTCAGGATTCTCCACTAGCGCGCGTTTAGCTTGCGTAACGCGTGCTAAAAACTAAATTCCCACCGTTGTCTGTAGGATCTGCCTGTAGACTTTTGTTTATATGTTCTTTTGGCTGCCGCCCAAAAGAACCAAAAACCCACCACGGCTAAAAATCCGGCCTTGTTCCTGTCGCACCAGGCCGGCGCCTGCATGGGCCGAACAAGCCGGATTTCGCGCGAGCCGTGGACGCCCGCCGCACGAGGCTAAAAAGAGGATGTTTTAAACCCACTGGGCTATCTTCAAACAATAAAAATCCTATGACTGCCACACTTGGGGCATGTTTCCAGCTTATCGTCGCCCACGCAACCTTCTACGGTTTCGTAATCGAGCTTGTGTTCATCGCCCTTCCAGCCACAATCTTTACATACCCATTGTGTAAGCATGTCTTTTCCTTTTTTTGCAAATGTATTCATCGTTTTCAAATTATTTCGTTTCAAACATTCCATTGAAGCTGAAATGCTTGAACGCTTATTAAATTTCATTTTTCCGAAGCTGAGCATAAGCAAACACCACAATCTGTATATTTGTGCCACACAACGCACTCATGCCCCGAAAAGAAATACAGGAAGAAATAACGCGCTTGCTCAACCTGCTGCGCCGCGAAAAGGAAGAAGACCTAAAACATTACCTGCGCAAGATGAGCAGCAACTCACTTACCGAAAGGCGCAAAGAAGGTGTATGCTGGTATCCGGTGCGCATTGAAAAAACCAGTTACAGCCAGGCCGAATATCCAATCGTGCGCCTGTCGCGAAACCCGGGTCATGGCGAATCGCACTCATTTGCAGCGGGCAAACCGGTGCAATTGTTTTCGGCCCAGACTCAGCGCAACGAAGAAGAAGCTTATGTAAAGGGCGTGGTGAACATGGCCGGCGATCATGAAATGGTGGTTACCCTGCATGCCAACGAGATTCCCGAATGGGCGTATGACGGTAAATTGGGCATTCAACTGCTTTTCGACGAAACCAATTATCGCGAGATGGAAGCCGGACTAAAAACCCTTCTCACCACTACCGACAAACGCATCGAAAGCCTCAAGCAAATCTTGCTTGGCGAGCAGGAGGCCTACTTTTTAAACGAGCCGGTAGCCAAAGCAAAGGCATTGAACGAAAGCCAAAACGAGGCACTCGATCGGGTGCTGAGAGCAAGAGATACTGCCATCATTCACGGTCCGCCCGGTACCGGAAAAACAACCACGCTGGTACAAGCCATTCGCCAAACCCTGCAAAAAGAAACCCAAGTGCTGGTTTGCGCCCCCAGCAATGCCGCAGTCGATTTGTTGTGTGAAAAGCTGCTTCAGGAAAATATCAGTGTGGTGCGTGTAGGGAATCCCGCCCGCATCACCGACCAAATCATGAACTCCACCCTCGATGCCCGGATCACACTTCATCCGCAGTACAAGCAACTAAAAAACCTTCGTAGGCAAGCCGAAGAATACAAAAACCTTGGGCACAAATACAAGCGCAGCTTCGGTCCTGAAGAAAGAGAGCAGCGGAAATTATTGCTGGCCGAGGCCAGACAGTTTAAAGCCGAAGCAGAAATGCTTTCGGGCTATATAAAAAACGATATCATCGAAAAAACAAGGGTGGTGGCCTGTACCCTTGTTGGCTCTACCAGTGCGGCATTGAAGGGAAAAAATTTCGGAACCGTATTTATCGACGAGGCCGCGCAGGCTCTCGAACCAGCCTGCTGGCTGCCCATTCTTAAATCGCAGAGGGTAATTTTTGCCGGCGACCATTGCCAGCTGCCACCCACCATCAAATCGCTTTCGGCGGCCAAAGAGGGTTTAGAAGTTACCCTCTTCGAAAAAGCAATTCAGCGCAACCAGGCCGATGTAATGCTTACCGAACAATACCGGATGAACGAAGTAATTATGCGTTTTTCAGGAAGGCATTTTTATCACAACAAACTAATTGCCAACAGCCAGGTAAAAGACTGGTTGGTTTTTCCGGACGATATGCCTTTGGAGTTTATCGACACTGCCGGATGTGGTTTTACAGAACAAACAAACCCCGAAACGAAAAGCGCCTTCAACCCCGAAGAATTGGAGCTGCTTTTTAAGCACCTGCATGGCTATCTCGCAGCTATAGAAAGCCTTCGTATGATGCAGGAGATAAATGGTATCGGTATCATTTCGCCTTACAAAGCGCAGGTCAACCTGATGCAGGAGAGTTTTGCGGAAAGAAAACCTTATATCGAAGATATTTCGAAACAGATCAGCATCAACACCATCGACTCGTTTCAGGGACAGGAGCGCGATATCATCTACATTAGCCTGGTGCGGTCGAACGAAAAGGGCGAAATAGGCTTTCTTGCCGATGTGCGCCGCATGAATGTAGCCATGACAAGGGCCCGCAAAAAACTTGTAATTATTGGCGACAGTGCCACCATTGGCAACCACGCATTTTACAGCGAACTACTTGATTATGTAAACGAAACAGGAGCTTATAAAAGTGCATTTGAATTTCTTTATAAATAAAATTGAAATGAAACTCCAGATAACAGACTCAAAAGACTTATAAGTAAAGTCTGGAGATAATATCCCAAATACAGCTTACTTTCAGGTACGATTTTTGTTAGCAAATGCCAAAAAATTAAGCTTTAAAATGACTTTTCTTCTTTCAACTTCACTCCTTCTTTTTCGAAAAGGTATTATCTCTGTTCTTCTTATGGTTACCCTCATGCCGCAACTCTACTCGCAAGTGCTGCTGATTACCGATAGCGAAAATGGCGAACCCATCGAATTGGTAACCATCACGAGTACAAATCCTCCGGCTACCACACTCTCCAATTCCAAAGGGCAAGCTGATCTTTCTGCTTTTATAGAGGCTAAAACCATTGAACTGCGTGTGATTGGGTATAAAACACTTGTTACCAGCTATAAAAATCTTCAGGCAGAAAAGTTCAGGATTCAGATGATCCCGGCCCTTATCACTATCGACGAAGTAGTGGTTTCGGCCTCGCGATGGAAACAGAAAACCTCAGAATTACCTCAAAAAATAAGCAGTATTTCGCCTAAAACGGTGGCAATGAACAATCCGCAAACGGCTGCCGACATGCTGGCCCTTTCGGGCAAGGTTTTTATACAAAAAAGTCAACAAGGGGGCGGAAGCCCTATGATACGCGGTTTTGCCACCAGCAGGTTGCTATACAGTGTAGATGGGGTACGCATGAATACAGCCATATTCCGAAGTGGCAACATTCAAAACGTAATTTCGCTCGACCCCTTTGCTATGGAGCATACCGAGGTATTGTTTGGCCCCGGGTCGGTAATTTATGGCAGCGATGCCATTGGCGGGGTAATGAGTTTTCAGACCCTGACACCCCAGTTGGCACTGGAAGAAAAATTGCATGTGAAAGGCAATTTTACTGCGCGCTATGCATCGGCCAACGAGGAAAAAACCGGACACTTCGACATCAATATAGGCGGAAAGAAATGGGCTGGAATTACCAGTATCAGTGCCAATAGTTTCGATCACCTGCGCATGGGTAGCCATGGCCCGGCAGAATACCTACGTCCTTTTTATGTAGAAAGACAAGATACACTGGATGCTGTTGTTGAAAACAGCGACAAGCGCATACAGAACCCAACCGCCTATAACCAGGTAAATCTGATGCAGAAAATCCTTTATCAAGCTTCGGAAAACTGGAAGTTTGTGTATGGATTTCATTATTCCAATACAACAGAATATGGACGATACGACCGTCATATACGCTATAAAAATGGCCAGCCCCGCTATGGCGAATGGAATTATGGCCCTCAAAAATGGATAATGAACAACCTGAATCTGGTAAATCAATCGCAGCAAGGATTTTACGATCAGCTATCGGTTCACCTGGCACACCAGTTTTTTGAAGAAAGCCGTTTGAGTCGCGATATGAATAAGCCCAACCGCGAGGTACGCACTGAAAAAGTAAATGCATTGTCTGGCAACTTCGATTTTGCCAAAGCCACCGGAAAGCGGCATCGCTTATTCTATGGTGCCGAGGCAGTATATAACGATGTACAGTCGATTGGCATCGACGAAGAAATATTGCTGGGCACAAGCCAGCCTGGGCCTTCGCGCTACCCTCAATCGATTTGGGAATCTTATGCCATCTACCTTTCCGACCAGTTCAACCTGAACAATTATCTCACCCTGCATGCCGGAATCAGGTACAATTTGTATATGCTCGATGCCCATTTCGATACCACCTTTTATCCTTTTCCATTCACAGAAACCTCAATCAGTAAGGGATCATGGACAGGCAACCTGGGGCTGGTTTACCGACCCGGTAAGCATTGGGTACTGAGTGTGAATGCGGCTAAGGCCATGCGTTCGCCCAATGTGGATGATATGGGTAAAGTATTTGACTCCGAGGCTGGTTCTGTTTCGGTGCCCAACCCTTCGCTCGAAGCCGAATATGCCTACAGTTTCGATGCCGGGGCAACGTGGATTATAAGAGATTGGGTTAAAATTGACCTAACCACTTATTATACCTACCTCGATAATGCAATGGTAAGGCGCGATTTTTCCTTCAATGGCCAGGACAGCATTTTATATAATGGTGAAATGAGCAAAGTACAAGCCATTCAAAATGCAGCCTTTGCCAATGTTTACGGCATTCAGGCAGGTTTGGAAGTTAAACTTCCGGCCGGTTTTGGATTTTCGTCCGACCTAAACTTTCAAAAAGGCGAAGAGGAAGATGACAAGGGCGTAATAAGCGCCACCAGGCATGCACCCCCCTGGTTTGGAAATGCCAAACTTACCTATGTGGCCGGAAAGTTTAATCTGAAACTATATGCCACTTACAGTGGTGAAAAACAATATGAAGACCTGCCGGAAGAAGAAAAAGGTAAACCAGAGATTTATGCTATCGACGGCTCAGGGAATCCCTGGTCGCCGGGTTGGTACACCTTAAATTTTAAAGCCCGTTACCAGTTAAACGATTTGGTTTCATTCACAGCGGGTATCGAAAACATTACCGACCAGCGCTACAAACCATACAGTTCGGGCATTGCCGCAGCCGGCATTAATTTCATCTTTGCTGTACGGGCTAATTTTTAAAACGAACTGAAAAGCCTGTATTACTTGATGCCATTTGATAATTTGTTTTTATGTTGACGGATAGTTGCAGAAGCCAGACCTTACTAATTCATTCTATTTTAGTATTTTTATCAAAAAAAAGATCATGATTGATAATACTCAAATATTATCTGACCTTAAAAATCATCTTCGAACACACTATGGTGATTCTGTAAAAGATATAATATTGTTTGGCTCTCAAGCCCTCGGTAATTCAAATGAATTTTCGGATTATGATGTCTTAATCGTTTTAGAAAACGACTATACTGGAAAGGATGAAAATCTAATCTTGGATTTATGTTTTGATATCAACTTAAAATACAATATTATTTTAGATGTTCATGTAATTTCTAATAGCGAATTAACTTCTATTCGCGGAAGACAAGCTGTATTTGTAAATGCTATAAAATCGGGCATACACGCATGACCATAGCAAGTAGCGATAGAGAAAATTTGATCAATTATCGATTGAAACAGGCCGATGAGACCATTTTAGATGTTCAATTGCTTATTGAAAATAATCGGTTGCGGTCTGCTGTAAACCGAATCTATTACGGAATGTTCTATACTTTGTTAGCCCTTGGATTAGCAAATCAATTTGAAACATCGAAGCATGCGCAAATAATTGGATGGTTTAATAAAAACTTCATTAATGAGGGATTAATTGATTCAAAATATGGAAAAATAATCAATAAAGCTTTCAATAGAAGAACGAAAGGCGATTATGATTCTTTTATTGAATTTGAAAAAGATATTGTGGTCGAAATGTACGTTGAAATGAATGAATTTATATCAGCAATAAAATCCTATCTAATATCAAATAAATTTAACTAAGCTGCATCAAATGGTCGGCTTTCATCCGGGTTTCTGGCAGATAAAAAAAAGTTTAGCTTGTATTGAAGTTGATGATAAACTCGATTTATATAATTAGCCCAATTAAACTCCTCGACCAGATCAGCACACCTATTCTTTTTATACATGGCGATAGCGACAATTTTGTACCTGCCTTTATGGTGCAAGCGATGTACGAAAGAAAAAAAGAAATAAAAAGCCTTTATCTGTCAAAGGGTTCAGAACATGCCACTGCCTTTAACGATAACCCCGAAGAATACCGCAGACAGGTGAGTATTTTTATTAGTACCTTTCTTCCAAATGAATGAGTATGAAAAATAGTTTGATCCTGACGTTTCTTATTGTCATTACTTTTACAAGATCAATAGCACAATACTCACCTATAGATCCTGGTCCTTTTCAACTCGGTACCGACCTTTCGATGGTAAAAGCCATTCTTGATAATGGTGGGGTTTATGCATACGAGAATTTACCCACTGATGTGTTTGCGATATTCAAAGAAGGAGGTTACAATTATGTGCGTCTGAGACTCTTTCATGCACCCAACATGGTTGAATCCATCGGAACAGTCAACAGCCTGGAATATACCCTTGCACTTGCCTCGCAGGTAAAAGCCGCAGGGTTTAAGTTGTTACTCGATTTTCATTACAGCGATACCTGGGCCGATCCGGGAAACCAACAAGTACCAGCTGCCTGGAATTCACTTTCGTACAGCACCCTGCAAGACAGCCTTTATCAATATACCAAAAGAGTACTGAACATTTTTGCAGCAAAGGATTTAAGTCCCGATATGGTGCAAACTGGCAACGAGATTAATAATGGATTTTTATGGCCCCATGGTCAGGCATGGAAAAGTGGAAAGCCAAACTATAATTCGTTTGCCAGCTTACTAAAATCGGCCGTAAAAGGTGTGAGAGAATCAACCGGTGGTTCCACAATTCCTGTAATGATTCATGCTGCCACCGGAGGTTCGAAAAACGACTCCAGAATTTTCCTGGATAGCCTGCTGAAGTATGGGCTTGAATTCGATGTCATTGGTCTTAGCTTTTATCCTTGCTGGCATGGTACACTAGCAGATCTGGAAGAGAACATACAATTCCTTAACCAACAATACAGTCAGGCGATAATGGTAGTGGAAACCAGTTACCAGGCCGAAGGCACACCGCCTGACTATTGTGTGCTTACAGAGGAGGAACTACCCTATCCATTTAGTCAACAGGGTCAAACCGATTATTTGCAAACAATTTACCAAATATTAAGACCCTATGAAAAAGTAAAAGGCCTTTATTATTGGGGAGGCGAATACATCTGGGCAGGAGATATCGGCGGATCGTGGTCGTCGCTTTTTCATTGGCAGGGAAATGCCTATCAGGCTATCACGGCATTAGCCGGATTTTTGCCAACCTCAGTAAACGAGCCATTTTCCCAAAAGCAAATAAAGGTATATGTCCACGATCAAAGCCTTGAAATCTGCTGGAAATCGGACAACAAGCCTGCTGTTCTGGCCGAATTATATAACCTATCGGGCATGCTCCTGCTGCACGAAAAAATTGTGAACGAAAATCATTCGATGGAAATACAAACCCTAAACAAAGGAATGTATGTTTTGCGTATTCTTTTAGAAGATGGTACATCCGAATCGCAATTGCTGATTTTGCATTAATCGACCTTGATCGTAAAAAGTCTTTTCGACTATGGTTTGAGCCAATTAAGTAAACACCAGAAAGAAGCTCTGTCGATTAAGGAATTCGATAAGTTTGACTGCCATCGTAGCTTATTTGGAAGTAATTTATATTGAAAAGCCTCGGGCGATTTCGAATGATTTCGTAACTTTTACACCTAAACCAATCGAAATAATCCTTCATTATGAAAGCATTAAAAATTATTGGCATCATACTGCTCGTGCTATTAGCCATAGTTTTGATACCGCCTGCATTTGTAAATGGAAATTATGCTGTAGAACGTGAAGTGACCATTAACCAACCGGTAGATGTAGCCTTTGATTATTTTAAACTATTAAAAAGCCAGGAAGATTACAGTGTATGGTCGAAAATGGACCCTGCCATGGAGAAAAGCTACTCTGGCACCGATGGAACTGTTGGTGCGGTTTATTATTGGGCAGGCAATAAGGAAGTAGGAAAAGGAGAGCAGGAGATAATTGCAGTGAAAGATGGCGAACGCATTGATTATGTGCTACGTTTTATGGAGCCCTTCGAATCTACCGACTTTGCCTACATTACCACCGAAAGCAAAAACGACAGTGTATGTTTGGTAAAATGGGGATTTACAGGAAAAATGACTTACCCCATGAAAGGCATGCTCCTGTTTATGGATATGGAAGATATGCTAGGCCAGCAACTTGGAGATGGTCTTGAAAATGCAAAAAAAGTACTCGAATCGATTTGACCCAAATTGCGCATTAGCGCAATCGATGTAATCAAATCTGCAGATTATCAACACATTCATTTTCGGTAATCTTAGATTTGATAAATCGGGATTAACCCAACTAAATCAAATAGTTCGGCTTCCCGCAATGCTGGACAGGCAATTCTTTGCCTTCTATTGATTAATTTGGGTTTAAGCTGCTAACTTGATTGACCAGAAACAGGGCATTTCTTAATTGAGATTGCCCTGTTCTTTTTTACTTGCAATTTTATCTTAAATGCTTTTCACCCCGCAAATCATCTTTCGTTGTATTGATCAGGAAAACCAATGTGCGCATACATTTCGAGTAGTTGTGCCTCGCTCAGGAAGGTTTTAGATCTTTGTGCCAGGTTTTTAATTTTTTGCAGCATAAGCAAAGCTTCCTCTTCGTTTACAGACATACCTTGAGAAGAAAAAAAGTGCATAAGTCCTTTTTTTCCAGAGTGTTTACCGAAAACAAAGCGGGTATCTCCTGCACCAAATTCCTTTGGATCGATTACCTGGTAAGCCTCAAAATTTTCGGTCATGGCAGCTGTGTGAATGCCTGATTCGTGCCAGAAGGTTTTTGTTCCTGTAACAGGCTTGCTTTCTGAGTTTCTTCGGTTAGATATTTGCGCCACATACCTGCTCAGATTATGAGCATGCGAAGTATTAAAACCTTTTTGTTGACACACCCTACTGAGGTACGCTACTATTTCTTCCAATACCGAGTTACCAGCCCGCTCTCCCAAACCATTTACCGTGGCACTCACACAGCGTGATCCCGATTGAAGTGCTGTAATGGCATTGGCAGTAGCCATACCCAAATCGTTGTGGCCATGAAATTCGAATTCGCAACTGTTAAATTTTGTGGCTAGCCGCATAAAAAGCCTCTGGGTAGCAAGCGGATCGAGTATTCCCACAGTATCGGTAATGCGTATCCGGTGTGCACCCCAGCTGGTTGCCTGATGAATGTATTCGTCTAAAAAATGGCTATCTGCCCTCGAAGCATCCTGAGCACCAATGGTAACAAACGAAAAATGCGGCACAGCATAGTTGAGTACCTTTTTTAGCTCAGCAATGACCCATTCGCGGCTTTTACCTATGCCGGCAATTTGAATATCGCTTACAGGTAAAGAGATATTCACCGCATCGGTAGCAAGCCTGGAGGCAATTTTTAGTTCCGGAAGGTTTGCCCTGCACCAGCAAGAGGTTTTAAAGCTGAAACCTGCTGTGGCAATGGCTGAAATTGCCTGTTGTTCCTCTGGCCCAATGGCAGGGCTTCCTGCTTCAATTTCATGCACACCAAGTTGATCGAGCAAAGAAGCTACTTTTAGTTTTTCGATGATATTGAACACAACCCCTGGGGCTTGTTCCCCATCGCGAAGAGTAGTATCGATCAGGTAAGCATTCATAGTCTTTGAATTTAAAATTCTGGTGTAAAGAGTTTACTCCAATTGAAAATTAATCTCGCTGAGCTCCGAAATAAAACATTTCGCTGAAGAAGGTAAGCTAGTTAGCGATGATATATTTTTCAGCTGCCTCGCCATTTTCAAGCGCATCGAGTATTTCGTCAATGGCTTCCTCGCTGTTCACACCACCATACCAAAAATTGCTTGGCTGAATAACCATCACCGGTCCCTGGGCACACACATTGAGGCAGGCTGTTGTCGATACGGCAACATCCAAGCCACGGTCTGCGGCCTCTTCCGAAACATACTGAAGCAAATTGGTGGCACCTTTCTTATTGCAGGCACCTTGTGCATCGCCGGCAACCCGGTAGGAGTTGCACAGCAAAATCAGAAAATCTGGTTTTTTCATCGTAATCTATTTTATGTGTAATGAATTAAATTTCTACTTTATCGCACTGGTGATTTCTGGCAGAAATCACCTGGTCTACTGCACAATAACAAAGTTTTACCTCAATGCCCAGGTTCTTCAGTCTGCTTTTTGGCACCTCTCCTATTTGCTGGGTAAACAGCAGCTGGCAATCCTTTATCAGGTCATAGGCTATGGCAAACTTTTCGGCAACGAAAGTATGGCTTGTCGTGCTTTTAAAGCCTTCCTGCTGACAATAAGGAATAACGCCGCGTTTTTCGATGGTATGCAAGTCACCATTCACAAGCTCGTACACATAAAATGTGGAGGCTTTTCCAAAATGAGTATCGACATAATTGCCGTCGCTTGTAGTTATTGCTATTTTCATTTGCTTATATTATTATCAAGAATGAAATGGATTTATCCACAACCCTGCCCGTTTCCGCCGCAGCTATCGCCACATTTGCCAATATTGGTTTTGAGAACGGTTTTAAGTTTGGTGCCTTTGTATACCGCATCCAGACCGTTATCTATGAGGCCCGACATTTCCACTACGGCAATACCAACCCTTTGCAAAACCTCCACTGGTCGGGCACCTACTCCATTCACCAAAATGTAAGAGCAATCGTGTAATGTTTTGGCAAGATGAATCCATCGAAGGTCGCCATTGCCCTTTGCCGGGGTTTTACGCTTTTCCAGCAGCCTGTAACCAGACTCCTCCTGGGTATAAATAAGCATTTCGTCGGCTTCGCCCAAATGCCTGTTTATCAGCAGGCCTTCGTAGCTGGCTACCGCCACATAAGGTTTCTTCTCGGGCATAGCCACCGGCATTGCCGCACATTCGTTGATGAGTTTATAGGCTTCGGTATCGTCCTTCCCAAGTAATCCGGCAGCATCGGCCCTGCAACGGGCGCAATGGGTCATGGGTTTGATGTAGGGACTTATCTTTTGGGTAATCTCATTCATGGCCTCGCGTGTGGGGGCTGGGAAGCCTTCCATGGCACTGCCTTTTGCGGGAATCAGAGGAATGCAATTCATGGTAGAGGCTCCCAGTTCGCCTACCTTCTCCGCTACTTCTTCAATTTCATGGTCATTCACCCCTGGTATCACAATGGTATTTACCTTTACCGTTATACCAGCCTTTACAAGTGCAATTAAAGCCTCTATCTGCTGTTCGAGCATAATAGCTGCGGCTGCTTCTCCCCGATAAACTTTTTTCTTATAGTGAACCCATTGGTATATTTGCGCCAGGGTTTCTATCCTGAAACTGTTGATGGTAAGGGTAACATGGGTCACACCCAGTTCGGCAAGCTGACTCACATAAGGCAAAATGTTCAGTCCGTTAGAGGATAGACAGAAAATTTTATCAGGAAATTCCTTGCGGATCAATTGAATGGCTTCGATGGTTCTCTCCGGCTCGGCAAAAGCATCGCCAGGTCCGGCAATACCAATGGTGGAGATATTGCTTATACGTGCCGAAATCGAACGTAAGTAGTTCACAGACTGGTAGGGTGTAAGCACAGCACTGGTAACACCAGGGCGGCTTTCGTTGACACAATCGTATTTTCGGTTACAATAGTTGCATTGTACATTGCATTTTGGTGCTATTGGAATATGTACACGTGCGTATTTAAGTTTAGCGACTTTGTTAAAGCAAGGATGCTTGGCGGTATTGCTAGTTTTTGTTTCCATGCTGTTCTGATTTTGTTGGCGTTGTCGCCAGGTTCTTACTCACTTACATATATTTATATCCCACAGGAGAATGTTCCTGGGTATAATCAATTAAAGCATTGGCAATTATATCGAAGAGTTGTTGTGTGCCTTCATACCCCACATGCAAAAGGCGCTGGCCACCCACCCTATCATGAATGGGAAAACCAACTCTTACAAGAGGAATTTCCAACTTTCGGGCTATGTAATAACCTTTGCTGTTTCCGATCAGCAGGTCGGGACGAAGGTTTTCGCAAGCTGAAGCGATATCTTCGAAATCGTAATTTTCGTGCACGTTAATTTCGTTGTGCAACAATACATTCTGGTTGAGTACCTTTTTTAACAAACCGCTATTACCTCCGGTTGCACAGAGCACAGTTTCGATGCCGATTTCTTCGAGAAACGACACCATAGCCGCCACAAAGTCTTCTTCGCCATAAACTACTGCCCGTTTTCCAAAAAGGTATTTATGCCCATCAACATAAGCATCTACTAAACGGGCACGCTGTTTCTTGTATTTTTCAGGCGTTTTATACCCCGAAAGGTTCTCGAGTGCGTTGAAAAAATAGTCGGTTTCATTGATGCCTACTGGTATTCCAAGATTTACACGGGGTACAGAAAACTTTTGCTCGAGGTATTCGCCTGCCGAAACCGCCTTGGGATTGGTTTTATTCAAAACATGCCCCAACTCGATCGAGGCCCTGGCTGAAGCGGTATTGCGAATCGATTCCATGGGAGTACCACCCTTCGGAATTCGCTCGTATTCGCCGGTGTATCCATTGTCGAGTACCTCTGAATAATCGGCCAGTAGATTAGTTTCAAGGCCAAAAGATTCGGTAATTTCTTTAATGTGCCTTATATCGGCCGGAGAAAGAAAGCCTGGAAATACATTTATTCTGCTGTTGGTTTCGCTGCTAGATGCAAAAGTTTTAACCAAAGCTAGAATGGCATTGTGAAAACCATCGGCATGGGTACCTGAATAGCTCGGCGTATTGACATACACCAGGCTGGGAAGATCGTGTGTGGCATCATTTTCCTTCTTGTATTTGCTGAGAAGTTTTTGCATGTCGTCGCCAATGGTTTCGCTCAAACAGGTTGTAGCAATGCCTATCATACCGGGTTTATATTGAGAAGTGATGTTTCTAATGGCCGTAAACAGATTGTTTTCGCCACCAAAAATGGCCGACTCTTCGGTAAAATTTGTCGAAGCAATATCTACCGGTTCTTTATAGTGGCTTATAAGGTAACGGCGTATGTAGGTAGCACAACCTTGCGATCCGTGTATAAGCGGTACACACCCCTCGATGCCTTTGAAGGCAATGCTGGCGCCTAGTGGAGTGCAAAGCTTGCAAGCGTTGCGGGTGGCTGTAAATGTTTTTTCTTTTACTTGGTTCATAACCTTGGTTTTTAGTGTGAATCGGCAGGGCGTGTAAATCTAAAAACCGGACTCATGGCCGTGGCATAGATTTCTTTGGCGAAGTTGAGCATGCCTTCATAGCCTGCAAGTGCCAGCTTTCGTTCGTGGTTATGGTCGCAAAAACCAAGACCGAGCTTATAGGCAATGGGGCGTTCCTTTACACCACCAATTAAAATATCTGCGCCGGTTTGTTTTACCAGCTGGGTTAATTCCAGCGGATTGGTATCATCCACGAGAATGGTACCTTCGTCGCTTAATTCTTTCATGATTTTGTAGTCTTCCTTGTTTCCGGTTTGCGAACCTACCACTACGGTCTGTACCCCAATCATGCGCAAGGCTTTAATCAGCGAGATAGCTTTAAAAGCACCTCCCACATAAATGGCAGCCTTTTTACCCTCCAGTTTTTTTCGGTATACCTCTAACTGAGGAAGCAGATCGCCCACTTCGGAACGCACAATGGAAGCTGCCTTTTCGAGCATACTGGTGCTATTGAAAAAACGGGCCACCTCGTAAAGTGCATCCGACATATCTTCTATCCCGAAATAAGAAACTTTGAGAGTGGGTATACCATAGCGATCCTTCATCTGAAGGGCCAGGTTACTCATCGAACCGGAACATTGCACTACATTGAGCGCTGCCTTATGAGCCTGGCGGATATCGTCTACCCTTCCATCGCCGGTAATGCTGGCCACAATTTTAACTCCCATGCGCTCGTAATAATCTTTCAATAAGTATAACTCACCAGCCAGGTTAAAATCGCCAATTATGTTGATACTTTCGGGCAGCGTACTTTCGTTGCCCATGGTGCCCACGAGTTTCATGAGGGCATCGCAGGCTACCTTGTAGCCATCCTTTTTTGTGCCGGCAAAACCTGGGGCCTGAACCG
Source organism: Bacteroidales bacterium (assembly GCA_035913795.1). Lineage (GTDB taxonomy): Bacteria > Bacteroidota > Bacteroidia > Bacteroidales > UBA10428 > UBA10428. Next base: position 64,082 of record JAMIIA010000180.1, read on the forward strand.
GAATCACGTCGATATTTTTTTCCTGACTTACCTTCCGGCAAATGGCTTCCACATCGTCGCCAATAAGGCCCACAATGCAGGTAGAATAAACAAAGGCTGCCTTGGGCTTGTAGGTATCAATTAACTCTGCAAGGGAATGGTAGAGAACTTTCTCTCCACCAAAAATAACCTGATTTTCTTTCAGGTCTGTAGTAAAACTAAGGCGGTGCAACTCAGGACCCGAAGAGAGAGCTCCTCGAATATCCCAGGTATAGGCTGCACAGCCCACGGGACCATGAATTAAGTGAAGTGCATCGGCAATAGGGTACAATACCACCCTCGAACCACAAAATACACATGCACGCTGACTCACAGATCCGGCCACACTGGCCTTGTTGCAAGCCAGTTCCTTGTCATCTTTTCCCTTGGTTATTACCTGATCTTCGCGCGCTTTAAGTATTGCTTTCATGGCTTTCTAATTTTTCAGCAAAAATTTTATTTCCAATCTTTCACTTTTAAAAATCTGCCCGGCAACGAGTGCCGGGCAGGGCACACCTTGTGTGCATCTGGTCAATCAACCTAGATTGTTTCCCAGAATCTATCAGAGAACAGGGGGGGATTGCATGTGTTACATCGTAAGCTCAAAGGATGATTCAGGTGATTCAGCATCCTGCTTATCCATAATCAGGCTTAGAATTTTTTCTACTATTCGCATACCACCCAGGTAGCCGATGGTAGGAAAGTAGGAATGACCAACCCTGTCGATAATCGGGAAACCCATTCGTAGGAAAGGTAATTTCTCATCGCGGGCAATATACTTTCCATAGGTGTTGCCTATGAGCAAATCCACTGGTTCATTTTTTATCCACTGGTGCAACAGGAAGGTATCAGCTACTTCACCGTTTTTATATTTTGCCTCCGGCAATTTTACTGAAAGAAGATGTTCGAGTCTTTGTGCCATCTTTTTCCCCGGGGTTCCCGAAACTATATAAACTGGTTTCATGTCCATATCGAGCAAAAACTCCGTCAACGGAATCAATTGATCCGGATCGCCAAAAAGGGCCACACGTTTTCCGGCGAGATACTGGTGCATATCGGCAACCATATCCACCAGACGTCCACGCTCTGCGTTAATGCTGTCGGGAATGGTTACTTCGGCCAATTTCGAGAGGGTAGAAATAAAACGGTCGGTTGCCCTAATGCCAATAGGCAGGTCGGTTAGCTCGAAAGGCACCTTGCACTTATTCTCCATTTTAATGGCTGCATCTTTGGTGGCAAATTCACCAAAGGCAAGGCTAGCTTTGCTGTTTCCGGAGGAAATTAAATCGGTGATGCTGGTGCCTCCTTTAGGGTACATCGAAAATTTGCCGGTCATCGGGGCATCCACTACATCTGATGTATCTGGAAACAATACGTATTTCGCTTTCATGGCATCGGCTATCCTTTTTACCTCGCGCATATCCGAAGGTTCTACCCAACCAGAGATCAGGTTGATACGATCGGCTTTTTTACCACTCGATTCGGCAAAATAATCGACCATGCCGGCTACCATATTCGAATATCCTGTTACATGCGAACCCACATAACTGGGCGTATTGCAATGAATCACATGTTTGCCGAGCGGAACTTTACCTTCGTCCATCGCTTTTCCTATGATTTGTTTCAGGTCATCGCCAATGGTTTCGCTTAAACAGGTTGAATGAACGGCAATTACCTGAGGATCGTAGATGCTAAAAATGTTATCGATGGCTTGCAGAAGGTTGGCCTGTCCGCCAAACACCGACGATCCTTCGGTAAAGGAACTGGTAGCAGCCATAATAGGTTCCTTGTAATGGCGTGTAAGTGCAGTCCGGTGGTACGAGCAGCAGCCTTGCGATCCATGACTGTGGGGTAGGCATCCGTGAATGCCTAGCGCCGCATACATGGCCCCTACCGGCTGGCAGGTCTTTGCCGGGTTGATGGTAAGAGCGGTACGCTCTATCATTTCAACTGGTGTATGTCTGAGTAACATAGTTTTATTTTTTAAGTGATGATTGTAATGGGGTGAAAGCAGGCAGGAATATTCTTTGGCTTTCCTGTCCCAATCGAACCCTATTCTGTCTAGTATTCCACATCGGCCATTGTGGCAATTATCTCGGGTTGGTTAATCCATGGTGGCAAGGCAAGTTTCCAGATGGTTTGGTTTACCATTCGGTCTATCTCCTTGTAAAAATTCATGGCTCCTGTAAACCCGGCATAAGGTCCGCCATAATCGTAACTGTGCAACTGCTTGAGCGGAACACCGTATTTCTGCACCACATATTTCTCCTTAATACCAGCCCCCACAATGTCGGGCTTATAGAATTCAATAAGCTTTTCGGTTTCGTAGTGCGAGATATCATCGATAACAAGGCTGTTTTTCTCCATGTCAGGCATCATACCCTCGTAGTCTTCGAACTTATAGCCTTTGCTCATGAGTGCAAGCTTCTTGTCGGCCAGGTCCTGACGCCACTTCTTGTCATCTTTCAGCACATCAAGCTCTTCGATGTTGCGGCTATCGGCATCGACTTTTATATCGGGCAGAACCTTACGGCCCTCGTAGTCGTCGCGGTGTCCGAACTCGTAGCCGGCCGATACGGTGCGCATTCCAATTTCATTGAATAGCTCCTGGTAGTGATGAGCACGCGAACCGCCTACAAACATCATAGCCAGTTTACCATCGGTGCGAGGTTTTACATCAGCAATAACTTTTTTCACATCTTTCATTTCGCGCTTGATGATAGTTTCAGCCTTTTCCATCAGCTCAGGATCTTCGAAATATTCGGCTAGCTTGCGCAGCGATTTGGCCGTTGCCTCAGCACCGATAAAGTTGACCTTCATCCAGGGAATACCGTACTTTTTTTCCATCATCTCTGCAATGTAGTTGATAGAGCGGTGGCACATCACCATGTTCAGGTCGGCGGTGTGGCTGTTCTCGAATTGGTGTATCGAGGAATTTCCGCTGAAGGCTGAAATAAGCGTAATACCCATTTCTTCGAAATATTTCTCGATGACAAAAGAATCGCCGCCAATGTTGTACTCACCTAAAAGGTTCACCTTGTATTTGCCACCTTTATCCTCGTCGTTGAGGCCCACCACATGTTTAAAAATTCCGTTGTTGGCAATGTGGTGACCGGCCGACTGGCTTACACCTTTATACCCTTCGCAACTAAATCCGAATACATTGATACCTAATTCTTCTTTCATGGCCCTTGCAACCTGATGCACGTCGTCGCCTATGAGTCCCACCGGGCAGGTAGAGAAGATGGCAATGGCATGTGGCTTAAACAAGGTGTAAGCCTCGCGAATAGCTTGCTCCAATTTCTTCTCGCCACCAAACACAATGTTCGTGTCCTGCATATCGGTAGAAAAACAGTAATTCATGTAGTTCTCGCCCTCGGGTCCCGGGTCGGTTTGGTTACGCCGGGTAAGCCAGGCATAGAATGAACAGCCAATTGGTCCGTGAACAATGTTTACAATATCACGGGTAGGGCCTAGTACCACACCCTTGCATCCTGCGTAACAACAACCCCTTTGGGAAATAATTCCTGGAATGGTTCGGATATTCGACTGAATCTCCTGGTCTTCCTTAGGGTCGTTGATAATAATGGACTTGGATCTTTTCTTGGCCACCTTGTTTGGGTAGTGCGCCAGCATTTCGGCTTTTAGTTCCGAAGGGTCTGGCAATGCTGTTTTATTGATAGTTTTCGACATAACAATTTGTTTTTAGTTAATCCAGAACACTGTCGCCAGCCACACCCGTACGCACGCTGAAAGCTTCGCTGGCGGGCATGACAAATATTTTTCCGTCGCCAGGTTGTCCGGTGCGATTGGAACTGATAATGGTATTGACTACCGTTTTTACTTTGGCATCGGGCACCACAATGGTTAGCAAGCGCTGAGGACGAAGCCTGGGCTCGGGCCCTAGCAGGGCCAGAGCTTCGGGCTGGTCTTTACGGGCACCTTCCATCACCTTGGCATCCCATTTTCCTTTGCCACGGCCAAAAACCCTTCCGGTAGCCGTAAAAGATGGAACCCCGGCATCTGACAATGCTTGCTTGGTTTCGTTCATCGTGTCGATGCGTAGAATGGCTATAATGGTTTTCATAATCGTTTTTTTTTTTGAGTGGTACATTATAGCTCCTTGGTAGCACGGCTAATGGTATAAGCCTCATCTACCGGCGATACAAATATTTTTCCATCGCCAAAAGCACCCTTATCACCGGTGCGGGCCGATTCAATGATGGTATTCACGGCAAAATCCTTGTCTTCGTCGTTTATTACCAGCATCAGCATTTCTTTGGGCAGCTCGTCATAGGTAATATCGCCGACTTTAATTCCGCGTTGCTTTCCGCGACCTACTACTGGAATCTTTGTTACTGCTACGTACCCGGCCTCGAAAAGGGCTTTCATTACTTTGGCAGACCGTTCTGGTCTTACAATGGCTCTAATCAATTGCATAGTTTAAGTTTTTAAGTTGATTGATTGAATGAGTGAATGAGTGAATGAGTGAATGGTTTTGCAAATTAGTTTAGAATACCAAAGTCGAGCAACAACTTCTCCAGCTCATTAATTTCGAGCGGTTTGGGTATCACAAACATTTTATTTTCATCGATTTTTTTGGCAAGAGCCCTGTATTCATCGGCTTGTTTATGCTCAGGATCGTAATCGATAACAGTTTTTCGGTTAATCTCGGCACGCTGCACCATGTTGTCACGTGGCACAAAGTGAATCATCTGGGTGCCAAGTTTTCTGGCGAGCTCCTCAATCATAGCTTGCTCGTTGTCTACCAAACGGCTATTGCATATTAATCCTCCAAGGCGCACACCTCCTGCTTCGGCAAATTTTACAATACCTTTGCAAATGTTATTGGCCGCATACATGGCCATCATTTCGCCCGATACCACTATGTATATTTCCTGTGCCTTACCATCGCGAATAGGCATGGCAAATCCTCCACAAACCACATCGCCTAGTACATCGTAAAAAGCATAATCGAGCTTCTTATCTGCTTCGTAAGCACCTAATTGTTCCAACAAGTTAATAGAAGTGATAATACCTCGGCCGGCACAACCCACTCCCGGTTCAGGACCACCTGATTCGGTGCAGCTTACGTTTCCATAGCCTATTTTCATGATATCATCCAGTTCCACATCCTCCCCTTCTTCGCGAAGGGTATCGAGTACCGTTTTTTGGGCCAGACCACCCAATAGCAAGCGGGTAGAATCGGCTTTCGGATCGCATCCGACTACCATTACTTTTTTTCCCATCTCGGCTAATCCTGCCACAGTATTTTGAGTAGTAGTCGATTTACCGATTCCTCCTTTTCCGTAAATAGCAATTTTTCTCATGACTTTATATTTATTGGTTACCTGACCTGCCACATTCAGTTATTATGCCACAACAGCCACATGCTATTAAAATAGAATAAGAAAAGACACCATATTATGTTGATATACTGACATTTGAAAAATTGTGCACTTATTATTCAACTTTGGCACACACAAAAGTTGGTTTACATAAATGTAAAAATCAGGCTGTATGCTTACAAAAGGGTAAAAAAACAAAACTTGGAGTAAATGGAGGCAACGTGGAAAGCCTTATTGCATTCTTATTCTGTATGTTAACAAGAGTGAAAATTCTTAAATGGCAATAATATTTTCAATCTGAAAGATAATTTTATGTTTTAAGGGGGTATTTTCTGCTATTTGTTCACTTTAATGTACATTTAACATTTTATAAGGGGGTATTTGTAATTTTTTGATACTTTTGTAATGTATTTAATGTTTTATTAGGGGGTATATTGTTATGGTAGGTCATTTTTGCGAAAGATCTGGTAAACCTTGCTACAGCGATTCGGAATTACCCTTGCTTTTTGAGATTAGCCAACTCATGAACAAGAGTAAGTTCCTGAAAGATGCCATGAACCCCATGATGGAATTAATTGCGCGCTATTTGGGTGCTGAGCGCTCGCTCTTGTCGATTTTAAACCGCGAGGTTTCCAACATATTTATTGAGGCCGCCTATGGCATTACAGCCGAAGAAAAGAAGATGGGCCGGTATCTGATAGGCGAAGGAATTACGGGCGAAGTAGTGAAAACAGGCAAGGCCGTTTACGTTGAAAAAATTACCGAAGCACGTGGCTTTGTCAACAAAACCGGCATCAAACTAAAAACAAATAACAAAGAAGATATCTCTTTTATCTGTGTACCTATATGTGCAGACAACGAAATATTAGGCACACTGAGTATTACGAGAATTTACGACGAGCGTATTTTAAAAGATGAATTAATCCGCACACTGAGCGTAATAGGCTCGATGATTGCACAAGCAGTGCAAGCCCGTCAGGACCGAATGGAAGAAATTGAACGACTCCGAAACGAAAACAGGGAACTGCAGGACCAGCTAAAGAATCAATTTCTCGATGAAAACATTGTGGGCAATTCATCAAAAATGCGTGAATTGTTTATGCAGATACAACAAGTGGCCAAGACACAAGCCACTGTAATGGTAAGGGGCGAAAGTGGTGTAGGCAAAGAATTAATTGCGCAGGCTATTCATTTTGGCAGCGAGCGCAGAAATAAGCCCTTGATAAAGGTAAACTGTTCGGCATTGCCCGAAAGCCTTATAGAAAGTGAATTATTTGGCTACGAAAAAGGTGCATTTACAGGTGCCGATAGCCAAAAAAAGGGACGCTTTGAACTCGCCGAAGGCGGATCGATTTTTCTCGACGAAATAGGAGAATTACCCCAACAAATTCAGGTAAAACTTTTACGTGTGCTGCAGGAAAGGGAATTTGAGCGCCTTGGTGGCACTAAAACCATCCCATGCAATGTTCGGGTTATTGCAGCCACTAACCGCAACCTCGAAGAGGCTATTAAGGATGGAAGCTTCCGCGAAGATCTATATTACAGATTGAATGTGTTTCCACTCTATGTGCCTGCCCTGCGCGAGCGGCTGAGCGATATTCCGTTATTGGTCGATCATTTTATTGCAAAAGCAAATAAAAAGAATGGAACCGACATTATCCGCATATCATCCTCGGCCATCGAAATGCTGATGATTTATCACTGGCCCGGCAACATTCGTGAATTGGAGAACTGCATCGAAAGGGCTGCCATTCTCAGCACCGATAGGGTTATTCGGCCTCAAAACATGCCTCCGACTTTACAAACTGCCCAATCGTCGGGTACACCCTATAAGGGTACGCTGCAAGCGATTGTAGAAAAAGTGGAAAAACAACTCATTATCGATACTCTCACAAACCTGCGAGGCAATGTGTTTCAATCGGCCAAAGACCTGGGAATTTCTAACCGCAAACTTGGCCTCCGTATCGAAAAATATGGTATAGAAATAGGGAAATATAAATTTAAGTAAATTAGGCAGTAGCAGAATTCTCAATGCATTCGATAATTTCTTTAGCTTAATTGATTTTTGAACATTCTCTTATTATCGGCTGTTAATCAATCCGGATTACTTCTTTTTGTATTCCTATTTAACAACCACTCACTAAACTTTAAAAGCATGAAAAAGAAAATTTTAATGGTTCTATCCATTCTCTTTGGATTGATGTTTATCAACTCAGGTTTAAACAAGTTTTTCAATTACATGCCAATGCCGGAAAATATGCCAGAAACCATGGCGAGCATAATGGCTGCTTTTATGACCATTGGATGGCTCATGCCGCTTGTTGCAGTGGCTGAAATTAGTGGTGGGTTTCTTTTTTTGTTCAGAAGGTTCAGGGCACTGGGGGCAGTTATCATTTTTCCGATAGTGATTGGAATACTTCTAATTCATCTTATTCAGGAGCCATCGGGATTACCCATCGCCATTGTATTATTGGCCATAAACCTTTGGGTGATAGTTGAAAACTGGCAGAAATATCTGCCCATGATCAAATAAATACAACACAAGTTCTCGGTATTATTGAATGGCGTTTTATTGAACAGCCAGAGTGGCTTCTGAAAGTTGCGAAAAATACAAATCCCAAAATACCGGTACACTCTCAGAAGACAGGCGATTGGGGGAGTTTTGTAGAAATACAATGCCAGTATTCAACTCTGGACAGAAGGAAATCTCAGCTCTGTATCCTTTTACATACCCTCCATGGTATATAATGTTGTAGCCTTTGAATTTATAAATGCGCCAACCAAGGCTGTAATATTTTTCTTCAATGCCTTTCCATCGCGCAGTATAATGGCGCTTTAAGGGAGTTTGGATGTTTGGAGTAGCAATTGCCCGCTGTACGTTCGAATCGATTACTGAAGGAAAACAACCTAGCAGGGCTTTCAGCCATATCGACATGTCGTAAATACTTGCATTTACTCCGGCAGCAGGCACCGCATTGTAGTAACGGTTGTTTGGCGCAAGGGTTTTTACTGCTTTCCCCTCTCCCGAATGCGGCATGGCAAAATTGCCACTATTCATCATTGTTTCAAAATCGGTAGAAGCATTGACCATGCCCAGCGGCTGAAATATTTTTTGGTCGAGCATTTCGGAATAGGTCTGGTTGTAGTTAACCCTTAATATGGTATCGATCAGGCTATAGATGGCATTTTGGTAGCTGTATGTCTGGCCGGGTTTTCCTGCTACTTCCACTTCATTTAACCGGCTTACCATGTCGTACATGGAGGCATCGGTCTCAAGCAGGTTATCGAAGGCATGTGAGGCAAGTCCGGTAGATTGGCTAAGGGTATGCCTAATGGTAAGTTCATTGGTAAAAGAAGCCTGTCTGAAACGCAATCCAGGCAAATAATTGGTTAATTTCGAATCGAGGTCAATCATTTGGTCCTGTTCGAGCTTGGCAGCTAAAACACCCGCAAACCCTTTCGAAACAGAAGCAAGCCTGAAAACAGTGTGAATATCTACAGAGTCGGTTGTTCCCGCCTGCTTCACCCCATAGGTTTTCATAAAATCCACCTTATCGCCAATGACAATGGCAAGTGCTGCACCCACATTGCTGGTGGTATCCATTTCAGCTTCAATAAAAGAAAGATACTGGTCAAACAAGCGATTGTGCTCATCGGGAATTTCAAAAGGCGATGGAGGATCAATTATACTTTCAGGAATGGGCTCTTTCCTGAATGATCCCGAGATCAGCGTAAGTGTTATAATAACGAGAACAAATGTGAGCGTATATTTAAGTTGCTTCATGAATATTCCTTAGTCAGTGTGCTTTTGGCAAAAATAATAAGCTTTTACTCTCATTATTGGAATTGGTTTCAAAGTTATTCACTATTCTGCCTAGGTTAAAAATTATTTTCTTATACCAAATAGAATTAATAGCATGATATACAATTATTTAAACCCTTTCTAATCGCATCTGTTTTAATTATAAAAAAACAAGCTTTTAAGCTTTTTATTGTAAACCTCGCTCTAGTTTATTTTTCATAGTCAGGTGCAACAAGTATGCGAAGCATTATCTTTGCCCGAAATTTTATAAATGAGTGCAACAAGAATTACGCTTATACGACATGGCGAAACAGAATGGAATCGTGCCATGCAACTACAGGGGCATCAGGATAGTCCGCTAACTGAAAATGGTGTCTGGCAGGCTGAATTATTGGCAGAAGCCATCAAGGGTAAATCTTTCGACGCACTTGTTTCGAGCGACCTGGAAAGAGCCAGACGCACGGCTCAGATTATCAACACTCACCTGCAACTACCTCATTCAGAAAATAGTAGTCTGCGCGAACGTTCCTTTGGTAAGGTAGAAAGCCTGACTCTCGAAGAAATTAAGTTGAAGTATCCGGAAGTCTTTCAAGCTTACTTAGACCGCAATTTACATTTTGAAATACCCGGGGGCGAGAGTCTGTTTCATTTTAATCAGCGAGTAATTGAAGGGATTAAACAACTTGCAATGCATTACGATGGGAAACATTTGCTGGTAGTAGCCCATGGGGGCGTGCTGGATTGTGTCATTCGTAAAATATTCCAGTTTCCGGTCGACAGCGAACGTTGCTTTTCGGTGTACAACACCTCTGTCAGTAGGATTTCTATCAATGGAGAACTCTGGAAACTTGAAGAATGGGGCAATACCTGCCATTTGAAGCACACCCCGGTTTTGAACGAAATTCGATAGATAAAGAAAAGTAAAAAACAGCGGGCCTGTAAGCCGGATTCTGTATCCCGAAAAAATCGGGATTTCTGCCATTTATCTGCGCGATCTACCCCTCCCGGAGAATCCATCGCGGGCCGCAATGGTTCAGTTAACCTGAAACCGGGATATACATGATCTTGCAACCCATAAGGCGGACAGCTTGCAGTGTTGCCACCACAACTGGTGGGCTCTTACCCCACCTTCTCACCCTCACCGGCCTTTTTGCAGGTATCGGCTCGCGATCCTGTAAAAATATAGCCGGCAGTTATTTTCTTCTCCGCTTCTGTACCCTCACGAACACCTCTTTTTCAAGAGTATGGTGCCCTTTGTTGTCCGGACTTTCCTCCCCGGCATAACCAAAGCCATGCCGAAGCGGCAGAACGGCCTGCTGCGGCTTCAAAGTTACGAGAATTCATGAATAAACAAGGGTTTAGATAGAGAAGGATGGAGTGATCTCCTGGATAGTGAGACTCAATTCTGATTAAATATCTTCTTTTATCTTTTTAACCAATCGCACTTTTCCAATTTCCATCTCTTTGTCTACAGCTTTGCACATATCGTAGATGGTTAATAGGGCTATGTTCACCGCCACAAGGGCTTCCATCTCCACTCCGGTTTGGCCATTGCACTCGACCATGGTATTGGCTTGCACACCATCTTTGTCTACCTTCATGTTTACTTCGATTTGGGTCAACAAAAGAGGATGGCACAAAGGAATTAAGGCGGAAGTCTGTTTGGCAGCTTGTATGCCAGCTATCTGGGCTACTGTAAGCACATCGCCTTTTTTAATGGCATTCTCAGCAATCAGGCTAAGGGTTTCGGGTTTTAAATAGATTTTTCCCTCTGCCCAGGCAGTGCGCTTTTGTATAGATTTTTGTCCCACATCCACCATACTGGCTTTTCCAGATGAATCGACATGACTTAGTTTTTTATTCATATCCCAGAAATAATTGTATTAAATTAAAAGCACAGAAGTTTGTGCACCCGATTCAATCTCATCTTGTCCAATGATAAAGGTTCCAAAGCCATCGGCCTGTGCCAGAGCTAAAATATGTGCCGAACCGTGAAATTCGAGCACTTGTGCTTTACCCTCCAGCAGGCGCACTGGAAAAAATTGCAGGCGATCTGTTTTCTTTCTGTTAACAGTTGTATCCAAAGCCATTTTTACCCATGGCAAGTGATAGCCATGACCCATTAACTGATATAGCAAGGGTTTAGCAAGCAATTCGAATTGCAGGAAGGATGATACAGGGTTCCCCGATAAACCAAAACAATATTGTTGCCCCTTTTTGGCAAATACAACCGGTTTACCAGGTTGAATGCCTATTTTATTTACCAGAATAATGAAACCTAACTTTTCAAGCACCTGCGGGACATAGTCTTTATCGCCCATAGACACCCCTCCGGTTAACAAAAGTACGTTGCAGGAATTAAAAGCATTAGAAATTGCCATCTCCAGCGCCATTTCCGTATCACCTACTATACCTAAATAATCAGCATTTATTCCAGTTTTGAGCACTTGCGCCTGCAAATTATAAGCATTGCTATTGCGAATCTGGGCTTTACCAGGTTGTTGATGCGCCTCCACCAACTCATCGCCAGTGGAAAGAATAAAAACCTTTGGTCTTTTGGCTACTTTCAGTGAGACTATACCCACCGATGCAGCTGCAGCAAGGGAAGCAGGATTGAGCCGATGGCCGTATTCAAGAATTTTTTCGCCGGCTTTTATGTCCTCACCCTGGTAACAAATATTCGATTTGGTATTTTTCCCTAGAAACACCACGGTTTGTGCATCAGTTTTTTTGGTGTGTTCGATCATGATCACGCAATCGGCACCGGCTGGCACGGGGGCACCTGTCATGATGCGCATACATTGCCCTTTTTGAACCTTGCTGGCAGATACTACTCCAGCCGGCACATAGTCTACCACTTGCAGGGGTGTGTGAATATCCTCCAATCGACAGGCATAACCATCCATGGCCGATTTATCAAAAGCTGGCATATCGGCATCGGCCAACACATCCTGCAAAAGTATACGGCCCAGAGACAGGTTCAATGGAATTTCTTCCGATTCGCCCAATGCCGGAAGAGCATAAATGAGCTCAAGAGCTGCTTGGAGTGTAATCATGATTGCCTTATCATAAAAAGTATTATTCAGGGTTTGATTTTGCCATCGACCATTTTCCATCTTTCAGCTTCAACTCATCCATGTCCATGTCGAAACCGCTGGTAGTAAAAGTAACAATTCTGTCAGCAAGAGCGAACATTTTCTCGTCGTCGAGGGAACAAATTCGGCAACTAAGCTGGCGAAGCATCAAGAATACACCCGGCTTTATGTATTCGCGCAAGCCGGCCGATTCGCATACTACCAATGCTCCGGGCTCGATTCGACTATGAAAAGACTTTATCCCTTCTAAGATGCTATCCTTATCGGTTTGAAGGAAAAATGCCTCATTGGCACCTGCCATCAGCATTCGGGAAGTATCCTTATTAGTTGTGGTCTCTGTTTCGCGAAACAACTGAAAACCTTTTCCCTCAACAATTAGTTGAGCGGAACCTGTATTGGTATGCATATGTGGACTCAGCTTTAGAGCAACGATCGAATGCTGGCGGCTAAAACGGGAAATAATGCTACAGGCCAGAGTGGTTTTACCTACATTCTGTTGCTGTCCTGCCAGCAAGATAAAATTGGGCAAAAAAAGAAGATCATTCGACATCACCGGGAGTATTTACATTTTTAAACAGGTACAATGTCTTGGCATTCCCCACTTCGGGAACATCGAGATAATAGGTATTGCATTCTTTTAATAAATCGAGGAGTTTGTAATTTCCCTTTTCAATCTGCCTTACCAGATTGGGCAATACATTCTTCGAATAAAGACCAAACAAGGGTTCGCAGCGATTTTGAGAATGAATAGGCACAACGATCTCAGCTTTGTCTTTATGGGTAAGAATCTCCTTGGCAAGTGCAGAAGGAATATGAGGCACATCGCAAGAAAGAAAAAAATATCTTTTAGCAGGCAAGCTGTGCATTACCGAAAACATCCCACCTATCGGGCCACAAGAAGGAACCAGGTCGGCTATGGTTTGGTAACCGAACTGAAGGTAATCGACATTGCCAGTACTTATGACTAACTCATCGCAAAGGGGTTGTAAAAGTTCGATGGCATATTGCGCCATGGGTTTACTTTTGAATTCAACGAGTCCTTTGTCAGAACCCATGCGTGAGCTCTTGCCACCGGCCAGAATAACACCCAATATTTCCATGGCATGAAGTTAATTATTTTCAATTAGCTTAACCACCCCGAACCACTTTGGTGGAGAGCGAGCAAGAAGCTTTTGTCACTTTTTTTGTACTTAGGTGCTTTTCCATTATCTTTAGATTTATGAGGTTAATCCTATCCACCCTGCTGCTTTTTTTATTCTGGCCTGCAATATCCCTGCAAGGTCAAATTATTCCATTTAAAAATTACACAGTGCGCGATGGCTTGCCCTCGAATTACCTGCGCGACATGGTGGAGGACCACAAAGGCTATATCTGGTTGGCTACTGCCAATGGATTAGCTAAGTTCGATGGTTACCAATTTTTTAAATATACTACAGAAGATGGATTGGCTGATAATATTACTATTTGCCTTGCAGTAGACCAACAAGGCAAAATTTGGGCAGGGAACAATAGTGGAGGTTTGTCGGTGATCAACGAATTTGGGATAAAAATTGTCGACGAATCCGCCGGCCTGATTTCTGGCGCCATCAACCTTATTTTTGTAGACCAGCAAAACCGGATATGGGCCTGTGGCCTGGACGAAGGGGTGTCTGTAATTCAGCACGATACACTTATCCTCAACCCATTTGAAAGTTTAAAAAGGACCGAAACGGCATATTCCTATATGCTTGACAAGAATGGAAGTATATGGCTGGGTACAGGCTCCGGGGTAATTGTGTTTGACAGTAATTTACATGCCAGTGTGCCAGCTGGTCTGGAAAAATTAATTGTCCGCGATCTTTATACCGACCAGCAAGACAGAATCTGGATTGCCACAGAAGGAAGTGGAGTTTTTATGCTTGACAAGGGACGCTTGCTGCAATACAATACCACCAATGGTCTTACAAGTAACATCGCCCTGTGCCTGATGGAATCTAACTCGGGTGAAATGCTGGTAGGCACCTACAATGGAGGTCTCAATATAATAAGAAACAATAAAGTAGACCACCGTTTTATCAAACAGACCCGTGCCTTCCAGTTCTGGCAGATGTTAAAAGATTCACAAGGCAATGTCTGGGCCAGGACGCTTGAAAACGGGGTGGTGAAAATTAGCCAAACGCTCGAGAACTATTCGGTTGAGAACAATCTTGTAAACCCCTATGTATTCAAAATTAGCGAAGATAGTTATGGTAACATCTGGATTTTAACCGAAGGTGGAATCTCGAAGTATTCCGAAGCCTTTTTTGAAGTGTACCGCGAAGGTTTTGTTTACGACGACAAACACATACTTTCCCTACATATCGCACCCGACGAAACGATTCTTGCAGGAACCAGTAGCGGACTTACGTTGTTTCGCAATGCATTGCCTATTCAGCAATTCACCGACCAGAACGGACTTCCAAAAAAACCGGCAGTACAATCAATCATCAGCCATCAGAACAAAGTATTTCTTGGAACCAATAACTTTCTCAGCCTGAAAAAAAGCCGTTCCGGCTATGTTCCTGACACAGCACTCGAGAAAATCATCGAAAGAGATATATACGACCTGAAGGTTTACAACGATTTTGTGTATGGCGCAACCACCGATGGTTTGCTGATTTACCATATGCCTTCGGGCGAGCATACTTACCTTAATTCGGATGATGGCCTGATATCAAACGACATGTACTCGGTCGAAATCGACAGCGCTGGTCGCATCTGGTGTGGCACCGCCTATGGTTTGTCGGTTTACAGCGATTCTGTATTTTACAACTTCACCACTTTTAATGGATTGCCGAATAACTTTTGCAACGACATCACCTTCGACCGCAAAGGAGTTGCCTGGATAGCCACCGACAACGGAGTCTGCTCGGCCGTATTGAGCGAGAAAAATGTTTTCTCTACCCGGAATTATACTACCAAACACGGTTTAAGCTCCAACTCAACTGTATCGATTATTTCGGATATGGAAGGGAAAATCTGGATAGGCCATAACCTGGGAGTAGACAGGCTCGATCCGGTTACCAAAGATATTAAACACTTTGGCTACAACGAAGGCTTTCTTTCTGTCGAAAACAACCTCGGGGCCATGGTTCGCGACAAGCAGGGGAACATCTGGTTTGGTACTGCCGATGGAATTATCAAATATTCGCAGGAACACGACCTTCAGAACGAAACGCCACCCAAGGTTTATATCCGAAACATTCATTTTTACAACGATACCTCTTCTATGGATGCCTATTATTCGCGGATAGACTCCACCACACTTTTGCCCGCTGACCTACGCCTGCATCACCGAAAGAAAAATTTGTATTTCGATTACGTTGGGTTGCACTATACCCTATCAGAAAAAAACACCTACCGATACAGACTCCTTGGGTACGACGAACAATGGTCGGAACCTACCACAGCCATAAAATCAATACCCTACCAAAAGTTACCCCATGGAAAATATACCTTTCAGGTGATGGCGGCAAACTGCGATGGAGTGTGGAACGAGACCCCTGCTGAATTTAGTTTTGAAATACTGGCACCTTTCTGGAAAAAATGGTGGTTCCGAATCATTGAAATAAGCAGTTTATTGCTTCTGCTCTTCCTGATAATCTATCTGCGCGAAAGAAAACTACGCAATGATAAAAAGGTCCTGCAACAAAGGGTAAAGGAACGCACCCTCGAAATTGAAAAACAAAAAGATCAGATACAGGAGCAACACAATAAAATTGCTCAACAGAAAAAAGAAATCACCGATAGCATTCATTATGCCAGGCACATTCAGTCGGCTATTTTGCCAAATGACGATACCATTGCTCCTCTGCTGAAAGATTATTTCATCTTATACAAACCCCGGGACATAGTAAGTGGCGATTTTTACTGGATACAAGAAAAAGATGACAAAGCGATTGTAATTGCAGCAGACTGCACCGGACATGGAGTTCCAGGGGCATTCATGAGCATGCTGGGCGTTTCGACCCTCAACGAAATTGCTACCCGGCAAGAAACCTTAAAAGCCGGAGAAATTCTCGACCAGCTTCGAAACCATATCATCAGCACCCTTTCGCATACCCGCAAGGACGAAGAAGCTCGCGATGGAATGGATGTAGCAATGTGCATCATCGATTTTAAAAACAGAAAGGTACAATACGCAGGTGCTTACAACCCATTGATTATTGTACACCAGGGTGAGGCAGAAATGGTGAAAGCCGACAAAATGCCTGTGGGACTTCATTCAGGCGAAATGACCCCCTTTAGCACTACTACCATTGATGTTGCTTCTGGCGATTGCCTGTATCTATTCTCCGATGGGTATGCCGATCAGTTTGGAGGACCCGAAGGAAAGAAATTTAAGTCGGGGGCATTCCGCGATTTACTGGTTGAGATGAGTACACAGCCCATGCCTGAACAAAAACAAATACTGGATGAAAGAATACGCGAATGGATGGGCGACCACGAACAGGTAGACGATATTATGGTTATAGGTATTCGAATCAATTAAATTATACATTCAGCAACGTTCCTGTCGAATAGGACTCCTGAATAACTTTAAAAATTTCTTTAGTTAGGTTCGAAATAAGATAAAAAATAAAACGAAATAAAGGGCCCAAAAAAGGGAATGATTTAAACTTGTGTTTTTGTGAAACGCTATTGCATTTGTTTTGAGAATTCTTGTTCGCTTGGTACATGGAAAAATGCCCTAGATATTTTATCTTTCATCTATCCGAATAATTTCCATCGGGCATTACAGAGAATTTTTATATTTTTCGCTATCTTTTCATATACTTAAACCCTAATTTTCTTTTAAACAAAAAAACTATCAGCTATGAAAAAAATATTTGGATTTTTATACCTGATGTTATCTATACCCATGTTTGCACAAGAAGTGCAAATGCAATACAAGTATATATACACAGGATCACCCTCTGAACTAAGCCTCAACCTCACCGATTCTTCTGGCTATTCTTATACAACCGGTAGGTTTAGTGCATCAAGTTTCACGTATTTCGACAAAACTGTGAATGGGCCGGTACCCTCAAGTGGCTTTGGAAATAGTTATTATGTAATGAAAACCATGTCCAATGGCAAACCAGTGTGGGCACTCTCGTTGCGCAGCAATACCGATAGCACCTACATCTGGATATCGGCAGCATGCATCAACAACAAGGGAGAAATGGCCTTTGCTTTTTATGCCAGTTCGGGCCAGAGTATTACCATTGATCCAATCACACTGCCGCTTGAAAAGCCAAATGATAACTGGTTTGTAGCGAAAATCAGCAAAAACGGTTTTCTGATGTGGTTTAAGCCGGTCTACTTCGATGGTCTTGGAGCCTACGGAAGCATTAAAGATATGGCCATGGACGAGATGGGGAATGTGTTTATGGCTGGCGATTTTACAGGCGACATAGCCCGTTTTGACAACCGCGCAGTTGTAGGTGCTGTAACCGATGCACAATTGTTTCTGGCAGCCTATAACACGAAGGGTGAGGCTCTGTGGGCTTCCACCAACAAATACATTCCTGACCAGGATAATGGCAGTATCTACCTTAGAAGCATGCACTTAAACGCTGAAGGCAACCTGCTGCTTTGTGGAAACACCGATGGGTACAAGCATTTTCTTTTCAATACCGATACACTTTTTCAATCAGGAACTTCCGATGGATTTCTGGCACAATATTCCACTTCAGGGGCAGCACTAGGAGCCATTCACTTCAGGGGCTCAGGACAAGATGCTATTAATGAAGTGTTATCCGACAAGGATGGAAACATTACTGTATTAGGTTATTCCAACAGCGAAGGAATGCTGATTGGAGATAAAGATTTTTCTACATCAGCCACAGCTAGTTACGATGCTTTTATCGCCAGTTTCAGCGATATAAAAGAATTCCGGTGGCTACGGTCTGTCGAAACACAATACAATGAGTCTATCCCTACTTCCAACAAGGAAAAGCAGAAATTAGGGGCCGATACTGAAGGGAATATTTATTATATCGATGAGTTTAGTGCCTCCATTGCACTGGAAAATGAAGTAAACAGAGGAAGCAACGGAAGTGCAGACCTGATCATGGCCAGCTTCGACCAAAACTCCGGAGACACCCGTTGGAGTTTTTCAGCAGGTGGCACTGGCAGTGAACAGTTTTCTTTTTCCAATATTGCTTCGGATGGCAGTATACTTTTTGGTGGATCTTTTTCCGATGCTTTTGTCATCGATGACTCCTTCATAGGTACGGGAAACAATTTTAACAACAATTACCTGTCGCGCCTCAACCGGGAAGGTGTTACCGACTTTGCACAAGCGATAATTGGCAACAATTCCGATTACATCTATTTAAACGACATCAGCCAGGATCCCTTTGGCAATGTGATGGTAGCGGGAACCTTTTATGGTGCAAACAATAACATTGATGGAATTGAAGTGGCAAATGCATTCAACCAGGGTAGTTACCTTGGGCGGTATACTCAATTTGCTACATTGGCCGGAGAAGTTACCGATAAACAAGGAGTTCCGGCAGCCGGTGGGTATGTGGTGGCATACGGCAATACCCAAAATAGCCGATCTCCAATTATCGACAGCATCCCCATTCTACCTGATGGCACCTTTGAAAGGATTGATGTTCCTTTTGGTCGCTACTTATTAATGGCCATGGCCACCGACAATGCCGGTCTTGCATACCTTCCGGCATATTATCCTTCGCCCATCCACTGGGATTATTGTGAACGAATCCTTATCAATGAACCCATTCGGTATGAACGTAAAAATATTATAGTTTCCCCGTATGTACCTTTAAACGGAGAAGGCAGTTTGCAAGGACTGGTAACAGAAGCAGACCAAACCGACCTCTTCAAGTCGGTGAATGCAAAACCCACGAAAAGTGGCCGTGCTTCATTGGTATCCACCACTACTACAAAAAGCAACGATTACGAAATTATCGAGGTTACCACTACCGATGAAAATGGCAATTTTAGTTTCTCCAACATACCTAACGGAACTTATACCATCTTCATCGAAATTGCAGGGATACCGATGGAACAACTTTACGACCTGGAGATTTCAGGCAACCAGTTTGTAGTAAATATAGACTACTTTGTGGGTGAAGAAACCATAATAGCCTCTAACCCTGAAATACCAGTTTTAACCGGCACGAAGCAAGTTCTTGAAACCAATTCGAAGGTTTATCCGGTGCCATCCAATGCGGGGGTATGGATAGAAACTAAAGATCAACTGCTTATTCAAAGCATCATTGTTACCGACCTGCAAGGCAGAACAATACTATCTCTCAGCCCGGAACAAAACTCAGTTTACCTCGATGAGCTTCCGGCTGGTATCTATTTTGCCCTTGTGCGTACCCGTGAATCGTCGGAAACAGTTAGATTTATAATCACACCGTCCGGACATTGAGAATGGAAGGAAATATAATTCTAATTGCCTCTGGGTTACTCACTCCGTTCGTGAAAACGCTGCGCTAAGTTAAGCCAGAGGTAATTAAAGGCTTCGGCAATAGGGGAATAATTGTACCGGACAAGAATGATAAAAAAAATTGAAACTGATAAACATACATGAACATTTCAGAAAACCCGCTGTTAATTGAATGTTCGAACAAAAACTAATAAAAAAGTAACACTATTCTATGGCTACATTTGATATTGTAATGCCCAAAATGGGAGAAAGTATTCAGGAAGCTACCATCACCAAGTGGTTTAAAAAAGCTGGAGATAAAGTGGAAGAAGAAGATGTACTTCTTGAAATTGCCACCGACAAAGTCGATTCCGAAATACCCTCCCCGGTAGATGGTGTAATTATTAAAATATTGTTCGAAGAAGGGGCACTGGTTCCGGTAGGAAAAGTAATTGCTGTAATTGACCTCGATGGCACTGCCGCTGTCTCTGCCGAGGCGCCTGCCGGGAAAGCTGAAAAAAGTCCTGAGCCTGCAATAAAAGAGAAAGCTGCACCCTCTGCCCCAAAAAGCGATATGGGCAAATCCGACAAGTTTTATTCTCCCCTGGTAAAAAGCATTGCCAGCAAAGAAAATATTCCGGTAAACGAACTCGATCAAATTCAAGGTACAGGGCATCACGGAAGGGTGAAAAAAGAAGATGTACTTGTTTACATACAAAATCGTGGTCATGAACCTGCCAAAACTTTGGCCACACCTGCAGCAGGGGCTGCTCCTGCCATAAAAGCTCCGGTTGTTTCTGCAGCACCTGGTGACACCATAGTGCAAATGGACCGCATGCGCAAGCTCATTGCCGATCACATGGTTATGTCAAAACAGGTATCGCCCCATGTCACCAATTTTATCGAGGTCGATGTCACCCCGCTAGTTTTCTGGCGAAATCAGGTAAAAGATGCCTTTAAAAAACGCGAAGGACAGAATATCACCTACATGCCGGTATTTATCGAGGCGGTAGCGAAAGCCCTGAAGCAATATCCGGGAGTCAACGCCTCGGTGAGTGGCGACTCAGTGATCTTACGTAAAAACATCAACATAGGAATTGCAGTTTCGCTACCTTCTGGTAATCTTATTGTGCCGGTCATTAAAAATGCCGACCAGAAAAGCCTTTTGGGGGTAACTGTTGATATGAACAGTCTGGCAGACAAAGCCCGCACCAACAATCTTTCGCCCGACGACATTGCAGGCGGAACCTTCACCATCTCTAATTTTGGTTCTTTCCGCAACCTCACGGGTACTCCAATCATTAATCAGCCGCAAGTGGCCATACTGGCAACAGGAAATATTGAAAAAAAACCAGCGGTACTGGAAACCCCAACCGGAGATGTAATTGCAATCAGACACAAAATGATTCTGGCCCTTACCTACGACCACAGGGTTATTGATGGAGCTCTGGCTGGAGGTTATCTCCGATACCTGGCCGATTTGCTTGAACAGTTTGATACCACCCGAACTATTTAATTTTGAAAACAAAATTCGGCGCTAAGAACCGGAAAACATTTTTTTAATTAAGTTTAGAGCGATTCTAAATAAACAACAAAGCATGCAGTATGGCATTTACAGATTTACCTATTAAACAGAAATATACAATAAAGAATACCCCAAAAGAAGTTCTTGAAAAGTGGTATTACATTTTGGCCCTTGGCCGTGCCCTCGACGATAGGGCTCCCAATTACCTGAAACAAGCCATTGGCTGGTCGTATCATGCGCCAGCAGCTGGGCACGATGCCATTCAAATGGCCATTGGACAAATTTTCGACAAAAATACAGATCATCTGTTTCCGTATTACCGCGACCTGATAACCAATGTTTCTGCAGGACTTACAGCGGAAGAAATTATTTACAACGGGATATCGAAAGACAGCGATGTGGCCGGTGGAGGCCGTCATATGTCGAATCACTTTGCCAAACCCGAATGGAACATTCACAACGTTTCGTCCTGTACGGGTAACCACACACTTCATGCTGCAGGTGTTGGAAGAGGGCTGAAAAAATACAAACAAAAAGGTGTGGCTATCAGTTCTCAGGGCGAATCATCAGTATCTGAAGGCTATGTATATGAAGCAATCAACGGTGCCTCGAATGAACAGCTTCCGGTAATCTTTGTCTTTCAAGATAATGGCTATGGAATTTCGGTTCCAAAGAAGGATCAGACAGCCAACAGAAAAGTAGCCAACAATTTTTCCGGGCTTAAAAACCTTCGCATCATTCATTGCAACGGAAAAGACGTATTCGATTCGATGAATGCCATGGTTGAAGCCAAAGAATGGGCCATTTCTAACCAGAATCCAGTAATTGTGCAGGCCAACTGTGTACGTATTCATTCACACTCCAACAGCGACCGCCACGACTTGTACCGCGATGACAATGAACTGAACTACGTGCGTGAGTATGACCCACTCGGAAAATTTGTACGACTGCTGGTGCGTTACAACCGCATCAGTGCCGACGAACTGGCTCAGATTGATGCCCGCATCAAAGAGGAAGTAAAAGCCGCTCATAAAAAAGCTCTGGCTGCACCAGACCCAGACCCTGCTTCCATTTTCGATTTTGTTATTGGGAAAGAACGTGTATCGGAAAAATACCCCGAAGGCTTGCACGATTTTAAAGGCCCGGAGAAAAAGCTTATTGAAGGTATCAACGAAACTCTCAAAGCCGAATTCAGACACAATCCCGACACATATATCTGGGGACAAGACATAGCCAATAAAGAAAAAGGTGGCATTTTTAATGTATCCAAAGGCATGCAGCAGGAGTTTGGCATCGAACGTGTGTTTAACGCTCCTATTGCCGAAGACTTTATTATGGGTACCGCCAATGGAATGTCGCGATTCAATAAAAAAATTCGCCTTGTTGTGGAGGGTGCCGAATTTGCCGATTATTTCTGGCCTGCCATGGAGCAGTTTGTAGAAACAACACACGAATACTGGAGATCGAAGGGTCAGTTCTCGCCCAACATAGTGGTGCGCCTGGCTTCTGGTGGATATATTGGAGGAGGATTGTACCACTCTCAAAACATAGAAGGTTCGCTCACTACTTTCCCTGGTACAAGGGTTGTCTATCCTTCTTATGCCGACGATGCTGCCGGATTGCTCCGCACCGCAATGCGTTCCGAAGGTATGACCGTATTTATGGAACCAAAGTTCTTATACAATGCTCCGGTAGCCGCAGCTCCAATTCCCGACGACTTTGAAGTGCCATTCGGAAAAGCCCGTGTGCGCATGGAAGGTACTGATTTGAGTGTATTCACCTATGGAAATACAACCCATATGTGCGTACAGGCAGCCGAAAAAATTGCCAAAGAAACAGGTGCAAGCATCGAAGTAATCGACTTGCGCTCGCTGCTACCTCTTGATGAAGTAACCATTCTGGCATCGGTTCGCAAAACTGGTAAGGCCCTGGTAGTGCACGAAGATAAAGTGTTTGGGGGCTTTGGCGGCGAAGTGGCTGCACAAATCACAGAAAAAGCTTTTGAATACCTCGATGGTCCTGTGCGCCGCATTGGCTCCACATTTACACCTGTAGGCTTTAATCGCATACTGGAAAAAGCTACTCTGCCCAGCATGGAGAAAATAGAAAAAGGAATGCTTGAACTATTAAAATACTAATGAAACAACTGGCAGAGCAAAAGGTATTTTTTTATTTACTTAACTACTTCTGCCTAAATCGATTAACTTAATAAATATGAAAAAAGTAGGTTTAATATATAGTTTCAATACCAATAAAACAGCACTGGTAGCAAAAAAAATTCTTGAAAGCTTCGAAAAACAGGAAATTGAAGCTGTGAACGCCGAAGAAATTACCGGAAAGGTATTTGCGTCTTTCGACAATTTAATACTAGGCTGCCCAACCTGGTTCGATGGAGAGCTTCCAAATTACTGGGATGAATTTGTGCCCGAACTGGAAGAGTTAAAACTAAAAGGAAAGAAAATCGCCATTTTTGGCAACGGAGACCAGAAAGGCTATCCGGAAAACTTCTGCGATGCAGTAGGCATTATGGCCACAATATTAGAAAACACTGGTGCAACCGTGGTGGGTTTCACTTCACGCGAAGGATATACTTACGAAAGCTCAAAAGCCGAGCGGGGTAGCGAGCTTTGTGGATTGGCCATCGATTTCGAGAACCAGGCTAAACTTAACAACCAACGCATAACCAAATGGTGCGAACAGTTAAAGAAAGAATTTCAGTAGGTCTATTCCAAGGGAAACAATAATCGTTTTTTCTGGTAATGGTGCCAAAAATAGTTGGTGATTTTTTAAATTATTTTTAGTAAAATACGATTACTACTGATGCGTTAAAATTTAGTCACTAAATAAATTTCTTTGTTCTTTGACATTTTGTTTGGTTTGAAATTCTGTGAGCAACTCTCGTAATGAGGTTTTATCAAATACTGATATGCTTAAAATCTGTATTATTTCATAGATTGAAAGATTGCTTTTTAAAGCATGCTTAACTTTTGCCACTATTAAATAAGTGCAG
>JAMIIA010000181.1:0-39022 GCA_035913795.1 Bacteroidales bacterium
GGTCTTTTATAATTTAATGTTTGATGGCCTCTACGATTATTATAGAACTCCATATACCACTTTATTTTGCCGTATAGTTCAATACCATCTTCTGATGGTTCAATATAGATCTTCTCGTATTTGATGTTTCGCCAAAAGCGTTCTATAAAGATATTATCTATAGCCCGGCCTTTGCCGTCCATGCTAAATTGGATGTTCTGACCTTTAGTTACAAACTCAGTAAAGAGTGGACTCGTAAACTGGCTGCCCTGATCGGTATTTAGTATCTCTGGTTTGCCATGTTGTAGTATAGCGGTTTCAAGGCATTCTTTGCACCATTGCGAAGTCATTGTATTGGATAGTGACCATCCTACAATAAAGCGGCTGTATAGGTCTATTATAGCCACCAGATACATATATCCATTCCCAACCGGAACATAGGTTATATCCATGCCCCAAACCTGATTTGGACGAACAATCTTTAAATGTCGCAGCAAATATGGATAGATAGTGTGGCCTTCACCTTTATGAGGCTTGCTGATATTCGGACGTGGTCCGATTGCATGTAAATCCATTAAAGGATACAGGCGTCGTATTCGCTTTGGATTTACACAATGGACTTGCTCACGCAGATATTGTACCATGCGGGGAACTCCATAAAAAGGAGTCTCCATATATTGCTTATCTATTAGTTTCATCAGTTCCTGATTCTCAGAACTGTCTTTCTGGGGAATATAGTAGAAACTTACTCGACAGATAGCCATAAGCTTACAATGTTCCTTTACGCTTATTGGAGAGTCTTTTTTAACTTTCAGCTGCCTGTCTTTTTGGGCTATTTCCCCAATACTTTTTTTAAGAAATCAACCTTCATTTGAAGCTGACCTACCTTTTTGAAAAGATCTGCCTTCTCTTTTTCGCTGTCATCAATTTTGGCGCCTTTCTCAAAAACACTGCTGGCACTATTTAAAAACTGACTCTTCCAAGTTGAAATCTGGTTTGGATGAATGTTCTACTTTTTCCCAATCTCTTGGATGGTATCTCTCTCTTGCAGAGCTTCAAGTACTAATTTGGTTTTAAACCCTGATGTGTAATTTTTTCTCTTTTCTAATAACAACATGTTTATTAATTTTTCAAATGATACTTGTTGTTTAGATTTTGGCGCTAATTATAAAATTCTAATAATATTTCAACAACGACTTTAACAATTATAACAGTGACAAGTCTTTCAATTCAATTACTGTGCTAACGCTTTATGTTTATGCGTTGATTAAATTATTGCAGAAAAATTGATCTCTGAATAAGTAAGTTTCAACTTCCAATCTAACTCCATATTTTAAGATTAAATAAAAAATCATCAACTATTCTTGTATTGTACCATAATCTGAAAGAGTAAAAAATCGACTATTCCATGAAGATCCTGCAAGTGCAGGTATTGTAATCAATGTAAAGGTTTATCATTAAAGCAATGGAATAAACAATTAAGAAATAAATGATGGTTTGTAAAATGGCAAGATTGATGGACAACTATTTTCAATAAAAGTTTCATTATTTGTACAGAATAGAAAAAGCTTAGTTGAGATTGGCAATAACACCCATCGTCATTTACCACTCCCGCTAAAACAAATATTTATTCTTTAGTCAATACCAATTTTAGGTTTTTTTCACCCTTTACATATCCGTGACTCATTTTATCACTATAAATGCATATAAAAAGGAGGTAAAAGAGGCCTTAGTTAATGTAAAATGATTATAAAACCGCCCCCTACGACATCTGTCTTTGTGCAAAAACGATCAAATCGCCCCTTCTATTCTTTCTAAAACCAATAGGCAGAAAAAACAACTATTTTTTATTAATTATTTAACACCCTGAATAAATGCGCTTTACAAATTCTTGTTGAGGTGTTGTAGTATCTTTTTTTGAATCTTTTTTTGAATTGTGAAACGAGTGTGCCACCAATAAATTGATATTCCATAAAAGTCATGCCTAACTTTAGGATAACAATCTAAATTCAGTGCAATGGCTAAAAACCTTATTATTCTATTATTACTTGTTTTCACAAGTGCTTCTACTTTGTTTGCACAACAATTCGAAGTATCAGGACAAATAGTAGACGAGGACAACCTCCCCTTACCTGGCGTGAGTGTGTATATCAAGAATACCACAGAGGGAACAATCAGCAACATGGAAGGAAATTTTACAATACAGGCACCCCTTAATAGTGTGCTGGTAGTTTCTATGGTCGGCATGCTGGATGAGGAATTTCCCGTAACCGGCAATGCTCATCTAAACATTATGTTAATAAGAGACATCGCAGCGCTGGAAGAAATTGTGGTAGTTGGTTATGGAACCCTAAAAAAGAGTGACTTGACTGGTGCAGTAGCATCTGTTAAAGCCAACGACATGGTAAAAATAACCTCCAGCAACCCGGTTCAGAGTTTACAAGGCAGGGTAAGTGGTGTGCAAATAACCAGTACCTCTGGTGCACCGGGTGCCGATCCGGTTGTGCGGATCAGAGGGGTAGGCACATTTAACAATAACTCTCCCATCTATGTAATTGATGGAGTAATATCGAACGATATATCGTTTCTAAATGCAGCCGACATTGAATCGACCGAAGTATTGAAAGATGCCTCAGCCACAGCAATCTATGGTTCACGTGGTTCGAATGGCGTAATAATGATTACCACTAAAACAGGTAAGAAGGGCGAGGCTGCCACCCAATTCAGTTACAACGGAGAAATGGGCATACAGATGCTTAATAATAAAATAGACCTGCTAAGCGGTAAAGAATATGGCGATTATACCAATAAAATAAGCTTTACATACAACGATACCGAAAAGTTGCCTAACACCGACTGGCAGGACCTGGTATTTAATCCCGCCGGAATAATGAGTCATCAACTTTCGGCGGCAGGTAGTACTGAAAAGACTAACTACTACCTCAGTGTGGGATATTATAAGCAGGATGGAATAGTAGATAAATCATCGTATGAAAGACTCACATTGCGTTTAAACAACACCTACATACTCACGGATTTTTTAGATCTGGGCAATAACTTTACCATTACACCCTATAAGCAGCAAAATGCTCCCAATGTAACCTACAATGCCTATCGTGCAAGCCCCATTCTTTTACCGTACCGCGAAGATGGCAGTTATGCCGGTGTGCCGGGTGTGGGAAACCCTTTGGCAGACCTTGCTTATTCCAATAACTTCGATCGTGGAGTACGAACGCTTGGTAACATTTTTGTTCAGGCTAAACTTTTAAAGCACTTTACGCTAAAAAGTAGCTATGGCATCGATGCCTTGTATAAAAAGAACGAAAACTTCACACCAGCCTTTAACGTGCTTTACTACGACGGAACCCAGTCGATGCAAAGCAACCCCACGAGCGATTTACATAAAGAATCAACCGAAAATTTTACCTGGTTATGGGAAAATACGCTTGCCTTTATTAAGGATTTCGATAAACACTCAATTAATGTAGTGGGTGGATACACCATGCAAAACTCCCAGTCGGAGTATTTAAAAATAGATGGGGAAAATATTCTGCGCGATGGGGAAGATTTCTGGTACTTGCAACCCAGTTATATTACAGATGATAAGATTAACAATTTTGAAAATAAAGTGGACAATAATTTATACTACTCGATGATTTCTTATTTATTTCGGGCAAACTACACCTATAATGATAAGTATATTTTAACTGCCACTTTCAGGCGCGATGGTTCGTCGAAATTCAGCGAAGAAAACCGTTTTAGCAATTTCCCCTCCTTTGCAGCGGGCTGGAATATTTCCGAAGAAAGCTTCATGAAAAGCCTTCCGTTTATCCATAACTTTAAACTCCGTGCTAGTTGGGGACAAATTGGCAACGACAAAATAACTTATTCTGATAGGTTTTCCCTCACTGAAAATCTTTTTGGAGTGTTTGCAGGCGATATTTCCTATCCCGGTGTATCGTATGCGAAGAGCGGAAATCCCGATTTAGTATGGGAAACTACCACACAGACCGATATTGGTATGGAGATTAGCTTTTTTGAAGGCAAACTTAGTGGAGAGTTTGATTATTACCGCCGTATTACCGATGATATACTGGTTGAACTGACCACCCCCGGACACATGGGCAATGGCCAGGGCCAAAAGGTTCGCTACAATGCTGGCGAGGTGCTGAATTATGGCTTCGAAGCCGCTATAAACTGGCGCGAAAAACGGGGCGACTTTGGTTACGGACTGGGTTTTGTGGCTACCACCGTGCACAATGAAGTATTAAGTGTAGGTGGAAACAGCGGTGTCGATTCGCTGCTTTACGGTGGAAACATTTCGGGGTTTACCACACAAAGCCGAAAAGGATTGCCGATTGGTGCTTTTTATGGATATAAAACCGATGGCCTTTTTCAAACACAAAGTGATCTCGATGCCTACCCACATACCAGCGACGCCGGTTTGGGCGATTTACGCCGGGTTGATGTGACCGGTGATGGCAGAATTGATGGCAATGACCGTACTTATCTGGGTTCGCCCATTCCTACCTTTATATTTGGTTTCAATGCCGAGCTAACCTATAGAAACTTCGATTTTTCGCTTAGCATACAAGGTCAATCGGGCAATAAAATTCTTAACGGAAAAGAAATTGTAAGACCGGACAAATACAATTTTGAAGATCATGTAAATGATGCATGGACTGGACCAGGGACTACTAATACAGAGCCAAGAGCTTCATGGGGTGGATATAATTATGTACCGTCCGATTGGTTTATTCAGGATGGATCGTTTATCCGTTTACGCAACATGGTATTAGGCTACACTCTTCCTGCCGATCTGACTGCCAAAGCAAAAATAAACAAAATGCGCCTTTATTTAAAGGGCGATAACATCTATACCCTTACCAAATTTACCGGATACACACCAGAAATTGCCAGTAGCGACGCTTTGGGCAATGCCATCGATATGGGTACTTATCCAATACCTGCCATTTATTCATTTGGTATCAACTTAACCTTTTAAACATGAAACCAACTATTAATAAATATTTCCGCCTTTTGTTGGCAATAATGCTTACTTCCATTCTTTCCTGCGAAAGTTTTCTGGATAAAGAACCCCAGGGATTATTAACCCAGGAATCATTTCCAGTAAGTGCTTCCGATGCACTGCTGGCAACCAATGCCTGTTATGCTACCTTGCGAAATAGCACATTTCATTCTGGGCTATTCCCTCTCACTGATATTATGTCTGATGACGCCTACAAGGGAAGCAATGCTGGCGACCAGGCTGCGGCTATTAATCCTTACGACAACTTTACTTTTACCACCACAGGCAGCGAGCTGGGAAGTTGGTGGGCTTCGCTATACCAGGGAGTGAAACGCACCAATGTGGTGTTGGACAGAGTACCAGGCATTAGCATGGACGAAAACCTTAAAAACAGGTACCTGGGCGAAGCAAGCTTTATAAGGGCATTAATCTATTTCGACCTCGTAAGAGCCTGGGGTGGCGTGCCGCTTATTAACAAATTAAACCCTCCTCTTGTAGTGTCACGTGCCACCGAAGCTGAAATTTTTGCACAAATAAAAACCGATCTGCATTTTGCTGCAGCAAACCTAACCGAACGCAGCGAGTTAGATCCGGAGGACCTTGGCAGGGCCACAGCAGGAGCGGCAAAAGCTATGCTGGCAAGAGTTTTTCTGTTCGAAGGTAATTTTGATAGCTGCGAAAAATATGCGCTCGATGTAATCGAATCTCTCGAATACGATCTGGAACCTGTATTTGCCGATGCCAACGGTGTGAATGGAGAATACGGCATAGAATCGGTATTTGAGATTGGTGCCGAAGGAGTGGAAGCTGCTACCGGCAACCAATATGCCAATGTGCAGGGAGTTCGCGGCACTCCCAACCGTGGTTGGGGTTTTAACCGACCATCGTTAGATTTGCGTGCCCTTTTCGATCCCGCCGATCCACGACTCAAAGGCACCATCATCGATCTGGGCGATGTGCTCGATGGCATCACCATAATGGGTGATGGCCCAACAGAGGATGTTACACTAGACGGTGAAGGAAATATAATAGAAATAGAATGTTACAACCGCAAAGTTTGGACTCCTGGCACCACAGTTCCGCCACAGTTTGGCCATAACAAGCGGATTATTCGCTATGCCGACGTGTTATTAATGGCTGCCGAAGCATTGAACGAGAACGATAAACCGGGTGAAGCACTGATTTACCTTAACCAGGTGCGAGCAAGAGCCCGCGAAGGAAATGCCGGAATTCTGCCCGATATAACTACTACCAATAAAAATCAGCTTCGTGATGCAATTCTCACCGAGAGGCGCATGGAATTGGCACTCGAAGGTCACCGTTTCTGGGATCTGGTGCGCACTGGCAAAGCTGTAGAAGTGCTTGGACCACTGGGCTTTGTTAGCGGAAAACACGAGCTTTTCCCAATTCCACAAAGCGAAATAGACCTTTCGCAGGGAGCATTAACCCAAAACCCAAAATGGGACGAATAAAAAGAACAACACCTTATATTGAATATTCACTTAAATTGATGAACTATGAAAAAAAATGCGTTTTATTTTAGTCTGATTGGCATCGCTCTTGGTGCCTTGCTTTTTACCTCTTCCTGCAAAGATGAAGAAGAACCAACAGCGTTTACTTTGAGTACTTTGGTAGCCGGATCAATCGACCTGAACGGTGCCACTGCTCCCACCACTGTTCCATGGAAGCAAGATTCAGTGGTTATCACTGCAACCTTCGCCACTGCAGTTGATGTCGCTACTGCCACTTCTGCAAACATTTCTTTGGTGACTGATTATAACGATGTCGTGGTCGATTGTGATATTGAAGTAAGTGGTGCAGTCATTACCATTACGCCTACTGCAGGCTTGGGCAAAGGTACAAAGTACATATTAAGCTTTGAAACAGGCTTAAAGGCTACGAACGGTAATGTGCTTGGCGCAGAAATCGTGCGTAATTTTACTACCAAAGATCCTTTTGTTCCCACGGGCATGATTGCCGAATGGTTATTTGAAGGTAATGCCAAGGACAATGTAGGTAGTTATGATGGGGTTGAAGTTGGTATGACTTACACCCCCGGCTTTAGCGGAAAAGCCGCTACCTTCAACGGAACAACCAGCATCATTGAAATTCCGAATGCTGATGATTTTCTAAGCAACGATGATTTGACAATCAGTTTCTGGATGAAAACAAACTCTACCGGCAAAACTTCGGGACACTTTGTAATTGGTCTGGGTGCTTTCTTTGGCCTTCAGTATGAAGTATTTGGTGGCTACGACGGTGCTAAATTCGCTGTTCGTTATACCCTAAGCGATACTGCTTCAACTACAGAAGATTTTGCGTTTGCAAAGGATGCTACCTCCAAGGATAATGGCGGTTGGCAAGGTATTGATTTTGCTAAATCTATTCCAGAAGCAGATATGATTGCATTATTAAAAGACAAATGGTTATTGGTTACTTTTACCTTCGATGCTGAAGCAAAAAAGAGTACATTATATTACAACGGCGAAAAAATGAAAAGTACCGACTTTGACTTATGGCCCGATGGCGATGCAAAAAGAGTTATCACTGGCGTAACCTATTCTGGTGTAGCTCCGGAAGTAGTTAACGAAATGGCCTTTGGCTTTATCCAATCGCGTGCTGGCACCTTGTGGGATACCGAACCCTGGGGAGGCTATGATTTCGCCGAAGCCAATCACTTCAAAGGTCAATTGGATGATATCCGGATTTTTGAAAGAGCAATTACCGAAGAAGAAGTGCTGCTGATGTATAATTCATCAAAACCATAAACAATTATTCAAGAAATCTTCGTAGTAGTTTTAGTTAGGTTTTCTTAATTCTTAGTAGGCGGCTTTAATTCAAACTAACCTCCCCAATGCAAAACGGGGAGGTTGGTTAACTTTCAATAAAACCGCATTTAAATTGTTATACCTTATTTGCGATGAAAAATCATCTTGTATATATTTGGTTTATAATGTTTTGTGTGGTTTTTACAAGCTGCAAACCAGATAATACCGAAATTAATTATGGCAATTTGCAATTGACTCAGGTAAGTGCTGGAAATTTGATTCTCGATGCATCGCAAACCACAGTCAACCTGCCTGTCGACGAACCTCTGCTGATCGCTTTTAGCAGTCCGGTCGATACCAATACCGTTTCTACAAGCATAATGCTCTCAACAGATTCCGGCGAAACCATTGATCTGACTTTCGGCTTTAGTAACGGACAAAAAAACATAATTCTGTCATTTATTCAACCCCTCGAATACCTAAATATCTATACCCTCAGCATAAATAATACGCTGCGCGGCTCGCAGCAAGAAAAATTCGAAGGAATTACCTATTTATTTCAAACCATAAACGGAACGCTCCAAATCGAAAACATTTATATAAACGGTTTAGATTTCAGTAAACCCAACATACTTCAGAATATACCTCTGACAAATAATACTATCACCATTCATTTTAACGAACCAATTCAGGAAAACAATTATAAAAACCACTTTACATTAGTAGGTCATAACTTTCTCGATATTTCTCTTTCGGACAATAACACAACTGTTACCGCTCAAATCACACAAGACTTAAATAGTATACAGAAATACTATTTTTCTATTTCTGCTTCCCTTACTTCTGAAGATGGATATCCCTTTAGCGGATTTAACAACTATTTTTATTCGGTTATCGACTCAACCCCCAAGTTCGCATTGCTTACCGACACTGAACTTCTGACACTTATACAGGAACAAACTTTTAAATACTATTGGGATTACGCCCACCCGACTTCAGGTTTATCGCGAGAGCGACTCGGCTCGGGCGATATTGTTACAACAGGTGGTTCGGGATTTGGATTGATGGCACTCATAGTGGGCACCGAACGTGGTTTTATTACCCGCGACCAGTTACTGGAAAGACTTGAAACCATTCTCACTTTTCTCGAAACAAGCGACCGCTTTCATGGAGCATGGCCACACTGGATCAACGGAAGCACAGGCAAAGTGATACCTTTTAGCACCAACGACAATGGTGCCGATCTGGTTGAAACTTCTTTTCTTGTTCAAGGTCTTTTAACAGTTAGGCAATATCTTGAAAACGCTGTTCCGCAGGAGTCGGAACTAATCGACCGTATCAATGGCCTCTGGCAATCGGTAGAATGGAGCTGGTTTACACAGGGACAAGATGTGTTGTACTGGCATTGGTCGCCCGATAAAGGCTGGATAATGAACATGCAAATACAAGGTTGGAGCGAATGTTTGATTACTTATGTGTTAGCTGCCAGCGCTCCCACCTATAGCGTTTCAAAAGAAGTATATACCAATGGCTGGGCCCGGAATGGAGCCTTTCCGATGAGCAACGGTAAAACTTTTTATGGCATTACCTTACCTCTTAGCTGGGATTACGGCGGACCGCTTTTTTGGGCTCATTACTCTTTTCTGGGGCTAGATCCCAGAAATCTTTCCGATGAATTTGCCAACTATTGGGAACAAAACAGGGCTCATAGCCTGATTAATTTCGAACATTGCAAAAGAAATCCCGAACAATATATTGGTTACAGCTCCGAATGCTGGGGACTAACAGCAAGTGATCTTCCAAATAACAAATATGGAGTAAGCGAACCCAGCAACGACCGGGGAGTCATTGCTCCAACTGCTGCCGTATCGTCCATTCCATATACTCCCGAAGAATCGATGGATGCAATAAGGTTTTTCTATTACACAATAGGCGATAAACTCTGGGGCGACTATGGCTTTTACGATGCCTTTGATATGACCAGCAGCTGGTGGGCCACTTCCTATATTTCCATTGACCAGGGACCGCAGATCTGTATGATAGAGAATTACCGTACCGGACTGTTGTGGGATTTGTTTATGTCGGCCCCCGAAGTGCAAACCGGTTTAACAAACCTGGGATTTAGTTTTTAGGAACTTGCTGCCCGATTTAATTATTGGAGTATAAATATTAACCAGAAACTACTTATAAAATAGAATTATGAGAAACACCCTTAAAATATGTTTAGTACTTACACTATTTCTTATAAGTACTTCAGGATGTAAGCAAAGTAAACCAAGCGTTTATCAATCGTTTGGTAAAATCGATTATACCCTTTCGCAGGATGAGATTGCTATGCTCGATTCTATACAGTATAAAACATTTCTGTTTTTTTTAAACGAGCATCATCCTGAATGGGGAATAGTGAAAGATCGCGCTGCAGCTGGAGCTCCCGCAAGCATAGCTTCTACCGGTTTTGCAATACCCTGCTTTGCCATAGGCGCTGAACGCCAATGGATAACCCGCGAGAAGGCTGCAGATATTACCCTAAAGAACCTTTTGTTTTTTACTAATTCTGCGCAAAATGCCGACACCAATGCCGCCGGTTATAAAGGGTTCTATTATCACTTTTTACGAATGGAGAGCGGTACCCGCGAATGGAATTGTGAGCTGTCGACAATCGATACGGGTTTATTAATGATGGGATTTATTTTTGCACGCAATTATTTCAATCAGGACAATGAGGTTGAAAACCAAATACGCACTCTTACCGGAGCATTGCTTCAACGCCTGGAGTGGGAATTCTTTCTTATGCCCGATACCAGCATTCATCCCAACACCCTTTCTATGGGATGGTATCCAGAAACCGAACTCCTGAATTTTGGATGGAAGGGTTACAACGAAGGTTTGTTTTTATACATTCTGGCGGCAGGAACAGGTATGAAAAATGTGGAAAAAAGTTACGACGCATGGCTTTCGAGCTATCAATGGGCAACCCCGTATGAAGGACTTTCGCATGTAGCTTTCCCCCCTTTATTTGGTCACCAGTTTTCGCAGGCTTTCATAGATTTTCGGGGACTGGCCGATAAATACATGAAAGAAAAAGGAATTGATTACTTTGAAAATTCACGTCGTGCTACTTATGTTCAGCGCGAATATGCCATTGAAAATCCGAAAGGGTGGATCGGTTACGATTCTCTTTGCTGGGGCGTTACAGCCAGTGACGGCCCGGGTGACACCTACAATTTCGGGAATAAAAAGTTTGAAGGCTATGCCGGAAGAGGAACTAGCGGCCGGGATCATACCATTGCCGAGGATGGCACCATTGCACCTTATGGGGCCATATCGTCGCTGCCATTTGCCCCTGAAATTGTTTTGCCCACCATCAAATCGTTCAATGCCAGATATGGCGATAAAATCTGGGGGAAATATGGCTACCTCGATTCGTTTAACCCAACAATTAATTGGGTTAACTCAGATTACATCGGAATCGATCAGGGCCCTATGCTCATAATGATAGAAAACTTCAGAACCGGATTGGTGTGGGATTATGTGATGAAAGATCCGGTTATTCAAACAGGCCTTAGCCGGCTTGGTTTTGAATACATTAACTAAAGCATTTTTTTATAGTAGGTAAAATAAATGGTTGTTAGGGGATAGTTTGGTAAAACCTGGCGCTTTGGTGGTTTGGCTGTTGAGAGACAGGGCCAATGCCACTAAGGCTCAGGAACCAATAAAAACACTCCTCCTGTAATTTTATTAAACAAATTAAAATGAATAATGATGAACAGTTCAAATTTTAAAACATTCATACTAACCTCTGTGTTGATATCCTTTCAAACAATTCTATCGGCACAAAGTACAACACTCGATTCATTCGAAAACAAAGAGGGCTGGTATTTCATTCAATCCGATGGGGTAAGTCTCAATATAAGTAATGAGCCGGGCTTAACAGGAAATGCCATACGCTTCGATTACGACTTTACCAAAGGAACTGGTTATGGAGGGATACAAAAACTCCTCCCGATAGATTTGCCCGAGAACTATGAATTTACTTTTTATGTAAAAGCCGAATCGCCCTCAAATAATTTTGAAATAAAATTCGCCGATGCATCGGGCGACAATGTATGGTGGGTAAGTAAACGCAACTATAACTTTCCGGAGGAGTGGACAAAAGTGCGCATTAAAAAAAGACACATCAGTTTTGCCTGGGGACCAACCAAATAAACTAGCTTTTTCCACACTATTAAAAATTATCGCGTAATAAAAATTGAAAATAGGAATTTTCTGCATTTATATTAACTATTGACTTTTAATGATTTACAATTTATGAAAGAGTTTTTCAAATTGTTTTCTTTAACATTGGTTGCACTTATTCTGTTTTTAAACAAACCGAATGCACAGATAGTTTACTTTTTCACTGAAGGCACTTCTTCTACTTATTATGACCAGGGTATTGTAGATGTTGCAAACTTGGGAAACAGCACTTTTGAGCATACATTTCCTCCGGGTTATCCACAATACAACGATAAAGTGCCTTGTGTTGCCGCAGCTTACCAGGGAAACACATCCCTGAAATTCAATTATTTTTCATCTTCATCAGGAAACTGGAAAGTAACTATTTATAAAAGCAACTGGAGCACTATGGATATATCAGATAAAGACTCCATACTCTTTTATGTTTATTCATTAACTGAAATTCCAAACACTGCCCTACCCAAAATAGGCTTTAGAAGTGTAAATACATCAGGAACTGGCGAAGTAAACTCTCAATTATATATGCTTTCCGATTACAACGATAATGTACCTGCCTTACAATGGACTAAAGTGAAGTTTCCGCTTTCGATTATTTTTAATGATCCATTAAACAACATCCTTGATTTTACGAAAGTAGAAGGGATAATTTTTAACCAGTCAGAATTGAACAATACATCCCGCCTGCTTTATATCGACTTAATAGCTGCATTTAAAAATACAGGCCCTATACCAGATATACCCTACTTCACAGCATCGGGCTTCGATAGCCACAGCGAATTGAAATGGGGCTTCCCAGGAACAGACCTTTCATACCGGATTTATGCATCGTTCAATGATGGCCAGGCTTATGAGCTCAGAGGTGAAACTACAGATAGTGTCTATCTCGATTTTGTCCCCGAAACAGCCAGAAATAAAACCATCAATTACCGTCTGGTTGCTTTTGTACTCGAAAATGAGTCAAAACCGGTAGAAACAACTGCTAAACTAACTGATTATGATGATGAACAATTACTGGATTTGGTGCAACGCTATACTTTCCGCTATTTTTGGGAAGGAGCTCATGGGCTATCAGGCCTCGCCCTCGAAAGTACCAGCCAGGACAACAACAAAGTAGCATCGGGTGCAACAGGAATGGGGCTTATGGCAATGATTGTGGCCTATGAAAGGGAATACAGGAACAGGGAAGAAATTAAGGATCGGATACTTAAAATTCTCAATTTCCTCGAAAATTGCGATCGTTTCCACGGAGCATGGTCGCACTGGTACAATGGTACCACAGGCAAAACAATCCCTTTTTCTGCCTATGATGATGGTGGCGATTTAGCTGAAACAGCTTATGTTGCTGCTTCACTGATAGTACTTAGGAACTATTTTTCAGGCAGTGATGAAAAATCAGCCCTTATAAGACAAAAATCGACCTTTCTTTGGCAAACCATTGATTGGTCCTGGTATAGACAGGGAGGACAAAATGTACTAACCTGGCATTGGTCACCAAATTTTGGATTTAAAATGGGCCTGAAATTAAAAGGATGGGACGAAACCCTGGCAACATACATCCTTGCAGCAGCTTCCCCTACGAATAGTATTACAAAAATTGTTTACGATGAAGGCTGGGCCTCTGGTGGCAATATGGTAAATAAAAGGAGTTTCTATGGTTACGAAATTAGCCTGATGCCAGACTGGGGTGGCAGCTTGTTCTGGATACACTATTCATTTTTAGGTATTAATCCTAAGCTGCTAAAAGATAAGTATGGCAATTATTGGCAGGAATTTGTCAATACTGCCAAAATACATCATGCCTATGCAGTTGAAAACCCTTTGGGGCATAAGAATTATAGCTTGAAATGCTGGGGGCTTACTTCGAGCGAAGGCCCAAATGGATATAATGAACATCAGCCCTGGAGCAAGGATGATGGCACTATTAGCCCAACAGCGGCCTTATCCAGTATGCCATACACCCCTGAAGAATCAATGAATGCACTGAAATATTTTTACAGAGAAAGAGGTAAAGACTTATTCGGCTTATATGGAACTTATGATGCCTTTAATGACAACTTAAACTGGATACAAAAATCA
This sequence comes from Bacteroidales bacterium, assembly GCA_035913795.1. Taxonomy (GTDB): domain Bacteria; phylum Bacteroidota; class Bacteroidia; order Bacteroidales; family UBA10428; genus UBA10428. Next base: position 14,089 of record JAMIIA010000181.1, read on the forward strand.
TACATAGGAATTGATCAAGGGCCAATTGTAGTAATGATTGAGAATTATAGGACATCATTAATATGGGATGCTTTTATGAAAGACCCTGAAATACAGGATGGCCTAACAAAGCTGGGATTTACTTTTGGAAACAATACCTCTGTTCATCATGGTGAAAACAATAAACTTCGGATTTTCCCTAACCCGGCAAACCAGAAACTTGAAATTGAGGGAGAATTGCTGAAACTGGAAAGTACTATTCAAATCCAAATACGATCACTTGAGGGCAGATTGGTGTTTTCCTTACCAATATTAAACCCGGGATCAACCCTTTCCGTAAATTTGCCAAACCTCCAGGATGGAGTTTATCTTATTTACCTAAAAGGCAAAAAAAGCTCCTATGCCGGTAAACTTATAGTCCAAAATTAAAACAAATCATTTACCCCCTATGCTTAAACTATTTATAGCTTTTGTTTTAATCCTGATGTGCTATCCTGCCTGGCCTGATACGAAAAAAGGCCTGGATGATATATTCCATGTGGGCATTATCCTGGAACATACTTGTTCGAGTGTTACACGCCCAATTAAAGAGCTTAAAGGGTTTCATAAAGCTAACCTGAAAGTGGATGAACAATTTTATATCGCCTTTAAAATAACCGCAAGCAATTTAAAATTTTTCGATGCCAATATGAAATTTGTTGCCGAACCTGGCGAATTTAAATTTTTTGTAGGTGGCAATTCAATCGATTTATTGGAAGCAGATTTTGAATCAATTAAATAAAATAATCAAATAATGAAAAATCTATTCTTACTGCTATTCGTAGCACTTTTGTCCGGAAATTGCCAAACTTCAAACAAAAACAATGAAGAAGGCCACAACAAGGATATACAGGAAAATTTCCTGAACGAACTTAAGAAAACAACCTTCAATTATTTTTGGGATTTGGCCGATACCACCACCTGGCAAATTCCTGATCGTTACCCTTCAAAAACTTTTACCAGCATAGCTGCCACTGGGTTTGGGCTTGCTACCTATCTGGTTGGTATCGAAAATCAGTACATAACCAGGCAACAAGGTGCCCAACGAGTTTATAATACACTTAACTGGTTGCACAAATCGGTACAAGGCCCTGATAAAACCGGCATTAGCGGACACAAAGGCTTCTTCTATCATTTCCTGACGTATGACGAAGGATATCGCTATCAAAAAGTAGAACTTTCCACCATTGATACCGGATTATTGATGGCCGGAATCCTTTCATGCCAATCGTATTTTGATGGGGATAACAATTTGGAAACTGAAATCAGGGCCCTTGCTGATTCGCTCTACCTCCGTATTGATTGGAATTGGGCCATGAACGGACAAGATGTGATGTCAATGGGCTGGCATCCCGAAACCGGGTTTATTAAGGCAACATGGGAAGGCTATAACGAAGCCATGATTCTGCTGATTATGGCTATGGGCTCGCCCACCCACCCTATTCCTGAATCGTCATGGGACGCATGGTGCAGGACATATCAATGGGCGGATTTTTATGGATTTGAACATGTGAATTTTAATGGATTTCTTGGCCACCATTATTCACATATGTTTATCGATTTCAAGGGTATACAGGATGATTATATGAAACAGAAAGGGATCGATTACTTCGAAAATTCCCGAAGGGGCACCTTATCAAGCCGTGCCTACTGCATTAAAAACCCGGGCAATTTTATGGCTTATTCGGATTCGGTATGGGGATTAACGGCTTGCGATGGGCCACTTGATACAACAATGGTTTATAAAGGAAGAAATGTAAACTTTTTCACCTACAAGGCCAGGGGGGCTTCTATCCAGTATATTGTGGATGATGGAACTATTGCACCAACAGCTGCCGGCGGCTCTATTCCTTTTGCTCCCGATGAGTGCATAAAAGCTTTAATATCCATGAAAAACCTTTATGGGGAAAAAGTATATGGCCAATATGGTTTCTTTGATGCTTTCAATCCTTCATTTGTTACTAACAATTTTCCATCGGGCTGGTTCGATACAGATTACCTGGGACTTGACCAGGGACCTTTTGTCATTCAAATTGAAAATTATCAGACCGGACTGATATGGAACATCATGAAAAAAAACAAATATATTGTTAACGGGCTGAAAAAAGCAGGGTTCACAGGTGGATGGCTTGATAAGCAGCAAATTTAAGCCAAATTGCGGTGTATGTATTTTTAACCTTTAAAATTCTTTTTTATGAAAACATGGTTTGTCAAATATTTTACGTTGTTGCTGTTTTTGATTGCTTTTAACCTTCCGGGTATCCATGCACAAAGCACAACACTCGATTCATTCGAAAACAAAGAGGGCTGGTATTTTATTCAATCCGATGGGGTAAGTCTCAATATAAGTAATGAGCCGGGCTTAACAGGAAATGCCATACGCTTCGATTACGACTTTACCAAAGGAACTGGTTATGGAGGGATACAAAAACTCTTCCCGATAGATTTGCCCGAGAACTATGAATTTACTTTTTATGTAAAAGCCGAATCGCCCTCAAATAATTTTGAAATAAAATTCGCCGATGCATCGGGCGACAATGTATGGTGGGTAAGTAAACGCAACTATAACTTTCCGGAAGAGTGGACAAAAGTACGCATTAAAAAAAGACACATCAGTTTTGCCTGGGGCCCCACCACCGATCATCACCTTAAACGAATCGACCGCATTGAATTTACCATAGCCTCCTTCGCGGGAGGAAAAGGAACCATTTGGCTCGATGATTTTAAATTCGAACCGCTGCCCCCCGAAACTTCTTCGTATCCAGAGCCTGCAATTACTGCCACTTCATCTGTAAAAAATCGTTTGCCGAGTTTTATTGCCGATGATAAGGTTGATACTTATTGGCAAAGCAAAAAATCAAACAATCAATCGATTGTAATAGACTGCAAAGCACGACGCGAATTTGGTGGTTTGCATATCGAATGGTTAGAAAACTATGCCTCCAAAAGTTTTGAAGTACTGCTATCGGACGATGCAAAAACCTGGCAAAAAGCCTATTCAGTGTCTTCGAATCAAAGCAATGTAAGTTTTATAAGGCTTCCTGAAGCTGAAGCCAATTATATAAAGATCAATTTTCTTGAAAATATTAATGGCGAGGGAGTTGGCATTCGCGAATTGCACTTTCTAACAATAAAAGAATCCTTAGACTTGAATGATTTTCTTATCTACGCCGCCGCACATTCAGCCAAAGGAAATTACCCGCGTTACTTCTCAAAAGAAGCATCGTATTGGACCATTGCCGGGGTAAACAATGATGTAAAAGAGGCAATGATCAATACCGATGGAATGGTTGAAGTGGATAAAGGTTTATTTTCCATCGAACCCCTTATTAAAATGGGCGATTCGCTGTATAATTGGAGCAATGTTGAAGCAATGCAAACATTAGGGCAGTCGGAAAATGAAAAAGAATTCAGTTTTATTCCTTCAGTTTCCTGGCAAGTCGAACAGCTTAATTTTGAAACCGGCATAACAGCTAGTGGCGAGGCAAACAAGAATTCTAAACTCATTGTCCGCTATGCATTCGAGAATAGTGCAACACAGCCACTTGATTTTGAATTTTACCTTTTACTTCGTCCCTTTCAGGTAAATCCATTTTACCAATTATTAAATTATCCTGGCGGGGCAGGAAGAATCAAAAACATTAAAGAGGAGAACGGAAAAGTTTGGGCAGATGATAAGCTTGTTTCCTTCTCGAAACCATACAATTCTTTCGGTGCCTTCGATTTTAACAAGGGCAACCCTATAGAGCTGATTCGAATGAATAAAATGCCAAATAGCAATTCGGCTGCCGATCCAAACGGCCTTGCAACAGGTGCAGTTAAGTATAGTATGCACCTCGAAGCCGGAGAAAAAACCGAATTGTTTATTACCGTACCTTTTCATAAGCAAAATAGTGAGGACTCAAATATTAATGCGACCCAACTATCGGATGAGTTTATCCTTGCGGATAATTTCTGGAAATCGAAAGTGGGACACATTCAATTCAATTTACCACCCTCGGCCGACAGGATTGTAAATACCTATCAATCGAACCTGGCTTATATTCTAATCAACCGCGACAAAGTTGGCATACAACCCGGCTCACGCTCCTACGAACGAAGCTGGATACGCGATGGTGCCTTAACCTCGTCGGCGCTGTTAAAATCGGGTATTGTGCCGGAAGTGAAAGATTTTATCGATTGGTATGCAGTCCATCAATACGAAAACGGGAAAGTACCCTGTGTAGTCGATTTCCGGGGTCCCGATCCGGTTCCTGAGCACGACAGCCATGGACAGTTAATTTACCTGATACGCGAATACTATAATTTTACGCATGATACAGCCTTTCTCAGGTCTATAAACGAGCATGTATTAAAGGCGGTAGATTATATGGAATCGATCATTGCCGAGCGGTCTACCGATCATTTTAAAAACGGAAACGACAGCATTCGTGCATACTATGGACTGGTGCCGGAATCTATCAGCCACGAAGGCTATTCGGCCAAACCTATGCACTCTTACTGGGACAATTTTTTTACATTGAAAGGATTGAAAGATGCCGCTGAAATCCAAAAAATACTGGGCGAAACCCAAAATTACGAGCGCATTGTAAGGCTTCGCGATACGTTCCGCGAAAATCTCTACAACTCGCTGCAGCTTGCCATGCAAACACGAAAAATCGAATTTCTGCCTGGCTGTGTAGAATTAGGTGATTTTGATGCCACCTCTACTACCGTTGCCCTTACCCCTTGCAACGAGTATGGTAATTTACCCAAACCACAGGTTTACAATACCTTCGACAGGTACTACAATTTTTTCAAGAACAGGCGCGATGGACAGGTCGAGTGGGTAAATTATACGCCCTACGAAACCAGATTAATCGGATCATTCATCTTTTTAGACCAACCCGACAGAGCCCACGAGCTCATTGAGTTCTTCCTGAACGACCAGCGCCCGCAAGGCTGGAATCACTGGGCCGAAGTAGTCTGGAACGACTCTAAGTTCCCTGGTTTTATAGGCGATATGCCCCACACCTGGGTGGGCAGTGATTTTATCAATGCTATCCGCTCGATGTTTGTTTATGAGAATGAATTTGATCAATCGCTGGTATTGGCTTCGGCTTTGTATCAGGATTGGATTGATGCACCGGAAGGTATGTCGGTTGAAAACCTGCCTACGTATTATGGCGATGTTTCCATTGCCATACAAAAAGAAAATGACCATTACCGCTTTACCATTTCTGGCGATCTGAAGCTCCCTGCCAATGGCATTAAAATAAAAAACTTTAACGGATCGAAAATGCCGAAAAAGGTAACCGTAAATGGCATTGGAATAAAAGAGTTTAACCAAAAGGAGATAACCATTAAAACCACACCGGCCGAGATTATGATCTATTACTAATTGCATTCAAAGAAAAAAATGAAAGAAAACAAACAACCACGCACTATCTCCAAAGCCGAAGATAAAATCCCCTTTACGCAGTTAGCTGCCTATGGTGCCGGAGGAATTATCCCTATTGCACTTTTTAACGTAGCTGGCATTCTTGTTGGCTTGATGGGTAATATTAGTCTGGGACTAAGTGCATTTTGGCTGGGTACCATATTAATAATACCTCGTTTGTGGGATGCTATTTCCGATCCTATCATCGGCCATCTATCCGATAACACACGCACCCGCTGGGGACGCCGCCGACCGTATCTGCTTCTGGGAGGCATAGCAGTGGCCATAGCCTTTGTAGTAATTTGGTGGATACCCAAAGGAGAAATTGTACATAGCTGGTTTCCCACCGATAAAGGATACCAGGCATTTCAATTGGTGTACATTCTTGTTTCACTTCTGATCTTTTTTACTGCAGTAAACATTTTCGAAATTCCTCATGGTGCGTTAGGTATGGAAATGACCACCGATTACCACGAACGAACACGGCTTTTTAGCGCTAAAAGTTTTGTGGGTAACCTTTTTGCTATGAGCACCCCCTGGCTTTTTGCTCTGGCCACCATGGAAATCTTTAAAGGCCCGGGCGGCAATGAGGTTGACGGAATGCGTTATGTTTCCATACTGATTGCCGCTATTCTTATTCCATTATCATTCTGGTGGTTTTTTAAATTGCGCGAACCAGGATTTAAGAAAGTGGCAACCCAGAAAAAAACTCCTTTCTGGACCGATATGAAGCGTACGGCCAGCAACAAAAACTTTATCATGCTCACGCTAACTATTTTTACCCTGGCCATGGGGTTCAATTTTGTTAGTTTATTGGGGTCGTATATTCCCATATTTTACATTTATGGAGGAGATAAAGTAGCCGGCGCCACATTGCTCGGCATAAATGGCACCATATGGGCGATTACCGGGGTTCTTTCGGTTTTTCCGCTCAACTGGATAAGCCCCAGGCTCGGCAAGCGCAAAACCCTTTCAATTGCTATATTGCTCATGGTTATTGCCCAGCTATCGAAAATAGTATGCTATAACCCCGAATATCCCTATCTGATAATTATCCCAACCGTGTTATTGTCTGCCGGGATGTTGTTTTTCTTTACCCTAGGCTCGTCGATGGTAGGCGACATTTGCGACGAAGACGAACTTGAAACCGGAAATCGCTCCGAAGGGAGTTTTTATTCTGTTTTCTGGTGGTTTATAAAAATGGGAACCGCACTTGCAAGTTTGGTCGCAGGCGCACTCATTGTGTATACTATGTTCGACGAAGCACAAGTTACAAAAGTGGATAGTTTGCAAGGAAATGTAAGAGAACTACGAAGCGAAATTCAATATTGGCAAGACAACAAGACACCCGCTAAAACAAATACTACCCTGCTAAAAATAACGCAGGAAAAAACCAATCAATCCATTGATGATTCGAAAAAGTATCTGATCTATCTCGAAAAAGAAGCCATAAAAAACCGGGATAACGAAAATCAATATCCTGCAAAATTCATTGATCTGCGACAGGATAAAATTTCGCAAACCATTGCAAGCATACAATCTATTCATGGCCAATTAGAAAGTTTAAAGAATCAGCTTTCCAAAATGCCGGACCCTGCATCGGATTCGCTGATCAATGCAATTTATTCGTCAGGGGTGCCTGTTATATTAAAACCAAGACTCGAGAAAGCCCGGATGAATGCTTTCGAACTATCATGGCATCTTAGTATTAAAACTTTAGAAACCAAAAAAAGCAAAGATCACTATGCTCAACTCACTCGAGAAATGGCAGGCGTCATAAAAAAGCTGGCAATACTACATGCTGATTTGCCTCTTGAGAAACTCGACAGCGAGCTGGGCCTTATCGAAACAGAAATCGAAAAACTCACGCAACAATCGCCCTATACACTTTTAATGATGCGCGTGGTGGAAATAGGACTTCCACTTGTATTAAGTATTTTCTCGGTGTTTTTTGTGCTTAGGTATTCTTTAACTGAGAAACGTTCACATGAAATTAAAGACTTATTAAAACAAAGAAACTTAGAACAAACCAAAGAATAAGACAATATAATTTGGGCTAAAGCCCCTTTTTAAACCCCTGGCTTAAGCCAGGGGTAATTGAAGCCAGGGGCAACTGAAACTAAATTATTGTTGGGCTTCAGCCCAAAAGAGCTGTTTTATTAACCATCAATAATAAATATTTAAAAAGCTTCTAGAAATGAAATTCACCATCAAAGAAAACAACTTTTACCTCGACAATAAAAAGGTTTTCCTGAATTCGGGAGAGATACACTATTTCAGAATCAAACGAGAACTCTGGAACAAGCATCTGGAAGAAGCTGTGGAGGCAGGACTAACCACAGTGAGCACCTATGTACCCTGGGCTTTCCACGAATCGATAGAGGGAGTCTTTGATTTCGATGGCTCCACAAGTCCCGAACGCGATTTAACAGGATGGCTCGAACGCTGTCAGGCTCATGGGTTAAAATGTATTTTAAAACCGGGGCCGTTTATTCTGGCCGAATACCGGGGCGCAGGATTACCCGACTGGTTTATGGAACAATATGGCAGGGATGTAAAAATGCGCAATAGCAAAGGCGAAATATTTCCTAGCGACGGCGTGAGTCTTTTTCACCCAAAGTACCTCGAAAAAGTAACCCTTTGGTACAATCAGATTATGCCTTTCATAAGCAAACATCAGCTTTCGTCGGGTGGCCCAGTTATCATGATGCAGATTTGTAACGAAATAGGGGTCTTTTCGTGGCTGGCACATCAAGGCGACTATTGCACACCAGCAAAGGATAAATTCATAGCCTATTTAAAGAAGAAATTTATAAACATACAGCGTGTTAACAAGCTTTGGGATACTCATTATAGCGACTTTAACCAAGTGGAACTTCCTCCGGATGGAAAGCTACCTTATACCTCAAAAGAAGACCGTGGCCGCGACTATGAATGGCATTGTTTCTGGAGAACCTATTATGCCGATTACCTGCGCATGCTTACAGCCATGGCCAGGGAAAGAGGTGTAACAGTTCCTTTGTATCACAATCTTCCGGGATGGATTTATGGCAGCGGTTATGAATTTCCTGTAAACATAACTATGTACGAAGATTTGTTTCGCGATAAAAGTGAAATCATTTTTGGTGTAGACCATATTCCGGAGTTTCTCTCCTACCGCAACATGCACGACGACCGGATAATCAACGACATTACTTATGCCATGCAGGGAAACAAGCCCTTGTTTGCGGCCGAATTCCAAAGTGGCTCACGCGAATACCATGTAGTAACCAATCCGCGGGAGATGGAACTCTTTTATAAAGCCAGCGTGGCTAACGGCCTTACGGGTTGGAACTATTATATGTTTTCGCAGGGGCGAAATACCAGGCGCACCGGTTATTCGGGTTCTACTTTTTATTGGTTCAACCCGCTTACACCGGAAGGTAAGCGCACCAGTGCTTTCCCGTTGGTAAAAAGGATGAATAAAATTATTAAAACTGCCGAAAATATTATCGTAAATGCCAAACGTAAGGCTGAGGTTTGCGTGCTATTTTATCCTCACTACTATGCCACCGAACTGGAGCGTCCTGTTTCGGAAACCTGCGAACTAACATTCAATTATTCAGCTATCCGGCGACCCGCCTATTTCGATGGGCTCCTGAGAGTTTTGCAGATACTGAACATTGACTACGACATGGCAGACCTCACAAAAGCATCGGCGCAAACATTAAAACCCTACAAACAGGTATGGGCCTTCAGTACCGACGAAATGAATGCTGCCGACCAGCAAACGCTTGTAAACTATACTAAAGATGGCGGCAACCTTGTATTATTCCCTTACCTGCCCGACCGCGAAATGTCGCAACAGCCTTGCACCATTCTTCGTGATGCGATCTCGGCACATCCTTCCGGAACCGAATCCATCGATTCTCCTCTCATCGATGTGTATGAGCATAAGGACATTAAATGCGCCAATCCACAAAGTATTTTTTCAGAAAAATCGTTGGCTGGTGCCGAAATAATAGCCCGCACCATAAGGGGTTCTGCCTGTGGTTTTTCTAAAAAATACGAAAAGGGCAACATCATCCACCTGGGTACCTGGATTGGTTTCGACACCGAGGGACAGAAACCTGTATATGAAACCCTATTACAAAAATCGGGTGCCAGGTTAAGAAATGCCACTACCAATAACGAAAATATCGCTGTAAGAGAGCGCTTTACAAGCGACCATGAGGCCCTGTTGTTTGTAGCCAATTATTACAACGAAGAACAAATTTGCAGCCTAAGCTATACGCATCCGGAAAATGGCGAAACCATCAGCATACCTTATGCACAGGACGAAATGCTCATGCCCGCCTTGTACAGTTTCCTTACACCTGTTTGCATGGAGGTTAAAAAAGGAATAAGGATTTTGCATGCCACTTCCGATATTTTAAGTGTTAAATCGGAAAACGATTTGTTGCACATTACCCTATATGGTGAACGCGATCTGATGGGTGAGATGGTATTCGAAGGGCCTGAAATAAATAAAATAAAGTCGGCCACATTAGATGGCGAAACACTAACAATAAATGAACTTAAAAACCGAGTTGCTATAACCTACCTGCACAAGCATAAAACAGAAATGACTTTGCATATTAAAGTTGGTTAGCAACAAAAATTTGTATAAAAAAAGCCTTTCCAATGAAGATTAAAAATACATCCGGACTTGCTTTCGAATTTCTCGATAACGGATCAATCAAACACATTGAGGCCGAACCCATCCGGATAAGCCTTAAAGCATCGACACTTTTCTCCAAACCAGGAGCAAATATTTTTCTGAGAAAGAGAAAAAGGCCATTCGAATTCATTGCTCTTACCGGCCCCGAGAGCAATAGCATCATTGGCATAAAAGAGAATACCTTCTTTGCCAAAGGCCGCTGGAGCGAACTGGATTATACCTGCACCCTGCAGCTCTCTCCGAAAAGTACAAGCTGGCAATGGCGCATTGAAATTAAAAATAACTCAGAAAATTCAATTGAACTCGACCTGTTTTATATGCAGGATATTGGGCTAAAACAAATAGCCAATAGTTTAACCAATGAATATTACGTGAGCCAATATATCGAGCGCCTTATTTTTGAAGATGCTGATTTTGGCGCTGTAATATGTTGCCGGCAAAACATGAAAGAACCGACTGGCAATCCATGGACTATGATAGCTTGTAACAATGGTGCCATTGACGGTTGCACAGATGGCATGCAGTTTTACGGAAAAACATACCGCGAAACAGGAATTCCCGAAGCCATGTTTGCCGACAAGCTCGGCGGAAACTATGCCGGCGAGTCGTCGATTGTGGCATTGCAGGAAAAACCTTTTGTGCTTGCCGGAGGTGGTGCGCATAGCAGTATTTTCATCGGCACCTACCAATCAAATCATCCAAAAGCCTCCTCGATAAACGATTTAAAAAGGCTGCCTGATCTTATGAAGGAATTCCCGGAAATAGCGTTGTCGCCAGTTTTAGAAAACAATTTAATTCCGGCTAAAAATATTTTCAACACCGCTACTTTTTTTGCTGTCGACGACCTTACCGAGGCTGAGTTAGACCATTATTTTGGCACAGCAAGACGCCATACCGAAATAGAAGATGGCCATCTGCTCTCCTTCTTCAGCAATCCAAACAATCATGTTGTTTTGCGGCCAAAAGAATCGCTTGTAGATCGGCCTCACGGCCACATTATACAAGCTAAATCTGCATTTTCCCCCGAAGAAAACATAGTATCTACCACTGCCTTTGCCTTTGGAGTGTTTAATTCGCATCTTACTCAGGGTAATACCAATTTCAATGTATTGCTTTCGGTTTGCACCAGTCAGTTTAACCAGACCATTGAATCGGGACAACGAATTTTTGTCGAAATTGATGGCCAGTGGACATTGCTTGGCGTACCTTCGGCATTCGAAATGGGCCTAAACCACTGCCGGTGGATATACAAAAAAGGTAACAGGAGTTTCCAGGTTCGTACATGGACTTCTAAATCCTCACCCCGCATAAATATGGACTTTCGTGTATTGAGCGGCGCCAAAGTAAGAATGTTGGTTACCCATGATTTCGATGAATTAAACGCTTGGGTTATCACGAAAGGCAATTTAGAAGACGAATACATTGCATCGCCCGGAAAAGGGACAATGATTACAGAAAAATTCCAAAAAGCGCGTTTCAGAATTCTGGTGAATAGCATCCTGGAATGCAGTGCGGCCAATCATGAGTTAATGGCATTCCCTAAAAGAACGGAAGATGATGGGAGCGATCTGTTTGTACTCAAAGTGGAAGAAACATCTGTTTTTTGTATGAGCTTTATCGCGGAGGTAGTGACTAACTCGGAATTATCGCAAATAACAGATTCTGATTTTCGATTTGATGCTGACTGCAGAAATGCACAAAATAGTTGGCAGGATTTAAGCCTGAACCTCGATTTGCAAAGTTCGCACCCCGACATTGCTGCCATCAAAGAAATACTCCCCTGGTATGGAATGAATGCACTTACTCATTTCCTAACCCCTTATGGTCTTGAACAATTTAGCGGAGCAGCCTGGGGTACACGCGATGTCTCGCAGGGGCCCATTGACCTGCTGTTGACCATGGAAAAATACGAGGAAGCCAAACAAGTGCTGCACATCATATTCTCCAATCAAAACTCCGATGGTGGATGGCCCCAATGGTGGATGTTCGACAGCTACTCTTCCATTCGCGCCCACGATTCGCATGGCGATGTGTATTATTGGGTAATCATTGCACTTAGCGATTACCTTAAAATCACCGGCGATTACAGCATACTCGATGACATTCTTCCTTTCTTTTTCGAAGGAGACAAATCGAAAGCCGAATTCTTTACCATTCGTGAACATGTTGACCGGCTGATACAGATGATTGTGCATTCATTTATTCCGGGTACGGCCTTTGTTCCATTTGGCGGTGGCGACTGGAACGATTCGCTCCAACCTGTGAGTAGGGAGCTGGCAGAACGATTGATATCGAGCTGGACAGTTGAAATGAATTACCAGTCGTTCAGACAATACAGCAAGGTTATTGAAAAAATAGATGGACATAAGGCAACAGAACTAAAAAAAATATGCGAAAGAATTAAAACTGATTTTAATAAACACCTTATTAAAGAAGGTGTGGTAGCTGGTTATGGCCTGGTAGAAAAAGATGGCAGCATTAGCCTTCTGCTACATCCGAGCGATACCAGAACAGGAATCAAATACAGCATACTCCCCATGAACCGGGGCATCATAAGTGAAATATTTACCGAACAACAGGCACAGGCTCACCAATCCATTATCGACCAGCATCTGAAAGGACCCGATGGAGCAAGATTAATGGACCATCCTCTCCCTTACAAAGGAGGAATTCAAACCATATTTCAGCGGGCAGAAAGCAGCACCTTCTTCGGTCGCGAAATTGGGCTGATGTACATACACGAGCATATCCGATATGCCGAATCGCAGGCACGTTTGGGTAATGCCGATGCATTTGTCAAAGCCCTCAGGCAAGCCATTCCGGTTGATTACAGAAAGTTGGTTCCTTGTGGCGATATCCGCCAGGCGAATTGCTATTACAGCAGTTCGGATGTAACTTTTAAAAGCAGGTACGAAGCCGATGAGCGTTACGACGAAATAAAAACAGGCAACCTCACACTAAAAGGCGGATGGAGGGTTTATAGCAGCGGGCCAGGCATTTATGTAAGCATGATTATAACCCGCCTGCTTGGTATCCGAATCGAATTTGAGCATGTGGTGCTCGATCCGGTTATTCCATTTTCTATGGATGGATTAACGGCATCGCTGGATTTTATGACCCGTCAGCTTAGTATGCAATACCATGTTAAAGAAAACACTCACAGTCCGAAGACTATTCTTGTAAACGGGAGGATATTGCCCTTCGGTTATCAGGAAAATGCCTATCGCCATGGAGGTGCACTCATTCCACTTTCGGAGTTACTTGCCTTGCTGAGGCAAAATGATAACACCATTGAAATATTTTTGTAATGGAACAAAGACCTCAAGCTGGTATATTTTAAAATAAATGTGAAGCTACATGAAAAAATGTATTCCTATTATAGGTTTTGTTGCAGGTTTCTTTATTCTTTTATCGGGATGCCAAACAGCAGAGAACCAGGTAATCGAAACGAATGCTTCGCAGCAGAAAATCGATTCTCTTTTAAAAATAATGACTCTTGATGAAAAAATCGGGCAGCTCAATTTATTGGGTGCCGGATGGGACCATACTGGTCCTATGATGAGCGAAAACTTCCGGCAATTGATCAAGGAGGGCAAAGTTGGTGCTGTTTTAAATGCTTACACAGTGGAGTATACTACTGAGATGCAAAAACTGGCCGTTGAGCACACCCGGCTGGGCATTCCTTTACTTTTCGGATTCGATGTAATACATGGATACCGAACCATTTTCCCAATTCCTCTGGCACAATCGTGTAGCTGGAATCTTGCAGCCATTGAGCACTCCGACCGAATAGCGGCCTCAGAGGCAAGTGCCGAAGGCATCAACTGGACTTTTGCTCCCATGATTGATATTTCGCGCGACCCGCGTTGGGGAAGGGTTGCAGAAGGCCCCGGAGAAGATACCTGGCTGGCTGGTAAAATAGGGGCTGCAAGGGTGAGAGGCTTTCAGGGCAATGCACTAAGCGATAACAATACCGTGCTGGCCTGTGTAAAACACTTTGCTGCTTATGGGGCCCCTCAGGGTGGAAGAGATTACAACACCGTAGACATGTCGGAGCGTAGCCTCTATGAATGGTACCTGCCCGCATACAAGGCATGTCTGGATGCCGGTGCCGAATCGGTAATGACCTCGTTTAACGAAATATCAGGTGTACCTGCCACAGGCAACCAATGGCTTTTTACCGATTTACTCAGAAACGAATGGGGTTTTAAAGGCTTTGTGGTAACTGATTATACAGCCATCTACGAGCTTATTCAGCATGGCGTAGCGGAAGATTCGGTTTCGGCGGGTGAGTTGGCATTCCTGGCAGGGGTTGATATGGATTTGCAGTCGGAGATCTATTCGAAATACCTGAAAAAATCGCTTAAAGACAGGAAGGTTTCAATGGCTCAGATCGATGAAGCTGTAAGCCGGATTTTAATGGCCAAATATGCCCTTGGGTTGTTTGACGATCCTTACCGGTACTGCAATACCCAAAGGGAAAAAGACGATATGATGACCCCACAATCACAAGAATTTGCGCGCCACTTTGCAACGGAAAGTTGTGTATTGTTAAAAAACAAAAGTAATACCCTGCCTATTCCGAAAAATGTAAAAAAAATTGCCCTCATCGGACCACTGGCCGACTCGAAGGTTGACATGTTAGGAAGCTGGTCGGCAGCCGGAAAGGCTTCTGATTGTATCACCCTCTTGGAGGGATTAGAGAACAAAGCGGCACAACACAATTTTTCTGTTCAGTATGCAAAGGGTTGCGGAATAGAGGACACTACTATGCCTGACTTCAGCGAAGCTTTGAAGTTGGCCCGTTCGGCCGATTACATTGTGCTAGCCCTGGGCGAAAGCCGCGATATGTCCGGCGAAGCAGCCAGCCGAACCGATATTTCACTGCCCGGTATGCAGATGGAACTGGCCAGGGAACTTATAGCACTTGGCAAACCGCTGGTGGTAGTATTATTTAATGGCCGCCCGCTCACCATTTCAGAGCTTCATGAAAAAGCCCCCGCAATTCTTGAAGCATGGTATGGAGGTACACAGGCAGGCCATGCCATTGCCGACCTGCTTTTTGCCAATGCCATTCCATCGGGAAAACTTACCATGAGCTTTCCGCGAAATGTAGGTCAGATTCCAATACACTATAACGTTAAAAATTCCGGAAGGCCATTTTCTGCCGATAATCCAACCGACAGGTACAAATCACACTACCTCGATTCGCCCAATAGCCCTTTGTATGAATTCGGGTATGGTTTAAGTTATAGCCGTTTCGAATATAAAAACCTGCAAACCGACAAGACGGAGTTTACTGAAAACGACAGCATTAAAATTTCGATAGATATTGAAAATAAAGGCCCCTACACAGCCTCTGAAATTGTTCAGCTTTATGTGAGAGATGAAGTAGGAAGTGTAACCAGGCCACTAAAAGAATTGAAAGGATTCGAAAAAGTGGAAATAGTGAATGGCGAAACCATTACCGTAACATTTTACCTCTCGGCCAGGGACCTGAAGTTTTATGATCTTCATATGAATTATACCTCAGAACCAGGCAGTTTTATTGTTTATGTAGGCCCTGATTCTGCCTCGGGGCTAACAACCAGATTAGTATTAAAAATTTAAATAATCAGGGTAACACAACCAGATATTAACCCGCCATGAGAAGAGAAAATAATATCAAGGTATTTGGGCTAGTTTCTTTCGTGTTTTGGCCTATGCTTTATACAAATAAATGTTTTCGGTTGGGGCCAACCGTAGTTTATTGCTTTCTTAATACACATCAATAACAGTTTTCAGAATATATTCCCTTCAAACCAAAATGATTTTTAAGTAAAAAAAGTAAATGATTAAGAATTACCTATCTTCAAAAAACAATTAAATTAAAAATCCATTCACCTATGCAGTTTTTAAAAGATATATTACTTTTAATTACTATTAGCTTCCTTTTCGTATCTAACAATTTTTCGCAGCATCCCATTCTTTTCGATAAACTAACCACATTAAATGGATTATCGAACAATGCAGTTTATTGTATTTATCAGGATAAGAAAGGGTTTATATGGGTTGGTACTTCTAACGGATTAAACTGCTACGATGGGTATAGTTTTACTAACTACTTCCATGACGAAGATAATAATAACTCTATTTCTGGAAATTGGATTACTTCAATTACAGGTGACGAGAAAGGTAACCTATGGATTGGCGTATGGGACGGTGGGTTGAACTTCTATGAAAGGTCGACCGGAAAATTTTATTCTTATCTGAACAGGAATGAAGATAGGTTAGATAACAATTACAAGGTTTGGGCAATTGTTATTGACAAACACAAAAATATATGGGCTGGTACCCTGGGTGGCGGGCTAAATGTATACAATCCGAAATTAAAGGTTTTTAAAAAATTTACCCATCAACCTTCCGATATAAACAGCATCAGCAGCGATTCTATTTCATCCCTATTCGAAGATAGTTTTGGCAACTTATGGGTTGGCACATTCCACGATGGACTAAACCTATTTAACAGAAACAGTAATACTTTTACTGTATTCAAGCATAGTACGGTTAATTCCAATACACTATGCAGCAATCAGATAGCTACAATTTTTGAAGATAATCTGAACAATTTATGGATAGGGACAAAAGATAAGGGCGTTTCGGTATTGTTGTCGGACAGAAAGACTATCAGAAATTTTAGCGTCGAAAATAACGCATTAAATTGCAATAACATAAGAAGTATTAACCAGGATGAAAATAATTTAATTTGGATTGGAACTGATGGTGGCGGAATAAATATTTACGATCCGGAGAAGGAAACGTTCTCATTTGTTGAAAACGATCCTGACAATCCTACCAGCATCGGTTCGAATGTAGTGTTTAGCATTTATAAAAGTCTGGATGGTATAATT
Source organism: Bacteroidales bacterium (assembly GCA_035913795.1). Lineage (GTDB taxonomy): Bacteria > Bacteroidota > Bacteroidia > Bacteroidales > UBA10428 > UBA10428. Next base: position 31,115 of record JAMIIA010000181.1, read on the forward strand.
TGGGCAGGCACCTATAAGGAGGGACTAAATCTTTACGACAAAAATAAGTTCAAATTCCAGACATTCGGCAAAGTTGGCCAAAATGGAGAAGGGCTGAGTGCAAGCTCAGTGTTTTCAATTTTAGAAGATTCCCGGGGGTTTATTTGGTTTGGCACCGATGGAGGAGGATTAAACATTTACGATCCGGTTAATAACAAATTTACATACTATAGGCATAATCCTTCGAATAAAAACAGCATTAGCGGAGATATAATAGAATGTGTTTATGAAGATTCGTATGGCAATATTTGGGTTGGCACCTTTACAAATGGCCTTAATTTAATGAAATACGGAACAAATGAATTTATCCATTTTAAAAATAACCCGGCAGATTCCACTTCAATTAGCAATAATACGGCTACATGCATTGTGGAAGATGCTGATAAAAACCTTTGGGTTGGCACCTTAGAAGGCGGGTTGAACTTGCTCGACAGAAAAACAATGACCTTTAAGCATTTCAAAAAAGGCAACCCAAATAAAACAGCTTGGAAACCAAGCAACAGTATTTTTTCTATTTTAGAAGACAAGAAAAGAGGAGGTTTATGGTTGGGAACCGAAGATGGTTTAAGCTATTTTGATACCGAACGAATGATATTCAAAGATTTTTTTATCCATTCGGATGAGAGTAAAAGTTTAAGTAATTCTTCAATAAAATCCTTATATCAGGCTAGCAATGGGGACATCTGGATAGGAACTAATACCAAGGGCTTATATTGCTATTCATATTCTACAGGAAGGTTCATAAGCTATAATTTAAAAAGCGGCATATTGAGCAATGAAATTGCAAGTATATTGGAAGATAATAACCATGCCATATGGATAAGCACAAATGTAGGAATATCGAAATTCAATAGTGCAAACAATAGTTTTACTAATTACACTCTAAATGATGGCTTGCAAAAAGATGGGTTTTTATACGGTTCGGCCTATAAACAAAAAAATGGGGAACTGTTTTTTGGAGGAAAAAATGGTGTTAACATAATAAAACCAGCAGGGGAATGGGAAAACAGACATATCCCCCAGGTAGTTCTTACCAGTTTTCTATTGTTCAACAAAGAAGTGAAGCCAGAAGATAAGTGGTCGCCATTAGAAGTTGTTATTTCCGAAAGTGAAATAATAACACTCAAACATTACCAATCAGTTTTCAGCTTTGAATTTACGGCAATAAGTTATACTAACCCGGAGAAAAACCAATATGCTTACAAACTCGAAGGCTTTGATAAGGATTGGAATTATATCGGTAACAAACGATCGGTTACTTTTACCAACCTCAAACCCCAAACCTATGTATTGCATGTAAAAGCATCGAACGACGATGGCATATGGAATGAAGAAGGCACTTCGTTAACTATTGTTCAATTACCCATCTGGTCAGAAACATGGTGGTTTAGGTTCCTGGTCCTATTTGCAGTCTCTGCTTTTATATATATATCTTTTAATTATAGGATAAGGGTCATTAATAATCAAAGATTAAGGCTAAAACAATTAGTTAAGGAAAGTACACTTGAACTTGAGAAAGAAAAGGCAGTGGTTGAGGAGCAAAATATTATTTTAAAAGCTAAAAGCAAAGAAATACAAACAATGGTTGAAAGAAAGCGTATTGCTGATGAAGAAAAGCTTCGTTTTTTCACCAATATATCGCACGAAATACGGACACCTTTAACGCTTATTTTAGGGCCTCTCGAAAAAGTGAGTGAGTCGCCAATCCTTCCAGATAACCTTAAACCCGAAATTAACCGTATCCATAGAAATGCCTTAAACCTCAAGCGCCTGATAAATCAAATCCTCGATTTCCGCAAGATAGAAACCAGTAATTATCCTCTTATCGTTTCAAAAATAGATGCTATAAAAGCCCTAAAAGAAATGTCGGCATCGTTTTACGATATCGCCTTGCAAAAAAAAATACATTTTAACATTTTAAGTGATTATGAAACGTTAGAGGCAATGATAGATTTGGAGAAGTTGGATAAGATTGTTATTAATTTACTCTCCAATGCTTTTAAATTTACGCCTGACGGTGGAGAAGTGAGGCTAATTATAAAGACAATTAAACCCAAAGATCCTCACATAAAAGAATACCTGAGTATAACCGTGGAAGATACCGGAAAAGGAATACCTGTTGGCCAATTAGTTAAAGTTTTCGATCGATTTTATCGGGCCGATACAAAAGAGAATCATAACCCTGAAGGCACAGGCATTGGGCTTGCAATTGCGAAAGGCTTAACCGAATTGCACCATGGAAAAATTAAGGTTGAAAGTGAACAGGGAAAAGGAGCAAGATTTACCGTTTTACTTCCTTTAGGGATAGAACACTATAAAAAAGAAGAAATAAACCTTTTAGATTCAGATTCTTTAATCGATCATGCCAATTCAGATCAAATATCTAAAGCAAGCATTCCTTTTGAAAATCAAACATCAGGAAATAAAAAGAAACCATTGGTATTAATTGTTGAAGACAATACCGATTTAAGGCATTATATTATAGGAAGTTTAAAAAATAACTATCAGGTTATTGAAGCAGCAAATGGCATAAAAGGCTTGGAATTGGCAAAGAAAAGAATACCTCAACTAATTGTATCGGATATAATGATGCCAGAGATGGATGGCCTGGAAATGTGCAGTATTTTAAAAAATGAGATTGAAACAAGCCATATCCCAATTATTCTGTTAACTGCAAAATCTTCGCAGGAAAATAAACTTATTGGTTTACAAACCGGTGCCGATGATTATATTATCAAGCCATTCGATAGCCTTGAGTTGGAATTAAAAATTGCGAATAGCATAAATAACCGAGAATTGCTTAAAAAAAGGTTTAGCACCGATTTTATTTTGGAAACCGGAAATTTGTCTTTATCAACAATCGACGATAAGTTTTTAAATAAGGTAACAGACATTATTGATAAAAACCTGGCGAATCCTGATTTTAAAATAACCAATATAGTTAATGAATTAGCCATGAGTCGTTCGGTTTTTTATATTAAGATTAAAGAACTTACTGGCTTTTCGCCATATGATTTTATTAAAATTGGCCGATTGAAGAAAGCATCGCAACTACTCCTTCAAAATATAGCTTCACCTACTGAAATATCCTATATGGTCGGGTTTTCCGATGTTTCGCATTTTTACAAATGCTTTAAAAAACAATTTGGTTTATCGCCGGGCGACTATATGGCCAGCTTAAATACCTGAAACAATGATTTTAAAAGTCGAAGTCACATAAAAGGTGATAAAAAAACTCTTAATACCCTTTCTCCAGCAAATAGAATGCTTACAAAAAAGAGAAGATGACAGAAATTAAAAAGGGCTTTAAAGAGAGAAAACAGAAAAATCTATGAGGTTTTTAGAATTATCGGAATTATTGCAAAATCGAAACCTTTGGTGCAACTAAGGTCAGACGCAACCTTTCTGTTTTCTATATAAGGTTTATAGCCTTTTCAAACTAAAAAAGCCATTCTAAGCACAAGAAAAGAGTTGGATACTTCGCTTGATTCCTTTTTAATATCAATTCTAAATAGATACGGACGCACAGACAATAATTAAGGACACACAGACAATAGATTCAGATTTTTCCATACTATTTTTCATAAAGAGATTTTGAGTTATAAACTAAAAGACTAAGAGTATGAAAAAGTTGAATTTGTTCTTTCGAAGTCGGTTTTATCCGACAGTATCATTGATCGCGCTGGGTATATTCCTAAACGCTTGCCAAAAAGAAGATATCATTGAATTAACCAAGGAAGCTGAAATCAGCAACGATGTTGAGATTACCCCATGGGGCATAATTAAAAAAGGTGGTATACAAATTAATATGTGGGGAGTAGGCTCAGACGATGATTTAATTAAACTGATGGGAGAAGAAAAAGCCAATGAAATCTTGGCTAATGAACAAAAACAACGTAGTGCCCCATCACTAAAAGCAACATGGTATGCCGACCTTGATTGGGACGGCAGGAATGAAACCATTTGGAACAATGGTAGTTATTTTTATATTGCAAATGGTGTAAACGGTCAGCAAAGCTCTTATTTTGTTGGATCAAATGCTGGCTATCATGTTATTGCTGAACTTGATGGTACAGTAGGTAGTGAAATAGGAGTGGTAGGGACGTATGGTACTTCTTCTTATTATTCAGTAATTAAATATGTTAATAGAAGAGTAGATAATTATAATATTGGCCCAGCTGGCATGTTAGTAAATGGGATATCTCAACTCGATGGTCAATGGGGCGATGAAGTAATTATTACTTATGGCAGTGGATACCCCGCTGATGTTGCTCGCCTTAAGATTTTATGTGCCAGAACGGGACAGGTAAGCTCTTATCAACTCGGTATGCCATGGGTGGTAAGTCAAACTATAGAAGATCTGGATAAAGATTTTTCAGGTTTGCCTGCTGGAAATCTTGCCAGGGAACTTATTGTTGCAGGTTACACTGCTGCAAATGGATATTGCTGGTGGTATGTAGTGAATCAAAAACTCCAAAGTACTCATATATATTCTAAAGGGTGTTCAGAACAGTTGCGTGGTTGTGATGGTCTTGATCAAGAAGTTGGTTATGAATTTTATGCTTGGGAAAATGGCGCAACACATTTAAAAGTTTATGATTATAGAGAGAGAAAATCCAGAAGTTATTTTATAAAAGGTCCTAGCGGATGGTATGCAAATAATTGGAAAGTAACTTCTGTGCAAAATGTTGACGGGGTAGACGGCAAAGAGTTACTATTAGATGGTTACGATGGTAAAAACGGAGCCTATTTCCGCGCCTGTTTGCGCGATAGAACTGGAGATTACTGGTTCTATTAATCTGTAGGTATACAACCGGTGTATTTTCTCCACCGGTTGTTTTTTTTATTATTGCAAGAGTATATATCAAAAAAAATTGTTCTCGCCACTTGCCTTTCAAGCTCAATGCTTATTATATACTATGCTCGGCTATATTACATTTTATAAACTTATTATGTAGTTAAAAAATAATATGTAATGATGTCAATGACAAAAATTGATCTTCTTATTAGTATGGCAACCTGGCAGTGCCTAAGTCAATCGAAAGACTGACAGTTCTATTTTTCTTACTAGGTTTATAGCCTTTTCAAACAAAAAAAGCCATTCTAAGCACGAGAAAAGAGTTGGATACTTCGCTTGATTCCTTTTTAATATCAATTCTTAATAGTTACGGACGCACAGACTATAATTAAGGACGCACAGACAATAATTTCAAATTATTCCATATTATTTTTCATAAAGAGATTTTGAGTTATAAACTAAAAGACTAAGAGTATGAAAAGGTTGAATTTGTTCTTTCAAAGTCGGTTTTATCCGACAGTATCATTGATCGCACTGGGTATATTCCTAAACGCTTGCCAAAAAGAAGATGTTGCTCCAATTCCGGTTGACTCTTCTCTATCGGCCCTATCGAAGACTTATTATCTTAAAGATGTGTCGGGTTTGAATTCGGCAAAAGTAGTAATCACAGCAAAGAGCGAAGCTGAATTAAACAGTATCTCTGAAGTAGAGCTCCTTGCCGGAAAATTAGAATCGAGCCCAATTCCTCAAGATCAATTAATTAATATTGGTGCTAATAATTCAGAAGATATAAATTCTGGTTTATTAAATGAAGAAGATGGGTTAAAGGTTGAGATTACAGATCAAAAAACAATTTCTTCCGATGTTCTTTTATCAGTTAAAGTACTATCAGGTGCCATTGAAAATGCAACGGGACTAAAAAGTGCTAATACTATTGTTTCAAGAAGATACTATGCAAGCGGTGTATATGGTATAGAGATGATAACGAAAAAGCCCGTATCGTATAAATACGATTGGCATGGCCCCTGGTATGAAAATGGTAAAAGCTATTCAAGTTATAATTGGTATTCGGGTTGGATAAATACTCCATCAACAGCATATTCTCAATTACACTATTTGTCAGATATGGTTTCGCGAAGTTGGGGATTAGATTTATCCATTGAGCATACTTTATTGAATACTCCATGGATTTACGCCGCATGGGTTGTAAAAAATGGCGGAAGTTATTATAGATCTACGATTCCAGGTATTTTTGGACCTGGCGGACCTGTGGGTAATTTCGAAAGTGTGTCAAATTATGTAATTACTGGCTGGACCTACGATCTTACGTATCCTGCCACTTCGATATGGGTACATATATATATAGATGGGCCTGCTGGTTCTGGAACATATATTGGTGCCTGCCAAGCAAATATCCCTCGGTCTGATGTGAATAATGCTTTTGGCATTACTGGAAATCATGGGTTTTCATGGGCAATACCTGCTCAGTATCGATCGGGTCATCGTAATTTTTGGGTTCATGGCATAAATGCTACAAGTGGTCAACCCAATCCTGTAATTGGCGGTAGTCCAAAAGGATTTTAAACATTACTATTCTGCAGAGCCTAAAGCAGGATGCAAAATAAGGGTATCTCTAAAAATTGAATTATTTATGTAGGATAAATTAAAATAAGCGGAATCCCCACATTGCATGTCGGGTTAAGCATTTTAAGGATGAAGTCCAAATTAAAAAGAAACAATACAATTTTTAAAACCAAGATTAAATAGCTGGAAATAAAAATGTTTATTATGCTGGTTCAAACTATGCTTTTTGAGCTTAAACCGGACAGCAATACAATTATTAATTTTTAATCTTTATCTTTTTTATTTAACACCCGGTTTTAAGCTTAACCTTATCACCGGGTGCTTGTATTAAAAGAAAGCAAAATCGAAACTTTTGGTGCAACTAAAGTCAGAAGCAACCTTTCTGTTTTTCTTATTAGTTTTAATACCCCTTTTTTAAAAAAAAACATTCTATGCACAAGAAAGAAGTTGGGAACTTCGCTTGATTCCTTTTTAATATCAATTCTTAATAGATATGGACTCACAGACAATAAATAAGGACGCACAGACAATAGATTTGAATTTTTTATAGTATCTTGCAGTAGTGAAATAATTATAAAAATTCTATTTTTTAAAATTATTTATCCTGAGTTATTAACCTAAATAAATTCTAATTATGAAAAAACTAAATTTAATTTCACGTTTTGCCCTGGGCCTGGCCATTATAGGTGCAATGGCATTCATGAGCAGTTGTAACAAAGAAATGGATGATTTGCTTGCTGAAAAAGGCAGTGTAAATGACACTATTCGTTTAAAAACTGATCCAATTGGAAATTTCGACAGAGTACACTACAACAACAATGGCTTGATCGAAGGCTGGGCTGCTGATCCTGATGCCCCTGGTGCTTCAACCTGGGTACATATATACATCGATGGCCCTGCTGGTGGTGGTGGCACATGTATTGGCGGCGTGTGGACAAACCAACGCAGGGATGATGTGCGTAATGCGTATCCATGGGCAGGGTATTATGCGGGTTTTGCATATACTATACCTGAACAGTATAGAACCGGGTATCGTGTTTTCTATTTGTATGCAATTAACAATGTAGCCGGACAGAATAACCCTTTTATAGGGTCTAAAGGAGCAACATTCACTACTCTTCCTGCACCCCCTCCGCCAACCTTGTTAAGTCCAGCGAATGGCGCATCCACTAATACGCTTGTTTTGTTTTCATGGGCTGCAACCCCTTATGCTGATAGATACAGAATACAAGTTTCAGAAAATAGTAATTTCAATACTATTCATTTTGAGAGTTATCTGACAGATCTATCAAAATCGTTCAATTTAAAAGCAGGAACTGTATATTATTGGCGAGTTAAAGCTTTCAACGCCACTGGAAATACAAATTCAGCAACTTGGACATTGCAGACCTCAGGTAGTGGTGGTGGTACTTATACTGGTGATATTTACCATCAAAATGCCGCGATTGAATTTTCTTGGAGATACGTGGGACAGCCCCAAAGGGCAT
>JAMIIA010000182.1:0-1361 GCA_035913795.1 Bacteroidales bacterium
AATTGGCAACACCATTGTAAATCCAGAATGCCGAAGTGGAAGAATATTCCAACAAACTACCGTTCTTAATATTGTAGCATTCAGGTATTTCAGTTATTCCACAGTACATCGGAACATATATATTGCTTGCTGCATCATCAACGCCAAACCACAGAATTCCACCAATATAATCGGGTAACCAACTGCGCATTTGGGCTACAAAAGTAAAACCCGTTTGTTGTGTTGCTACCGGTCTTTCGTGCATATACTCCACAGAATCCACTTTAAATCCCAACGGACTATGACGAAGTTTAGTGCCGAAAGGTCCTGCAGCATAACCTTTTAACATGTCAAATTCTGTACCTTCGTACATGTCGCGCATGTAGTCTTTAATATTTTGTGCGCTCAGTTTAAATGTTGGTTTTATCCACAATGGCATACGCTCGGCAGTTTCACCTTTCACGTAAGTTATGTATTTTTCCATAGCCGGATCAGCTTTGCGGAAAAATGACCATACGCGGGCTTCACAAATTCTTAATGCGCTGTAATCGAGTGGGGCATAGGTGTCGGAGAAACTGAAGTCTTTATTTTTTCCTTTGAAATATCCTTTTTCGCGTGCAAAAGCAATCACATCTTCCGAATACATGCAGTTAAGTTTATCATCCATCGGAAAAGTTGTAATGCGCGCCTGATTGGCATGAGCCGAAATACAATCGTCCGGTATGCGTTGTGCAACCCACACAGCACCTTTATTATTCGGACCTTTGCTAATCATTTCCATAATCCAAACTTCGTTCGGGTCAGCAATTGAGAATGATTCGCCGGAGCTATAATAACCATACTCAGCTACCAGATCGGTCATGATTTTTATGGCTTCGCGGGCACTTCGTGAGCGTTGCAGGGCAATATACATCAAACTACCGTAATCCAATATGGCAGTTGTGTCAATCAATTCTTCGCGTCCGCCATAGGTAGTTTCGCCTATGCTAACCTGATATTCGTTGATATTACCGATAACTGAATATGTATTTTGAACCTGTTTGATTTTTCCAAGATATTTGCCTGTGTCCCATTCGTAAATGTCGAGCATGGAGCCTTCAGGGTAGGTTTTTGCCGGATATTGATAAAGTGCACCGAACAAAAAGTACGAATCGGCAGAATAACTGATGAGGGTCGATCCATCGACAGATGCATTTTTTCCGACCAGAAAATTGGTACAAGCCATGGTGATAGACCATGAAATGCTTAAAACTATCAGAAGAAGAATTTTCTTTAGCATTGAATGTGTTTTTTATATTTATTACAAAAGTATAAATTAATGGTTAAATATACAAATTGGAGTGAGTGTTAAAATGTTAATTTAAAGAAATACAAAAAGTTGA
>JAMIIA010000183.1:0-1518 GCA_035913795.1 Bacteroidales bacterium
ATGCACTCTACATTTAAGCCCAGGTAAGGTTCCTCGCGTATCATCGAATTAAACCACATGTTCCTCCGCTTGTGCGGGCCCCCGTCAATTCCTTTGAGTTTCAGCCTTGCGGCCGTACTCCCCAGGTGGATCACTTAATGCTTTTGCTTAGCCGCTAACTGTGTATCGCTAACAGCGAGTGATCATCGTTTACGGCGTGGACTACCAGGGTATCTAATCCTGTTCGCTCCCCACGCTTTCGTGCATCAGCGTCAGTAATGGCCCAGTAAGCTGCCTTCGCAATCGGTGTTCTGTGTAATATCTAAGCATTTCACCGCTACATTACACATTCCGCCTACCTTGACCGTACTCAAGACTAACAGTATCAATGGCAAGTCTCCAGTTAAGCTGAAGGTTTTCACCACTGACTTATTAATCCGCCTACGCACCCTTTAAACCCAATAAATCCGGATAACGCTCGCATCCTCCGTATTACCGCGGCTGCTGGCACGGAGTTAGCCGATGCTTATTCCCAGAGTACCGGCAAGCCCCGACACGTCGGGGGTTTTCTTCTTCTGGAAAAGAAGTTTACGACGCATAGCGCCTTCTTCCTTCACGCGGGATGGCTGGTTCAGGCTTACGCCCATTGACCAATATTCCTCACTGCTGCCTCCCGTAGGAGTCTGGTCCGTGTCTCAGTACCAGTGTGGGGGATCACCCTCTCAGGACCCCTAGACATCGCAGCCTTGGTAGGCCGTTACCCTACCAACTAGCTAATGTCACGCATGCCCATCCCGTACCGTCGAAACTTTAAATATTCAAAGATGCCTTCAAATATCATTATGGGGTATTAATCCGAATTTCTCCGGGCTATCCCCCTGTACAGGGTAGGTTGCATACGCGTTACTCACCCGTGCGCCGGTCGCCATCAAAGTATTGCTACTCTATGCTGCCCCTCGACTTGCATGTGTTAAGCCTCCCGCTAGCGTTCATCCTGAGCCAGGATCAAACTCTTCATTGTAAAAATTTATTCTTAAAATCTCTTTACAAAAAACAATCCTAACGCTCAATTCAAAATACTAAACAAGTTATCTTGACGAGACATTTTGTATCTCGCCTGGTTGTATATACTTCATAATTTCAAAGAACATCTTCCGTACTCAGCTTCCACTTTTCCGATTCCCTTTTTTGCTTTGGGACGACAAAGATAAGTTTTAAATTTTTCTCATCCAAATTATAGATGAGATATTTTTTCCGGCTTTTCCCTTTCCCTTCTTTCCTTTCTTCTTCCAGCCGGAATCTTATCTCTCAAACCCTTCAATCAACTCTTCGCCTTAAAGCGGGTGCAAATGTATGAATCATTTTTTACAAACCAAATAAATAATACTCTTTTTTTATGAATATTTTACCTCGCAAACGTTTCACTCTGGAAACCAATCATATAAACCCTCAACTTTTTTTCAAAAAACATTATAAAAACAATTAAAAAAACATACATTATTAAAATATTTTTATTCAAATATTTAAAAAATCGCACAA
>JAMIIA010000184.1:0-1221 GCA_035913795.1 Bacteroidales bacterium
TCCTGTTTTTTTTCTTTCTCTTTACTCAACATAAAATCGATATCAACACTAATACCGACCACGCTGTGCAGGGTGTTTTTAATCATGGACAAATAATTATCCATCAACCAGTCCTTAAAAAATTTATTAGGGACGGATAGTTGGACGCATTTGTCTTCCATCGCCACGATTTTGATGGGCTTTATCCAAGTATCGAAATTCTGCTTTGATACTTTTTCCTGAATGATTTTAGTAGCTTTATCCCAAACAGATTCCATGATAAACCTTTTATAAACAATATTACCAACAGTTGTTAATATATCTTTGTAACTTTAATTATAGTTCATCCAGAAGGTAACGCGCCAGACGATTTAGTTCATCCATAGAAGTGTATGTAATTTCAATTGCACCTTTTTTGGATGAACCCTTCAGTTGTACCCGGGCCATGCATTTTGCCGTCAATGCCTTTTCCAAATCAGTCATAAAGCGATCTTTAATAACGATCCTTTTCTCTCCAGGTTTTTGTTTTAACCTAGTAATTAACTTTTCAGTTTCCCGGACATTAAGTTCTCGCTTCAAAATAATATCCAAGGCCGCCATTTGCTCTTCTTGGGAAGTCAGCGCCAAAAGACAGCGCGCGTGACCCGATGTGATCTTTTTTGCCACCAAAGCGGTTTTGGCTTTAAGCGGCAGCTTTAAAAGACGCACCGTGTTGGCAATGGTCGAACGGTCTTTGCCGACCTGAGCGGATATTAGCTCCTGGGAGAGGTTAAATTTCTCAATTAGTGTGACGTAGGCACCCGCTTCCTCCAGGGGATTGAGTTCTTCGCGTAGCAGATTTTCAATCAGAGATAATTCAGTGGCTTCCTGATCGGAGGCTTTCCGAATAACAATCGGCACCTCTTTGAGGCCTGCCGCCTGCGCCGCACGCCAACGTCTTTCCCCGGCGATAATTTCATAGCCATCATCGGCCTTACGGACAACAATCGGCTGAATGATACCGCTTAGCTTTACGGAAGCGATCAGTTTCTTTTGGTCTTCATCGTTAAAATTTTTGCGGGGTTGGTACTGGTTCGGACGCAGTTCCTCAATTCCGCAGATGTTCGCCGTTTTTTTCTTGCCGGTATCATTATCGAGCAGATCTGAAAAAATGGCGCCAAGTCCTTTTCCCAGTGCGTCTTTTTTTTGCGCCATCTATATTTCCCTCCGAAGAATTTCCTGCGCCAGTTCCATGTAAGCAAT
>JAMIIA010000185.1:0-1605 GCA_035913795.1 Bacteroidales bacterium
GCTATCGTTATTGTTAATTGTAATTTGTTTTTCTGTTCTTGTTTGTTTTTGTTACTCAGTGTGTCTTTGTGTTCTCAGTGTCTCAGTGGTTTAGGTTCCGGCAGGCGCGCAACTTTATGTTCCCTGGTATTGAGGTTCGAGTTTTTTTATCATTTCGCTTGCATCAAGTTCTATTTTTGAAAATGCAAACCATTTTTTACCCAGGTCTTTGAGCGAAGCGCCGATGTGGTAAACAGTATCGTTATCCAAAATTAAGAAACGATCGTGTGATTTCGCAAATTTTTTAATCGCTACCGGAGCATATTGTTCATTGTAGCGCTGCACATCCAGCTTCAATTGTTCAGTAACCGATGCAGTAAAGATCACAGCTTTTACTCCCGGCTTCCTTTTGGCAAGAAGCATAAGCACTGATTCGTCGATATAATTGTCAATCAGCACGATTGACTTTTTAGCCGACTTGATAAGCCCTGCTGCAAACACGTGGGCATCGAACACCTGCCCGTCATAAAATATCCCCTCATGCGGTGGCAGGCCGGTTTTAATGAGCATATCAAATTTACGGTCATGCTCTGCCAGTTTGCTTTCAATGCGATCAAAACGATGATTTATCGCATATCCCCTTAAAAGGTAATCTTTTATGATTTTATTGGCCCAGATACGGAATTGTGTGCCCCGCTGCGATTTCACCCTGTAGCCAACAGAAATGATCACGTCGAGACTGTAAAGAGAAACCTTTCTTTTTATCTGCCTTATCCCTTCGTTTTGAACAGTCAAGTATTCCTTGACAGTTGCAACGGGAACCAGCTCGCCTTCTTTGTATATATTATTGATATGCAGGCTGATATTCTGTTTCGATGTATTGAACAGTTGAACCATCTGTGCCTGGGAGAGCCATACCGTTTCATCCTCAACAAGTACTTCCAGTTGAAAGTCAGCATTGCCGGGTGTTTTATAAAGTATGATTTCGCCTTGGTTCATTAGGTTCAAAGGGTCGTGGGGAGTCGGTGGTGAGTGTCTTTTTTCAATTTACTTGTTATGATTTAGTTCCGGGTGCCGGGTTCCAGGTGCCGGTGGGTGTAGGGTTTTGGGAAAGGTGCCGGGTGCCGGGTTCCAGGTTCCGGTAGGTGCAGGGTTTTGGGGATTGGGGGTGTTGTAGTTTGGTTGTTAATTTAGTATTTGTTTATGGGTCACGAGATCTGTTGGAATTGTTATTTTGCAGTTATTGTTGTTTAAGAAATCCCCCGTCCCGACTGCGTCGGGACACCCCCTTTTTCAAAGGGGGACAACGCGGGTTGGCGTTATTTAAGGCTAAAAGTCGATTAACAAATGATAAATTTTAAAGTGTTTAGGGTAGCGGGAACGGGAGTTACAAGGTGCTTTATCGTTTGTTAATGGGTTACGATGGCTATCGTTATTGTTAATTGTAATTTGTTTTTCTGTTCTTGTTTGTTTTTGTTACTCAGTGTGTCTTTGTGTTCTCAGTGTCTCAGTGGTTTAGGTTCCGGCAGGCGCGCAACTTTATGTTCCCTGGTATTGAGGTTCGAGTTTTTTTATCATTTCGCTTGCATCAAGTTCTATTTTTGAAAATGCAAACCATTTTTTACC
>JAMIIA010000186.1:0-87341 GCA_035913795.1 Bacteroidales bacterium
CGGACAACTTCACACCATCGAACGCAACGATGAAATAATTCGCATATCAAAAAAATACTTTAAAAAGGCGGGGTTTGAATCCAGCATTTCGCTATTGATAGGCGATGCCCTGGAAATTATTCCGAAACTCGACGAAGTCTATGACCTCGTATTTATCGATGCCGACAAGCAGCAATACCTCCAGTATTTTGAACTTTGCCTCGAAAGAACCCGAAGCGGCTCAATCATAATTGTCGACAATGTACTTTGGGATGGTAAAGTATTAAAAACAGATTTTGAACATGATGCTGATACAAAAGCTATTATGGATTTCAACCAGAAGTTAGTTACCGATACCAGGGTAGAGGTTCTTATGGTTCCGCTGCGAGATGGAATCAGTATTATCCGTAAACTTTAACCAAGCTTTGTTTAAACTTAGAGAAAAAAAAGTTAACATCAAATTAAACTATTGCCAAAGCGATGTGTTTAAACCTTAAATAAAGCATATTTACTGTTTATGGGCACCTATTCCATCAAAGATCTTGAACGCCTTTCGGGTATAAAAGCCCATACAATCAGAATTTGGGAGAAACGTTACATTATGATCGAACCCGACCGTAGCGCAACCAATATCCGTTCTTATTGCGACCACGAATTAAAAAAAATCTTAAATATTTCAATATTGAATCGGCATGGCTTAAAGATTTCGAAAATTGCCGAGTTATCAGCCGAAGAAATTGCCAGTTTGGTGTTAAAGCTTACCGAGAACCCTACCAACCCAGATAGCCAGATCGAAAGCCTGTATATTGCCATGATAGATATGGATGAAAACCTTTTTGAAAAAATTCTATCTCGGGCAACCATACAAATGGGTTTTGAACAGATGGTACTTGATTTACTTTATCCTTTCTTTAAGCGTATGGGGATAATGTGGTTGGCTGGTACTATCACCCCTGCGCAGGAGCATTTTATCTCCAACCTTGTGCGCCAAAAAATTATTGTGGCCATAGACAGTGTAGTACCTAACTATACACCGGCATCGAAAACTTTTATGCTCTACCTTCCAGAGAAAGAATTGCATGAGCTGGGTTTGCTCTTTTTAAATTACCTGCTCCGCAAAAGAGGGCACCGGGTAGTATACCTTGGGGCAATGTTGCCAATCAGCAGCGTGGTTTCGATGCAAAAAATTAAACCAACCGATTACCTGGTTACCTCGGTGTTAGGCTCAATGGCAGAGGACGAACTACAGGAATATTCTCAGGAATTGGCAAAGGAGTTTAAAGATACCACCATTTTCTTTACGGGAAACCAGGCTCAAAGTCTGAAAAAAAATCCGAAGAATGTGAAAGTTGTAGCATCCGCAACCGAGTTTATTAAGATTATCGATAAACTCAGTACTTAATACCTCCCTTTAAAAAATAATTCTAAGCAATTAATTCACTGGTTTTTACAGTGCCATTGGATTGTTTTGTTTAATTCTTTTGAAATGCACTGTTTAATCTTTTGTATTTTATGTTAAACATTTTAAGATTTTTTATCTATTTAGAATTCTAATAACTATCTAATTGTTTTTGTGGTATTTAAATGCGTTAGTAAATTTTAATTGAGTTAGAATTGAGGGTCGAAAAACAAAATGGATTTGCATTGTGTTTAATCGTTTCTTACCTTCGTTAAACAATTTAATTAAAACATACAGCCATGACAGCCATAGAATTTAATTATCAATTGACAAGCCTTAGCGACAACCTGCAACGTTTTGCCCTGAGCCTGACTTCGAATAAAGAAGATGCCAAAGATTTGTTGCAGGAAACATTTGCCAAAGCCATTTCATACCGCGATAAGTATACCGACAACACCAACCTTAAAGCCTGGACTTTTACCATTATGAAGAACACCTTCATAAACAACTATCGCAGGGCATCGAAAGCAAACACTACCTTCGACAACACCGACGATTTGTTTTACCTTAATCTAAACAGAGAAAGCCGGTCCGAAACGCCCGAAAGTGAAATATCAGCCAAGGAAATTAACAAAGCCATTAGCGAACTGGAAGATGAATTTCGTATCCCCTTTTTAATGCACACTCAGGGGTTTAAATACAAAGAAATTGCCGACGAGCTTGACCTGAAAATCGGCACTGTAAAAAGCCGGATATTTTTTACCCGTAAAAAGTTGATGGAAAAATTACAAGATTACGCTTACTAATCCACACACACCATGAACGCACAAAATAAAAACACGGTATATTCAGACAATACCGAAGCCATACGCTCGCGCGAATTTTTAAAGATTATTTCGCCATCCGACGATGAAAAGTTCAACGAAAGCGGTTTGCATATCGACACAGAAGCAACTGACACTGAAACTCGTATTAATCTGATATCAAATCATTTTGCAGAAATCATGCGGCTGTTGGGACTTGATTTGGAAGACGAAAGTCTGCGCGACACACCTAAGAGAGTTGCAAAAATGTATGTGAACGAAGTTTTCAGTGGGCTTAACCCTGCCAACAAACCTAGTGTCACACTTTTCGACAACAGCTACAACTACAACGAAATGCTGATCGAGAAAAATGTAAAGGTACATTCGTATTGCGAACATCACTTCGTTCCTATTATAGGAAAAGCCCATGTAGCTTATATTTCGAATGGTAAGGTTATCGGATTATCAAAAATTAACCGTATTGTCGATTTCTTCAGCCGCCGACCACAGGTGCAGGAACGTCTTACGGTGCAAATTGCAGAAGAGCTAAAAACAGCACTACAAACCGAAGATGTGGCGGTAGTGATTACAGCCGACCACATGTGTGTCACCTTGCGAGGCATTAAGGACCAAGACAGTTCGACCTATACCAGCAGCTTTCATGGTAAATTTAAAGAACCGGAATACCGCCGCGAATTTCTCGATCAGGTAAAACAAGCATAACCACGAACTAGACGATAAAACCAAATTACCACCCTAAATTTTAGGGTGGTTTTTTTTGTAGTATTCGCCTGCAAACCCCTACATTACTTCCGAACCATGGCGATGACGACAAATCAGTTCCGTTAGTCAATAAGTTTTATTATTTTTGCACCAGAAAAAAACGAAGGTATGAGTAAAGCAGAACGATACGGCAGCAGAGGGGTTTCGACACAAAAAGAAGATGTGCATTCGGCCATTGCTGACATAGACAGCGGCTTGTACCCCAATGCTTTTTGCAAAATTTTGCCCGACTACCTTACCAACGACCCCGATTACTGCATTGTAATGCATGCCGACGGGGCGGGCACCAAATCGTCTCTGGCCTATATTTATTGGCGCGAAACGAGTGACTTTTCTGTCTGGAAAGGCATTGCCCACGATTCGGTAATCATGAACCTCGACGACCTTTTGTGTGTAGGTGCCATCGACAACATTTTACTCTCATCGACCATAGGCCGCAACAAGCTGAAAATACCCGGCTCGGTAATCATGCACATCTTAAAAGGTTATGACGAACTGATCACTGAACTGGGCAAACATGGAGTACACATGTACCTTACCGGAGGCGAAACCGCCGATGTAGGAGACCTTGTTCGCACCATCATTGTCGATTCCACGGTAACCTGTCGCATGCCACGGAAAGATGTAGTTGTAACCAAAATACAGCCGGGCGATGTGATTGTGGGGCTTTCGTCTTTTGGGCAAGCCACTTATGAAAAACATTATAACGGAGGCATTGGCAGCAATGGACTTACTTCGGCCCGGCACGATATGTTTAAAAACCATCTGGCACTTAAATACCCCGAAAGCTACGACGACCTGTTACCCCAATCGCTTGTGTACACCGGAAAATTCGATCTTACAGACGACATACCCAGTTTAGGAGTCGATGCCGGACAATTGGTGCTCTCTCCTACCCGCACCTACGCACCCATAATCAAACCAGTACTTGAAAAATTAAGGCCTCACATACACGGAATGATTCATTGCTCCGGCGGGGCACAAACCAAGGTGCTGAAATTTGTCGACAAATTGCATATTATCAAGGATAATATGTTTGAAGTCCCACCCCTTTTCAGAATGTTACAAAAACAATCCGATACCGACTGGTCCGAAATGTACGAAGTATACAATATGGGGCACCGTTTCGAAATTTACCTGCCAGAGGAATATGCTCAAAGCGTAATTGACATTTCAAAATCATTCCAGGTAGATGCAAAAATAATTGGCCGGGTGGAAGCCGCAACCGAGAAAAAACTGACCATCAACAGCGAATTTGGCACCTTTGAATATTAGGGCCTATATTATTTGTGTAAAGAGTGAAACAGCATGGCTGTTATCGCTCTTTTTTGTTTAAATAATTACGAACCAAAAATTTCCAAAACAGGAAAAATGAGCGAAAATTTTATTTTAGAGAAGCTTAAAGGAATTAATCAGCGTTTTATAGAGGTTGGCGATTTGATCACCCAGCCCGACATTGTTTCTGACATGCAGCGGTATGTTAAGCTCAACAAAGAATTCAAAGACCTCGAACCCATTATTGAGGCTTACAAAAAATTCGAAAACCTTTTGAGTAATATTGCCGATGCACGCGAAATATTAAACTCAGAAAAAGATGAAGAAATGCGTGAAATGGCCAAGGCCGAACTCGAAGTTTTACAGCAACAGGTAAGTACTATTGAGGAAGAAATTAAAATACTACTAATTCCTTCAGATCCCGAAGATTCACGCAATGTTACCCTCGAAATAAGGGCAGGCACAGGAGGTGACGAAGCCAGCATTTTTGCTGGAGATTTGTTGCGTATGTACAACAAATATTGTGAATCGAAAGGCTGGAAAACAGAGGTAATTAGTTTTAGCGAGGGTACCTCGGGCGGATACAAAGAAATTATTCTTAATGTAACAGGAAACAAAGTCTATGGCACCCTCAAATACGAGTCTGGAGTGCACAGGGTACAAAGGGTTCCGCAAACCGAAACCCAGGGTCGTATACACACTTCGGCAGCCACTGTTGCCGCTTTGCCCGAAGCCGATGAGTTTGATATCGAACTAAAAAACGAAGAAATCAAGCGTGACGAATATTGTTCTTCAGGACCTGGAGGCCAGTCGGTAAACACCACTTATTCAGCCATTCGACTGACCCACCTTCCCACGGGCGTGGTTGTAACCTGCCAGGACCAGAAATCGAAGCTTAAAAACCTCGAAAAGGCCATGAAAGAACTTCGCACCCGGCTTTATAACCTCGAGTATCAGAAGCGTATGGATGAAATAGCAGCAAAACGTAAAACCCTTGTATCGACTGGCGACCGCTCGGCAAAAATCAGAACTTACAATTATCCGCAAGGCAGGGTAACCGACCACCGAATCAACCTCACACTTTATAACCTTCAAGCGATTGTTAATGGCGATGTTCAGGAAATAATCGACAAGTTGCAGATGGCGGAAAACGCCGAACGCCTAAAAGAAAGCGGCATGGCTTAAACAAGTTTTATTATTTAAAGGAATGGGGCATTAATGAAGTTGTTTATAATGATACAAGGAGATTAAAACACTCAAAACAGAGAAATATGGACTTGAAACATCTGGTTGATCAGATAAAATTAAAACAAAGCTTTTTGTGTGTAGGGCTCGACAGCGATCTTCAAAAAATTCCCACACACCTTTTATCGCACCAAAGACCTGTTTTTGAGTTTAACAAAGCAATTGTCGATGCCACTGCGCCCTATTCCATAGCCTACAAACCCAACACCGCCTTTTATGAATCGCGGGGAGCCGAAGGATGGATTGATCTTGAACTCACCGCTAATTACATTAAAACACACTACCCCGAAATATTTCTGATTGCCGATGCCAAACGTGGCGATATTGGAAATACATCGGGTATGTATGCCGATGCTTTTTTTAAGCAAATGCCCTTTGATTCAGTCACTGTTGCACCTTACATGGGCGCCGACTCTGTAAAACCTTTTTTAGCTTACCAGGGTAAATTTGTGATTCTGCTTGCCCTCACTTCGAACGAAAGTGCAGCCGATTTTCAATATTTCAGCAACCGCGAAAACACTACCCTTTTTACCGAAGTTATTAAGAAAGCCAATAACTGGGGTACACCCGACAATATAATGTTTGTGGTAGGAGCTACCAAGGCTTCTATGCTTTCCCAAATAAGGGAGTGTGCTCCCAACAATTTTTTACTTGTACCAGGTGTAGGAGCACAGGGTGGTTCGTTGCAGGAGGTAGCGCAATTCGGCATGACGCCCGATTGCGGCTTAATTGTCAATGCCTCACGTTCCATATTATTTGCTGGTAAGGATGAGCGGTTTGCAGAAGCTGCAGCCAAAGAGGCGAAAACCATGCAAACAGAAATGGCTCTATTGTTAAAAGACATACTCCCAAAACGGTAGCAATTTCTTTGTTTCAAAATAAACTTTTTTGGTGGTTTATGGTTTATTCTAATTGAGGTTTTAAAGTTTGAATCGGGTAAAAGCCAATCTGAAAAATTAAATTTTTTCCTGCCTGCATACTCTTTCAAAGTTAAAAACCGTTAAATAGAACACAAAACTACCACATCATGACAAAGAGATTCTTCTTTGCAGCAATAGCCCTGTTTCTGGCAACTTGTTTACAAACTGCATTTTCTCAACCCGATTTTAAGTATGGTTTCGGAGGTGGAATCAACTTCGCACAAATTAGCGAAGTTAGTTCTTATGCCCTTTACGAAGACCTTACCGGAAACCCCTATTCAAGCGACTATTCAGGCATGTTCTCCAACCTGGGCAACCAATACTTTTTCCATGGCGAACTTGTATTCAAGCACCTTGTTGTAGCCTTAAAACCTGGTTTCTATACCTTTCGGTTCAGTAAAACTGACCAGATAGATTTTGTTGCCGAACCTGTTGAACAAACCAACTCTTACCTTTTACGCTACCTGCAGGTTCCGGTAGAAATTAAATACATGCTTGGAAATGGAAAACTAAAACCTTTTATAGGTGGTGCAGCAAGCTATGGCCATCTGCTTCAGCAAGGTGGCAATGCAACCCATTCTTTTATTAACCCTAAAATAAGTGTGGCTCCCATTGGCGGTGCCCATTATTCCTTTACCTCATTCGAACTGGTGCTCACCGGGGCATATAACCTTGGCATGCATAGCATTACAGGCAAAGATGAACGCTATATGACCGATTCCGATACGCCCTATTCGCAAAGTGATGTGAAACTAAACGACCTGTCAATCAGTTTGTCGGTGTTGTTTTATCTCGATCAATCCGAATCGAAAGGTGCACTTGATTGTCCGATACCCGGAAATGCTAAACAAAAGCAGCCAAAACAAAAAAACAGAAAATAACCATGAAACCACAGATATTTTCCCTTTTACTATTGGCAGGAATCCTTTCTTCCTGCGAATTAAACCAGAAAAACATAAGCCCCACCGACAACTTTGTCAAAATATATAACCACCCCGATGAAAATCTAGCCTTTTTTGCTGAGAGTGTGCTGCAGCTCCCCGACGGTTATTTAATTCTTTCTGGACTAAAAAACTACAACGACAATCTGAACGAATATCCCACCACCTCGCTTATCAAAACCAATGCATTGGGAGAGGTGATCTGGAGCAATGAGACAGATTGGAGAGCCCCTGTAGCAAACCTGCTTACATTTAATGGTGCAACAGGTTTTGTGGCAATGAACACTTCCGAAGAGGCTTTTTTCATCGAAGTAAATACCGAAAACGGCAACCTGTCTGGCAGGGCACTGCTGGATCTGAAAATGCCTTTGGCGGCCTTCGTCAATAGCGATGGAAATCTGGTAGTGCTGAGTTACGATTATATCTCGTGGAGTTCCGTAATTTCGCTTTTCTCACCCTCGTTAACAGAACTCAATTCTGTAAGCCTATTTGTTGGCGACGACCTGGTCGTGCCAGTTCAAAAGCATCTGAACAAAGCCGGTACCCAGTTCCCCTTCTTTATTGGCGAATGGCAAAACGAAAGTCTTAGTGGATTTTTTATAAACTGCCTTTCGGATTATACTCTTGGAGTACGATTTTTTGAATCAGACGGGAACAACACCGGCGGATGGATTTATTCGCATCAAATCGAAAATGCAGTTAGTTCGCTGCTGCACAAAGAAGGCGACTTGTATGGTATGACCCGCTATTTCAACCGTAAAAACTATATCAGCCCCACAGTTGAGGTTGATGTGACTTCTTTGCAGAACTTTAACGACTCTACTCAAAATCCAATTCCGGAAATTGTGCCCGATGCCAAGGTTGAAGCGATTCGGGCTACTTTTGACAATACCGACTACTTGCTTTTTGCCAGTACCACCAATTCCAACTCGATAGTTATTTATAAATATAGCCTTGAAAGCGATGCTCTGCTTAAAAAAGTGGAAGTAAGCTTTGCTTATAACATTGAAGTGAGAGCTATCATCCAGGACCCCTCGGATGAAGGTATTGTATTACTTGCTCACCACTTTGTTACCGGGCGCTACTTGCGACCGGTTCTGATAAAGATACCCAAGCGCGATTTTTAGCGCGTCTAAATAAAAAAAGCGGGAGATTTTTAAACCTCCCGCTTTTTTTATTTTTGATTATTTTATTACTGTTTAATAAAGGCCGATACAAACACCTTCTTTCCTGCCCTCACCTGGGCAATGTATTTACCGGCATCGAGGCCCGATGCGCTCATCTCGAATTTATTGGCTCCATAATGGCCGTTACCTTGTTGAGTAAAAACCTGCTTCCCTTCGAGGTTAAAAATAATTACCTGGTATAATCCAGGGCCGGAAAGGTAAAATTCTGCAGTAAACAAACTTCTTACCGGATTCGGAAATACCTTAAGCTGGTTTCTCTCTGCAGCACCCATCAGGTCCCTGGTGCTGGTTGGGCCAATGAGGTCTATTTTATTGCCAACCCAGTCGTCGAAACCGGTGGCAATAAGTGCCTCATCGCTTGCACCCAGCCAATCCTGAACCACCGAAGTGTAAATCTGCCGATAATCGATATTGTACTTGAGGTTGCCATTTTCCAGGTCGTTCAAGTCAGGATTTACCCCATGAATACCTGCATTCAGTCCGGTACCAAATAAAATTACCGGAGTAGAGGTTCCATGGTCAGTGCCATAACTGTTGTTGGAATAGGCACGTCGGCCAAATTCGGTAAAGGTCATAGCCATCACCTTATGATCAAGGTTAAGCGCTTTCAGGTCATCGTAAAAAGCTTTAACCCCTTCGGAAAGGTGATAAAGCAAAGCGGAATGCATACCCAATGAAGGCTCACCGGCTACTACTTGTTCGCCGTGGGTATCGAAACCACCAATACGCACTAAAAAAATCTTGGTTTTAATGCCTCCGCTCAGAAGTCGCGCAATCAACCTCAACTGAGGAGCCAACTGATTATGGATGTATGCTTTTGGTGCATAACGGGGGTAAGCATCGGGGTAAACCACAGTGGAGTTGGTGCCTGCTTCGTACACAGCTTTTAACCTGGGCGCGTACTGATTATTTTTCGCTTCAAACTCCATAATATAGCGCAGTTCATCGCCCGCATGGCTATCGGGGTAAACAATAGGGGGTTGGGTGGTATAGTTTCCCACGCTGTTGATTAATTCAAAAAAACCTTCAGGACTATAAAAGCTTAATCCGTTAGGAATTCCTGTTTCGGTGTGAAAGGCAAGCGATTGGGCCCCGCTTAACTCTATGCCCAGCGGGTCGGGCATGGTGGTATTGGGGTAGGCATCGGGGTATCCAGGATAAGTATACTCCAGGTAGCGTCCCATCCAGCCCGATTCGTAATCGCTTTGAGCATCGCCCCCCATAAAAACAATGTCAGCACCACGAAAATGAGAAAGGTTCATTTCGGGATAACCCACATTTTGCACCAGAGCAACCTTTCCTTCATCGTACATTTCTTTCAGGGCAATCATTTCTGGGTGTGCCCCAACGCGGTATTCATCTCCTAAACTAGCATCGAGCTCTTTGTAGCCACGGTCGCCCGACTGCAGAATAGCCAGGTTGGGACGGAGTTCGTAATACCGGTCGTATTGAGCCACCGGAATGAGTGTATTCAGGGCATCGTTGCCCCCGTGAAGCTGAATAAAAATAAGTACTTTATCGTTGTTCGACGAGGCGGCAGCCATTTGGAACAGTCCATTGCCTTTCATAGCATTGACCGGAACACCACCTAAAACCATGGCACCGGCACTTGTATAGGAAAGACGTCGTATAAAATCTCTTCTTTTCATAATCTATAGGAGTTGAAATTCGGGGGTTTGAATTAATTTGGAAACCAGGTATTCGATACGTTCACGCACTATGGTATCACTACCACCGCTTTTGTAATTACTCCATTCGGCAGCCCAGGTGGCGGCATTAAATGTATCAAGAAATACAGTGTTCAGGAAGTATTCGTAACGTTCGGTATTGATCTCAACAGACAGCAGATAGGTAGTAAAGAAAGTAACCAATTCTTCGGCATCTCCGGGGTTTGAAATATGCCCTGAACTTTCCACCCAACCAAGCACATCCATTCGAAAACTAAATCCTTCGGTTCCGCCAATTCGTTTCATAAATACCTCGCCCACCTGGTAACGTCTGGCAAGTTCGGTAGGCATTACCCAATTTCGGCCAAACCCCGGCATTTGATGAAAAGCCGGAAAACCTGCTACTTCGAAAGGCTCGTAAAAGTTAAGTCCCTGCTCTACAAAGCGCGGAAGAATACCATTTAAGAAATCGCTGTAAAAGGCTGCTGTTTGTGTATTGCGGTCGGGCAGCTCAGTTTCAAAAAACCGTAAAAGCCCAACACACAAATCAACAGGCGATTTGATCACCCCGCCTATGTTGTTGTTGGAAGTAACCGCATCGTCGGCATCGTAAAAATGCTGGCTCTTGAATAATTGCTTTAGCACAGTCTGTATTTCGTAATTGTTGCTAAAAAGTGTATTGGCAAGGGGTACAATGATGTCGTTTTCAACCTCGTCGGATATAAAATGATAAACAAAAAACCGATAGAGCTTGCGGACAATAAACCGGGCTGTTTCTATCTTACCGAAGATCATATCAATCATATCGTTCAGCTCCTGGCGGGCTGCAGCGAGGGTAGCATATCCACCATCCAGCTCTGAAGGTTGAATGCTCTGGTTGCTGAATGCTGCACTAAAAGTTTTTATGCTGAAATCGTGGGCGGTAGCCTGATTTCCGGCATCTTGTAATTTGCCAGTGGGCCAACCGTGGTCGGCATCAATGGTAGTAAAAGTATTGTCGAACAACCAACCAGTCAGCACCTTGGTTGCTTCTCTGATATCAAGCTCGGTGTAGTTGGTATAATTTCCTTCTTCAAGCTGAGGACCTTTGCCAATGCTGTATAGTTCAAGCATTTCCCGGGCAAAATTTTCGTTGGGACTGTTGCGATGGTTGGTATATCCATCGAGGTATACCAGCATGGCATTGTCGACACAAATTTTCTTGAACATATCCTTAAAGCTGCGCAGCGCATAATACCGGAACACACAATTCTGATAATAAATTACTTCACTCGAATTAACTTCTGTCCAGGCTACAGGCAGATGGGTATGATAGAACCAGGTAATCCGCTCCACCACATTCAAATCCGATTTTATCATTACATCGCTGTGCCACGAACGGAAATACTCTATTAGTGTATCCTGTTCGCTATTCACATCAACAATTGCTTTGGGATAAGCAGGCGGATTAACCCATGAGCTGCCAGTGGCTGGATCGATAGGCGGAAGAGGATTAGAAACCGAATCGGGGTTGGCTGGAAAAAGCAGATCGACCGCTTGGGCCGGTGAAAGTCCAGAAAAAGTGTTGATTTGATCAACCGAAGGGCCAAAAGTACTGCGCCGAAGCAAATGCGCAGCCAATGCAGAACCCAACTGATTTGTATACTCAGCTAGAGATGCCATAGTTTGTGGTTTAGAATTGTGGTTAAAAAATATTGTAAATAATACTTACTTAAAACGCCATCTATTACGAAAATATTCTAATTTACGACTAATTATTATTTTTTTTTAATCTCATTCGAAAAAGTCGTTCTATATAATCACCGGCAATACAAATCACTTGCTCATTGCTTTACGTTTAGGCTGTATAAATTATTATCAAACATCAGACGATGAATGGGTGCTTAAACCTATTGGATGAGGCAAGGCACCGATACAGTATTTTAACCCAAACACCATGCAAGAGGAATTTCTTCATCACTTATGGAAGCATCAGCTTTTTAGTCACCACGAATTAAGAACCGTTCAGGATGAAAATCTTGTAATACTTACCCCCGGCATTCACAACACCGATGCAGGGCCCGATTTTCTGAATGCCCGCATTAAGCTAAACAATATAATCTGGGCTGGCAATGTAGAAATTCATTGCGATTCGGTACAATGGACCGAACATGGACACCAAAAAAATAAAACTTACGATAACGTTGTGCTTCATGTTGTAGCCAAGCACACAGTGCCTGCCTGCAATACCCGGGGAGAGACAATACCATCCCTTATTTTACCGGTGAACAAAGATATGGAAGCCAGTTATAAAGGTCTATTATCGGCTTCGAACAAAATACCTTGCGCCGACAAACAGCATGTTGTTGCAGCTGTCGAGTGGAAAATGTGGCTCGAACGTATGTGCATCGAACGGCTGGAAGACAAATCAGAATTCGTATCCATACTACTAAAACAGAACAAGCAAAATTGGGAAGATTGCCTTTATCAGTTGCTAGCCAGAAGTTTTGGATTCAATACCAATTCTTTGCCCTTCGAGATGCTGGCCAGACTTACTCCCTATCAGCTACTTAGCAAGCACCAAAATAACCTGTTCCAGCTTGAAGCCCTACTATACGGCCAGGCAGGATTTTTAGATGAAAAGCCTGTTGATGAGTACATGCAGAATCTTAAAGCCGAATACCACTACCTCCAAAAACTTTACGGACTAAAAGGCATAGATAAACATTTGTGGCGCTTTATGCGTTTAAGGCCAGGCAATTTTCCAAGCATCCGGTTGGCGCAATTTGCTTCCTTTTTGCATCACACAAATTATCTGGTTTCAAGCATAACCGAATGCGATAACCTGCATATACTGCAGAAATTTTTCCAATATCCTGTGAGCGAGTATTGGAAGACCCATTACACCTTCGGGAAAGAGGGCAAATACTCCAGTAAATCGATTAGTGCAGAAAGTGCCAATATTCTGCTTATTAATGCCCTCGCTCCATTTCTGTTCGTTTATGGCAAAGAAACAGCACGTCCGGAGCTTTGCCAGCGCAGCCTCGACCTGTTAGAGACCTTACCGGCTGAAAGTAACTCTCTCACTAAAATCTGGAAATCTCTTCAGATTTATGCACTAAACGCCGCACAAAGTCAGGCATTAATTCAATTAAGCAAAAAATACTGTGCCGATAGAAAATGTTTATATTGTCAAGTGGGAAACAGCATATTGCTTCAATCCTTATAAAAAAATGCTGCATAAGCAGCCTAGACTCCCATAAAATGGCTCTGGACGGAATATCCCTCAAAAGAAAAGAACTGATTCGGAGCTAGGTTTTTTTTTGAAAGGCATATGTTGCCTCGTAATAAAAAATATCTATCTTTGCAGGCTCGCAAAAGTTGCGTAGTGAATTAAACTATTTTTTATGTATTTAACAGCTGAAAAGAAAACCGAAATTTTCGGTCAGTACGGAAAGTCTAATGAAGACACTGGATCACCCGAAAGCCAGATTGCCTTATTTTCCTACCGTATCAGCCACTTAACAGAGCACCTGAAGCTAAACAAAAAAGACTTCAGCACGCAGCGTGCTCTTTTAAAGTTGGTTGGTAAGCGCAGGAGATTACTAGATTATTTAAAACATAACGATATCGAAAGGTATCGGGCAATCATTAAAGACCTTAATTTGCGTCGGTAAAAAACAAAAGGCAATTGACAGTCAATTGCCTTTTTTCATTTAACAAAAAAGGGAATTGAAAAAATAAATAACTTTAATCCCTTCACAACATAAAAAAAATAATTAGTAAAGATGTACAAATTGTCAGTAAAACGTATCGACCTGGGAGATGGTAGAACAATTGAAATAGAAACCGGAAAATTGGCCAAACAAGCCGATGGTTCTGTTGTTGTAAAAATGGGTCAGACCATGCTGTTAGCCGCTGTAACCTGCGCCAAAGAAGCCAAAGAAGATGTGGACTTTATGCCACTTTCGGTAGAATATCAAGAGAAATATGCTGCCGCCGGCCGTTTCCCTGGTGGATTCATGAAAAGAGAAGGCCGCTCAGGCGATTATGAAATTCTTGTTTCCCGCCTGGTCGACCGTGCACTACGCCCGTTATTTCCGGACGATTTTCATGCCGAAACTTTTGTTACCATTCAACTCATTTCAGCCGAAGCCGATATTATACCCGATGCGCTTGCCGGTCTTGCAGCCTCTGCAGCCCTTGCTGTTTCAGACATTCCATTTAACGGACCCATTTCAGAAGTGCGTGTAGGCAGGGTTAACGGAAAACTCATTATCAACCCCACCTTCTCGGAGCTTCAAAAAGCCGACCTCGACATTATGGTAGGTGCTACCATCGACAACATTATGATGGTAGAAGGCGAAATGAGCGAAGTTTCGGAAGCCGATATGCTGGAAGCCCTGAAATTTGCTCACACCGAAATTAAAAAACATTGCCAGGCTCAGCTCGAACTCATGGCTGAAGTAGGCAAAACAGAAAAACGGAAATATTCGCACGAAATAAACGACGAAGACCTTCGCAAGCTTATCAGCGAAAAACTCTATCAGCCCGTTTACAATGCAGTAAAAAGCACCCCTGGCAAACACGAACGTCACGATAAAATCGATGCCATAAAAACCCAATTTGTTGAAGAATATACTTCTTCACTTGCCGAAGGCGTTTCAGCTAATAAATCGCTGATAAACAGATATTTTCACGATGTAGAGAAAAAGGCTATGCGCAACTTGATTCTGGACGAAAAAATCCGTATCGATGGTCGCAAAACCGACGAAATACGTCCAATCTGGAGCGAAGTAGACTACCTGCCTGCCGCACATGGTTCGTCTGTGTTTACCCGAGGTGAAACCCAATCGCTCACTACCGTAACATTGGGCACCAAGCTCGACGAAAAAATGATAGACCAGGTATTGACCAAAGGAACCGAAAAGTTTGTTCTTCATTATAACTTTCCCCCATTCTCCACTGGCGACGCGCGTGCCTCAAGAGGTTTAAGCCGTCGTGAAGTAGGACATGGTAACCTGGCTCACAGAGCACTGAAGCGTATGATACCAGACGATTCGAGGTATGCCATTCGCGTGGTATCAGACATTCTGGAATCGAATGGATCCTCCTCGATGGCCACTGTTTGCGCCGGAACCCTTGCTTTAATGGATGCCGGAATTCAGATTAAAAAACCTGTGGCCGGAATTGCCATGGGCCTCATTACCGATTCAGGATCAAAGCGCTATGCCGTATTGTCTGACATTTTGGGAGACGAAGATCACCTGGGTGATATGGACTTTAAAGTAACCGGAACAGTGGATGGCATTACAGCTACCCAAATGGATATTAAAGTTGATGGCCTTTCATACGAAGTTCTGGCCAAGGCACTCGAACAGGCAAGAATGGGACGATTGCATATTATGGGTAAATTAATGGAAACCCTTTCCGAACCACGTGCCGACCTTAAACCAAATGCACCACGCATTGAAAAGATTATCATCCCTAAAGAAATGATTGGTGCTGTAATTGGGCCAGGCGGTAAAATTATTCAGGACATTCAGGCAAAATCTGGTGCTACCGTGGTTATTGAAGAAGTTGAAGGAGTTGGAGGGGTTGTGGATGTTTTTGCCAAAGACCGCGAAAGCATCAACATAGCAATGCGTATGATAAAAGGTATTGTTGAGGTACCGGAGATTGGCAAGGTCTATATTGGTAAAGTGAAGTCTATCGTTGCCTTTGGAGCATTTGTAGAAATATTGCCAAACAAAGATGGTCTATTACACATTAGCGAGATTGAATGGAAACGTCTCGAAAAAGTGGAAGAGGCACTGAAAGTAGGAGAAGAAATAGAAGTTAAATTGATTGATATCGATGAAAAATCAGGAAAACTGAAGCTTTCGAGAAAAGTGCTCCTTCCAAAACCTGAACGTAGCGAAAAAGAAAAAGAAAAAAGTCAGGAGTAAAAATCAGACAAGGCTCCTTGTATAAGGGAGCCTTGCTTCTTTAACAGCATTTTTTCTTTGAAGAATATGTAGTCAATTGTAAAAAAGATCAAATACAAACTCAGAAAGCATAAAATAAACCGTTCTGAATTTCCGTTTTTCAGCAAAACTCTATTACCCCTTGCAACCATATAAACAGGTTTCGCGAATTAAATTCATGATAGACATGTATAAAATCATGCCCCTTTTAATATCTTTTCGAAAGGAATGATTTTTTTTTTATTAAACTATTAGTATGTTTGTAAGTAACTATTAGACAAGTAACCAGCAAAACTAAATTGTAAATCAAATAATTATTCTGAATTATGAAAAATTTAAAACTAAACCTTCTATTAATTGCAGCAGCAACAATAGTTCTGAATAGCTGCGGTGGCCTAAGCAAGATGGTTGAAAACTCAAACACTGTTACCTACAAGGTAGTACCATCGCCACTTGAAACTCACGGCGGACAAGTTGATGTAACGATGACCGTCACTTTCCCTGAAAAATACTTTAACAAAAAAGCTACTGTAACTGCTACCCCTGTGCTAAAATACGAAGGTGGCCAAACAGAATTCGAAGCTACCATCTTACAGGGCGAAAGCGTAGAAGCCAACAACAAGGTGATTCCTTACGCTGGTGGAAGCTATACTTACACTGGTAAAATTCCTTACAAAGCTGACATGCTTAAATCGCAGCTTTTAATTGAAATGAGTGCACAGATTGGAACTAAAACTGCTGTAGAAATACCTGGCATTCCGGTTGCAATTGGTGTTATTGCTACCCCAACCCTGGTGCAAATTACTCCTCAGGCTATTATGATGGGTGACAAATACCAACGTATTACTCC
Organism: Bacteroidales bacterium; assembly: GCA_035913795.1. Taxonomy (GTDB): domain Bacteria; phylum Bacteroidota; class Bacteroidia; order Bacteroidales; family UBA10428; genus UBA10428. Next base: position 16,995 of record JAMIIA010000186.1, read on the forward strand.
AGAAAGCTACAACGCACAGATTCTTTATGTCATCAACAAATACGATGTAAGAAACTCTGAACTTTCGAAAGCTGAAGTTGCCGAACTGAACAATAAGATCAAAGAAGCACAAGCCAACGAAAGAGTTCAGCTTAAAGGAGCAAAAATTTCAGCCTATGCCTCACCAGATGGTGAAGTTGATTTGAACACCAAACTTTCTGAGAACCGTGGTAAGTCAGCAGAAAACTACCTGAAACAAACCATGAAGAAACTTAAAGTTACTGAAGCAGAAAGCGCCGAATTCCTGAAAGTAGTAGCTACTGCCGAAGACTGGGATGGTTTCAAAAAAGCCATGGAAGCATCTAACATTAAAGACAAAGAGCTTATTCTTCGTGTTCTTTCTATGCATTCTGATCCAGCGGTAAGAGAAAAAGAAATCAAAAATATTGCTGCAGCCTATAACGAAATCGCAGAAACTATTCTTCCAGAATTACGTCGCTCACAAATGATTGTGGATGTTGAAAAAGTAGGTTACTCAGACGAAGAACTCGTTGCTTTAACCCAATCGAATATCGACACACTTAATCTTGAGGAACTTCTTTATGCAGCCACATTGGTTGCTGACAACAATGCCAAACTGGCTATTTATCAAAAAGCTGCTCAAAAAAATCCTGATTGCGTAAGAGCACACAACAACGTAGGATATGTGCAAATTCAACTTGGCAATGTAGCTGAAGCCAAAGCCGCTTTCGAAGCTGCCAAAGCTATTAAAGAAGTAGATGTAGTGAAAAACAACCTTGGCGTAATTGCAATGCTCGAAGGTGACATGGCTACTGCCGAACAACTTTTTACCTCAGCCATGGGTGCAGGTGATGCTGTAAACGCTAACCTTGGTATCATCAAAATTCAACAAGGCGATTATAAAGCTGCTGTTAGCTACCTTGGCAACCAGGTATCGTTTAACTCTGCTCTTGCTCAGTTGCTGAATGGCGAAACCGAAAAAGCACAAAACACACTTGGACAAGTAGAAGGTGAAGTAGCTATTAACTATTACCTGAAAGCTGTTGCTGGTGCCCGTGCTGGTCGCGAAGAAGTGGTTATCAACAACCTGCGTCGTGCTATCGAACTCGATGGAGCCTGGAAAGCTTATGCTATCAAAGATGCTGAATTCAGCAAATTTGTTGCAAGCGAAGGCTTTGCTGCCATTGTAAAATAATATCTGAATACAACATAAATAAAGCGGAGCTATAAATGCTCCGCTTTTTTTATTTTTATACCTACCCTACTGAATCAGGTAGTTTTTCGAAATCTCCCATAAAACTATTCCGGCACAAACAGAAACATTGATGGAATGTTTGGTTCCAAACTGGGGTATTTCAAGCACCGCATCGCAAAAGTCTATCACTTTTTGTTGCACACCCCGCACCTCGTGGCCAAATACCAGAGCCAATTTTTGATCTGGTACAATTGAAAAACTGCCAAGCTTTAAACTATTCTCAGCTTGTTCAATAGCCAATAGCCGGTATCCCATTTTTTTTAGATTTATAAGCACGTGAAGGGTATCGGCGTTATACTCCCAGCTTACCGTTTCGGTTGCCCCCAGAGCTGTTTTATGAATTTCGTTTTGAGGTGGCGTAGCAGTGATACCGCACAGAAAAAGTTTTTCCACCAGAAAAGCATCGGCTGTGCGAAACACAGAGCCAATGTTGTTCATACTTCGCACATTATCAAGCACAACAACCACAGGAATCTTTTGGGTTGTCCGAAACTCTTCCGGTGTTAATCTGTTTAACTCATGATTCTGTAATTTGCGCATAGTCTTAACCTAAGAAAAAGAACATTCGCGAATTAAAGAAAAATTAAATACATTAGTAAGATATAGAAAAAATTAGTTATGAATATTCACGAATATCAGGGTAAAAGTATTTTAAGGGCGCATGGAGTAAAAACACCCATGGGAATTGTGGTTTTTACACCCCATGAAGCCGTTGATGCTGCAAAAAAAATTATGCAGGAAACAGGAGCCATGGCCTTGGCAGTGAAAGCTCAGATCCATGCCGGAGGACGAGGAAAAGGGGGCGGAGTAAAAATTGCCAAATCCCTTGCCGAGGTCGAATCCCATGCGCATGCCATATTGGGGATGAACCTGATTACGCACCAAACCGGGCCGGAAGGCAAGAAAGTGAATAAGGTATTGATTGAACAAGGTATCTATTATCCGGGCGAAAGTGAAGTTTCGGAATTTTATATGAGTTTGCTGCTTAACCGGGCAACCGGAAAACCTATCATCATGTATTCAACCGAAGGAGGGATGGACATTGAAACGGTTGCAGAGAAGACACCGCACTTAATTTTTAAGGAAGAAATAGACCCCCTTATTGGATTGCAAGCTTTTCAGGCACGACGCATTGCCTTTAACCTGGGTTTATCTGGAAAGGCCTTTACTGAGATGACCTTGTTTGTGAGCGCACTTTATTCTGCCTATAAAGCCTGTGACGCCACACTTTTTGAAATAAATCCTGTTTTTAAGACATCAGACAACCAGGTGATGGCTGCCGATGCCAAAGTAGCATTGGACGACAATGCTCTTTTCCGTCACAAGCAATACCTCGATTTTCGTGACCTTTCCGAAGAAGACCCGGCAGAAGTGGAAGCTTCTAAATTTAACCTTAATTTTGTGAAGCTCGACGGCAACGTAGGATGCATGGTTAATGGTGCCGGATTGGCCATGGCAACCATGGACATCATAAAACTCTCCGGAGGTGACCCTGCCAACTTTCTTGATGTAGGAGGTGCAGCCAATGCTACTACTGTAGAGGCCGGATTTAGGATTATATTAAAGGACCCTAATGTAAAAGCCATTCTGATTAACATATTTGGTGGCATTGTGCGTTGCGACCGTGTAGCAGAAGGAGTAATAGAAGCTTATAAGGCCATTGGCTCTATCAATGTACCAGTAATTGTCAGATTGCAGGGCACCAATGCCGAACTGGCAAAAGAATTAATCGACAAATCAGGATTAAAAGTTCTTTCAGCCATTACACTGCAAGAAGCTGCTGATAAGGTAAAGGCTGTGTTTAACTAAACATTTGCCGGAAGGAATCGGGTAATTTTCAAAAATCAGGTCATCGGCTAAAAAGCATTAAAAGCTTCTTCGAAGAGGCATGGTCATGCATCGTGCACCCCCTCCGCCACGGGCAAGTTCGGAACCATCGATGGTGACCAGACATTTTTCGTGCTTTTCGAGTGTTACCAATCCGTTCATTACATCTTCTGCCGTGAGAATCTGGTAACCTGCTTTGTTCAGCGCTTCAGCTGTGTGAATGTTGCGGGCATAACCCATTATCTTACCAGGAGCAAAAGCGAAAAAATTAGCTCCACTATGCCATTGTTCCCTTTCCTGAAACATCTTATCTCCTCCACCGCAAAAGATGGGCTTATAATCCAGGCCCAATATCTTCAATCCATCAATCAGATCGCGGATGTAGGTAATTTCCTTAGTCTCTCCATTCTCAACTTTAATGAGAATAGAATGATAATGCGACTCGTCGATAATGACAGGTCGGTAAACCATGCACTCGTGGTTAGATAAGAAGGTAAAAACCATATCGAGATGAATAAACGACTCGGGTTTACGGGGCAATTCCTGCACCAGCACATACTTAAGTGGCTGATGGACTGCCACCTTTCTAATAAGTATATCAATTGCTTCGGGAGTTGTGCGCAGACCAATACCAACGATCAGAATTTCGGGAGAAACAACCAACACATCTCCTCCTTCGATGGTAATGGAATCTGATTCAAGGTCGTTGAGGTATACCACATTGTGACCCGGAGCAAGGGTATACTTGTAAATAATTTCCATCATATTGGCTTCCGGTTTACGAATGGCGCTAGCCATGGAACTGATAAACACGTTTTGTCCAATAGTAAAAGATGCATCGCGCATGAAAAACATGTTATGCAAGGGATTGATGGCAAATTTATCGTTACGCAGAAAGTTAGCAAGCGACAACTGTGGCATAGACACACCTTCGATAAGCGATAAAATAAGCTCCTCGTCACTTTTCTGATTAAACTCGACCCGAAGCTGTGGCTGCTGCGAATAATACACCAGGTTATCAATTATCTCACACCGGGCACCTGGATTTTTTATGGTTTCAGCCAATAAATCCTTCACCTCTAAAACCTCTGCCACTTTCTGAAGTACACCTTTAAACTCAATGTATTCTTGTTGTGCGATAGGCAGGTTGAGTATATCGCTATAAAGCGCGCGCTCGGCAGTTTCGGGGGTCATATTTTCTACCTCTGCACCAGGTTGATGAATGATAACCGTTTCGAGTTTTGATGTTTCAGAATAAATACCAGCTTGTAACATGTTGTTTCTTTGTGATTGAATTTTTCGACCCTTAATCGCTTGCCCAGCCAACTTTACGGTGGGTTCCATCGCAATAAGGCATGTTGTTCGAATGTCCACAACGGCAGAAGGAGGCTATTCTCATCTTTTTCATTTCTTTGCCATCGGCACCGGTAACCATAAACTCACCTTTGATTACCAATGGGCCATCGCGCATTACCCGAACTTCTACTGCAGGTGGGCTATTCTCTTTTTTTTCCTCCCCATTGGTTTGTTCTGCGGCAGGTTTAGCAACTACCTGGTTATATTTATAGGTTAGTGCATCCGTAGGGCAAAGGTTTACAATACGAATAATCTCCTCTGTCGAAGCACCATTCATATTTACCCAGGGCCGCTTCCCGGGGTCGAATACCGAACGTAATTCCCGAAAACATGTTGTGGCATGAACGCATTCCTTAGGACGCCAGTATACCGTAATTTCGCCATTTGTGTATTCCCTGTTATTCTCTTCCATTCATTCGCCAGGTTAAATTTTTCACCCTTGAAAGGCTAAAGGTAAAACATAAATTTTATAATTTCGTTTAAGCATTTGGCAGCAAAAATTCAAAATTTAATCCTATTCTTGTTGCTCATGCAATTTGCGAATGGTATGAATATTGTTATATACCGGTATGATGCAAAAAATCCTTATCATATTATCCTTTCTTTTTCTATCTGGTACAAAGCTTTATTCGCAGGACACATTGGCAGCAAGGGGCGAGAATATTCTCTACGGAATCGTTGTAGATGGAGATACCATTCTGGTTGCTTCGATTAAGGAGGTATACATACTTCCGATGCGTAAATTCAGCTCGCCAAGAGATATGCGCAGATACCAGAAATTAGTCAGAAATGTGAAGAAGGTATACCCCTACGCCAAAATGGCAAAAAACAAATACGATGAAGTAGCCGTTAAACTTTCGACTTTGAAAACCGAAAAGGAAAAAAGGAAATACATGGACCAGGTAGAACTGGAGTTGAAAGAAGAATTTGAGGGCGAACTTAAAAAACTCACCATTTCGCAGGGTACCATTCTGATTAAATTGATTGACCGGGAAATTGGAGAGACATCGTATGACTTGCTAAAAGAACTTAAAGGAAATTTCTCAGCTTTTTTCTGGCAAACCCTTGCCAGAGTTTTTGGACATAATCTAAAAACCACCTTCGATGCAGAGGGAGAAGACAAGCTGATTAATGAAATTGTGATGCTAATTGAAAATGGTCAGCTCTGATGCATTCGAAATGACCAGCCGCAGGCTCTTTGCAGCCATTGAGGTAATACCTACTAAAACCATTCATAATCTCTATTCTGCACTTAAAAATGAATTAGGGGAGTATCCTATAAAGTGGATGCTGCCTGAATATTTTCATATTACCCTTCGTTTTTTAGGAAATACCTCACCCACCCTAGTTGATCCTGTCACCGAGATTCTGGCACGCACTGCAAGTTGTTTCCGACCATTCGAGATTCAACTGCACGGCCTGGGAATATTTGGCAGCAGGAAGGCAAAAGTGCTTTGGATAGGTTGCAAACCTTCTCTTGAACTGGAAAAACTTTGCCTAAAAGTAAACGAAGAGATTAACAAACTTGGTTTTGAACCAAATGAGATTAAAATTACACCCCACATTACTTTGGGGAGGATTAAGAAATCTACTCCTGCCGATGTATTTTTGAATACGCTCGCAAAACATGATGTCACATTCGGATATCAGATTGTTCGTGAGATTTGCTTGTACGAAAGCATGCTGGATAAAGCCGGAGCCAGGTATGTGATTCTCAACCGGCAAGAATTAAGATGATGTTACATGCCTTTTCGTTTCAGAATGGTATTGAGGGTGTAGATCATAATTTTAAAATCGACGTATAGCGACATGTTATCGAGGTATATCAGGTCGTATTTCATGCGACGAATCATTTCATCGATGTTTCTTGCATAGCCATATTTCACTTGACCCCAGCTGGTTATTCCAGGTCTTACCATAAGTAACTGTATAAACTGAGGAGCCTTTTGCACAATCTGATCGACATAGTATTTACGCTCAGGTCTTGGCCCTACCAGCGACATATCACCCTTTAGTACATTAATAAAATTAGGAATCTCATCCAGGCGCGAACGACGCATAAACCTTCCGAAGGGTGTGGTTCGAACATCGTTTTCGGACGACAATTCCGGACCATTCTTTTCAGAATCTGTATACATCGATCTAAATTTCAGTATAGTAAATATCTTCCCGTTTTTACCCAAACGTTCCTGCCGGTAAAGAATTGGCCCCCTGGAAGAAAGCTTCACCCCCACAATTAGAAATACGATGAGTGGCAATAAAATAATTAACGCCATAAGCGAAAGCAGGATATCGAGAAAGTATTTCAGATTTTCCTGCCAGGGAGGAATTAACTGATGAGAAACTTCAATCAGGGGAATACCCATAATGGCCGACATTTTTACTTTCCCGGTTATGATCTCGTACATACCCGGAATGGCTTTTACAGATACATTGCTATCAATTAAAACATGCAGAATTTTTTCGATGATACTATGTTCGCTGTACTCAATGGCAATAATTACTTCTTCAATGGCATATTCCTGAATTATTTGCTTGATATTTTTAAGATTGCCCAGGAGAGGTAATTGAACCGATAAGGGATGTTCATTTCCGTTGTTAACCGAAATAAAACCAACAATACGATTACCAGTGCTATAGGGTTGTGCCACAATCTCCTTGTAAACATTCACGGCTTTTTCGTTACTCCCGATAATTATGGTATTAAAACCTACTTCGCCTCTGTGAATGCGGTTGGCCATTCGTGTACTTATTATAAGCCGGGGAACATAGGTAAGGGTAAACTGGAGCAAAAACAAAACACCAAACAAGCGGTAATAATTCGAATAACTCTCTACCACATCGTCGAGAACCAAACCAAAGAAGATAATAACAACTCCCAACAGTGTCATACGAATTGTATACCAGAGTTCGGCAAGGCGTGATTTCCGTATTACTTCGCGGTAATAACCCGAAGCAAAATAGAGTAGTATCCAGGCAAGGGGAATCACAGCTACTCCCAGGTAAAACTTATTGTTTAATTCAATAGGCACAGAATGCCCAAAAAGCAGCGGCTCGACCTGTGTTTTTCGGTATATATAAAACAAAATCCAGGCAGTAATGGCCGAGAGGAAATCACATACCAGGTATTTGAGAAATTGTTTTCTGGAGTTCATGCAAAATTAAGAGTGGAATATTTCACGACCACAAATATAGGAATAAAGGCATTGGCTCAACAAAATCTTAATCAGTATTGAGAATTTGATTGTTTAAACAATTTATAATAGCCACAGAAAGGATACTTATCAACAGGCAATGCCTAATAATTAATTGAATCGTGCGTGAATATAAATTTTACTTTTGCCCAATAGAGAGAAAAAAGCCTGATGGAAGATAGTTTTTTGCACAAGGGGCTTCGGCGTAAACTCGTTGAAGAGATTCGGAATAAGGGTATAACCGATGAAAAGGTATTGGCCGCTATTAATAAGGTGCCACGGCACTTTTTTATGGACAGCGGTTTTATTCATTTCGCATATAAGGACAAAGCTTTCCCGATTGCTGCAAACCAAACTATATCGCAACCCTATACGGTGGCTTACCAAACCCAGATGCTAGAAATTAAGAAAGGTGAAAAAGTGCTTGAAATTGGCACCGGTTCAGGCTATCAATCGGCTATTTTGGTAGAGATGGGCGCGCAGGTATTTACAATTGAGAGACATAAGGTTTTGAGTATGGGCGCACAAAGACTTTTACCAAAACTTGGCTATTCTCCGCAATTTTTTTTTGGCGATGGATTTAAAGGATTGCCAACCTATGCCCCTTTCGATAAAATTATTGTTACTGCCGGCGCGCCGGAAATACCAAAAACCCTTTTAGAACAGCTTAAATCAGGCGGCCGTATGATTATTCCTGTAGGCGACAATAACAAGCAAATAATGAATCTGATAATTAAAACCGAAGAAGAGAATTACACTTGCACCGAACATGGCGATTTTATTTTTGTTCCTATGCTAAAAGGAAAGTCTTAATCTTATAACAACATGATTTCAATAAAATCTTTTATTTTCAATAGTTTTCAGGTGAACACCTACCTGCTTACCGATGAAAATGGTACAGGAATTATTATAGACCCATCCTTCGAAACGGACCAGGAATACTCACTACTGCTGGGTTATCTGAAGGAACAAAAAATAAAACTCACTGCAATTGTCAATACACATGGCCATGTCGATCACCTGCTTGGTGTGTGCCGTGTGAAGAAAGATTTTAAGATACCATTCAGAATGCATCGGGGCGAGGAGCTTCTGCTCTCGTCGGCGAGGATTACAGCAGAAATGTTTGGTTTCCATTTTGACGAAATTCCGGTAATTGACCAATACATTGATGAACCGGATCGGATCGAAGTCGGAAAGCATTCCTTGCAAGTTATGCATATACCAGGTCATTCGCCCGGTGGTTTGGCATTCTATTCGGCTACGGATAAATTTGTCATCGTGGGTGATATATTATTTAGAAATTCCATCGGACGAACTGATTTACCGGGAGGAGATTACAATAGCCTGATTAGTGGTATTAAACAAAAACTTCTTACCCTTCCACCCGAAACCATTGTTTATAGTGGACATGGGCCAAGCAGCACAATTGGTGCAGAACATGATACAAATCCTTTCCTCATCTGAGAATAATTAAAAAATTTGTCGACACACACTTGAAATAATTAAAATGGCAGCAGAAAATTTTGTTCATCGGCATTTAGGGCCACGTGAATGGGATGTAGACCAAATGCTTGGTGAAATGGGTCTTAAGTCTCTCGACCAGCTTATTGAAAAAATAATACCCGAATCTATTCGGTTAAAAAGTCCTCTGGATATCCCTAAAGGCATATACGAATACGAGTATTTTAAAAGCATAAAAAAACTTGCTTTGAAGAATAAGGTATTCAAATCATACATAGGTACTGGCTATCACCACACCGTTTTCCCTGCTGCGATACAAAGAAATATACTCGAGAATCCAAGCTGGTATACTTCTTACACACCTTATCAAGCCGAAATATCTCAAGGTCGGCTGGAGGCCTTGCTAAATTTTCAAACTGCCATTACTGAGCTTACCGGATTCGAGATAGCCAATGCCTCTTTGCTCGATGAGTCTACTGCTATTGCCGAAGCCATGATTATGCTGTACAATGCAAGGCCCCGAAAAATGATGCAGGAAGACTATAACGAATTTTTTGTCGATAAGAATGTATTTCCACAAAACCTGGCTGTACTCGAAAGCAGGGCAGAACCCCTTGGAATTAAAATAATTGTGGGCAACTTCCAAAGCTTTACTCCTACTCAAAAACTATTTGGCGCCTTTCTGCAATACCCTTCGGGCGATGGAGAGGTTATTAATTACGAAGATTTCATCAACCAAATGCATGCCTTCGGAGCACGTGTTGTAATGGCCGCCGATTGCATGAGCCTTGTATTGCTCCGTCCGCCAGCTGATCTGGGTGCCGATGTGGCAGTTGGTTCGACACAGCGGTTTGGGATACCTATGGGCTTTGGAGGTCCTCACGCTGCCTATTTTGCTACAAAAGATGAGTTTAAACGCTTTATGCCCGGAAGGATTATTGGGGTATCGAAAGATAAGAGCGGAAAAACAGCCCTGCGTATGGCCCTTCAAACACGCGAGCAGCATATTAAAAGAGAAAGAGCCACGTCGAATATCTGCACTGCGCAGGCGCTATTGGCTACCATGGCTGGAATGTACACCATTTATCATGGGCCCGAAGGGCTTAAACGCATTGCCCTTCATTGCCACCAGGCTGCTGGTACTCTTTGCTCCAGACTTATCGAGCTGGGTTTCATCAATGTATATACCAACTATTTCGATACCCTGCGGATAAGGCTTACACAAGGGATTACTCAAAAAGACATAAGAATACACGCCCTGGAACGTGAAATAAACCTTCGCTATTTCGAAAATGGCGATGTGGGAATAAGTCTCGACGAAACCACCAGTATAGCCGATTTGAATAACCTTCTTGAGGTATTCGCTGCCACGAAAAAAAAGAAATTCGGAAATATCCAGGAATTCGAGAGTAAAACCTGGCTGCCGAAAGAACTTTTGCGCACCGACAATTATATGCTTCAACCTGTTTTTAACCAATACCGTTCCGAAACCCAATTGATGCGGTATATTAAAAAACTCGAGCGCCGCGACATTTCTCTTACTCATTCGATGATATCACTTGGTTCCTGTACCATGAAACTGAATGCAGCCATTGAAATGCTGCCCTTAAGCTGGCCAGAATTTGGCGAAATCCATCCCTTTGCTCCCATCGACCAGACAGAGGGATACCAGCAACTGTTTCATGAACTGGGCAAGATGTTGCTAAAAATTACCGGGTTCGATGCTATATCGTTCCAACCCAACTCAGGAGCAGCAGGTGAGTATGCCGGATTGCTTGTGATACGGAAATACCATCAGGCCAATAAACAGGGGCATCGCAACATTATGCTTATTCCCTCCTCGGCACATGGTACCAATCCGGCCAGCGCAGTGATGGCTGGAATGGAGGTAATTGTTGTGAAATGCGACGAACATGGCAACATCGACCAAAATGATTTAAATTTCAGAGTCTTGGAGCACAGTGAAAAGCTGGCAGGTATAATGATCACTTATCCTTCTACGCATGGTGTTTTCGAGCCTACCATTAAAGAGATGATAAAACTGGTACACCAACATGGCGGACAGGTTTATATGGATGGTGCCAATATGAACGCTCAAGTAGGACTAACAAGTCCGGCCAGCATTGGAGCGGACGTTTGCCATCTGAACCTGCACAAAACATTTGCCATTCCGCATGGTGGCGGTGGACCCGGAATGGGCCCCATCTGCGTTGCCAGCCACCTGGTAGAGTTTCTGCCTACACACCCCATGGTGCAAACAGGAGGCGTAAACGGAATAAAAGCCGTATCGTCCGCCCCCTATGGTAGCGCCAGTATATTGACTATTTCGCACGCATATTGCCATTTATTGGGTGGCGATGGCTTAACACTCTCAACCAAAATAGCAATATTGAATGCCAATTACCTTGCTGCAAAATTAAAACCTTATTATCCGGTGCTTTATACCGGCACAACAGGTTATGTGGCACATGAAATGATACTCGATTGTCGCGGTTTTAAAACTTCGAGCCAGATAACTGAAACCGATATAGCCAAACGGCTTATTGATTATGGCTTTCATGCACCCACACTTTCATTCCCCGTGCACGGCACCCTGATGATAGAGCCCACCGAAAGCGAATCGAAAGAAGAATTAGATCGTTTTATAGAAGCATTTATTAGCATTTATCATGAAATACAGGATGCTGCTGGTGACAACAACCCCGACAATCCGCTGGTAAATGCCCCTCATACACAGGACGAAGTCACTGCCGATGTTTGGAACCACAAATATTCGCGTGAGAAGGCTGCTTTTCCTTTGCCCTGGTTGAAAGAAAATAAATTCTGGTCGTCGGCAGCCCGCATCGACGATGCTTATGGCGATCGAAATTTAATATGTACCTGCCCTTCCCCTCTGGATTATTCGAAATAAGATACTATTTTTAGCGTATGATGAAGAAAGTAGCCTTAAAAAGGTTACTTTCTTTGCTTTTTCAGAATTAATCCCTTGAGTACAAAAAAAGAATACACTGACGAAACCCTCATACTTGGATTACAGGAAAAGAACAACAAGGTATTGCAGTATATACTTGATCAGTGTTCGAAACCGGTAAAACATTATGTTATACGCAATAATGGTACACAAGACGATGCCAACGATATTATACAAGAGTCGATTATTGTTCTGTTCAGAAAGGTTCAAGAACCTGGGTTTAAACTTACCTGTTCCCTTACTACGTTTGTTTATTCCATTGCAAAGCTGATGTGGTTAAAAGAGCTTGAAAACAGAAGGTTGAAGCCAATTTTTGCTGATAGTTACGATACTATTGATGAACACAGCAATATTCTGCTCACCATCGAAAAAAATGAAAGGTTGCAACTGTATCGTAGCAAGTTCGATGAATTGGGGGAGGACTGTAAAAAAGTATTGAGACTCTTTTACCAGGGAACCCCAATGAGCGAAATAACCAGGTTTATGGGGTATGGATCAGACGATTATACGAAGAAAAAAAAATATACTTGCAAAACTGCGTTGTTGGAAAAAATTAGAAATTCAAATCAATTCCGGGAGTTAGGTTATGAAAAATTTTGAAATTATTGAAAACTTTCTCGATGGCACCCTCGACGAAAATCAAAAAAGATTACTTATAGAAGAAATCGGGAAGGATGAAGCTTTGGCGCGTGAGATAGCCTTTTTGCGCGTAGTAAATGAAAGCATTGTCGACGAAGAAGTTATTTCTTTGAGAAAACAAATCAGAAATCTGAGAAGCTTGAGCTTAAAAAGAAAGCAAATCGCTCGAACGGCCATTACTCTTGCTGCCACTTTGGCTTTACTCTTCGGCATTATTAGCCTTACCGGGAGCAATAAACAAGAAAAGGCCTTTAATAAATACTATGCACCCTATGCAATAGATCTTGCCACACGTTCGGCACATGCCAATCATTTAAGTGGTCTCGACCTTGGAATTCAGCTGTATGCCAATGGCGATTATCAAACTGCCTTTTCGATGCTGGAGAATTATAACAACGAAGTGTGTAACCATTCGATCGGCATTTTTTACCAGGCGCTTTGTGCGCTCGAGCTTAATATGCCTCAGCAAGCTGAAGAATTACTCCTGATTATCGATCAGGAAGGCGATTATGCCTATTCGCTGCATGCCAAATGGTACTTGAGCATGCTCTATCTTAAAGCTAACAAGCCCTATCTTGCCAAACCCTATTTAAAGGATCTTTCTGGATCGACCAATTTTTACGCCAAGCGATCGGAAAGAATATTGAGCAAATATTTCTGAAAATCCATTGTATTGTTAGCTATCTATTTTTTTGCCAGCGAATTAACAGCATAAGAAGAGCGAAACCTATCACTACTGTAAACCACAATAATAATCGGTTACTCAACTTATCATATATTACCGGATTGCCTAAAGATACATAGCCGGCCCAATAATAAGGGTGCTGAAAAATAGGGTCTTCGTAGTTCAGAAAATCAAGTTTAGCCTGCTGCAAAGCCCTGTCGCTGGAGGTACCCTTCGAAAGAGCACGGTAATAATAAAACATCAGACGAGCACTCGACCTATCTGCTACTGCCCATTGGGTAACTATCAGGTTTAACACCCCTATATTGAAAAAGGCCCTTGACATGCTCATCAGGCCTTCGCCTGTAATAAGCTTTCCCGAACCAGTATTGCACCCACTCAACACCACAAGCCTTGAATTAAAAGACTTGCCATAAAGCTCGTAACTAAACATGTGATTGGTCGAATCTTTCTCCGATCCGGAAAAGTACATTCGGCTATACATGGGGTCGATATCAGAAACCTCTGTATGCAATGCCAGGTGAAGAAGATAGCTTTGGGGAGCTTTTTTAAAAAAGTTCTCCTTGCTTGCCCTATTCTTACTGAATTTCCGTCCCCTGAAAAAGCTTTTGGCAAAAGAAAGTTCTTCCTCTGCTCCTGGTAAAGGGCTTAGGGCGATTGAGTTTGCATCTGCCAGCTTATTTGAATATTCGGGGGCAAAACCAATTAAAGTACTTCTTCTGGAAATCTTCCCGGGAGGAACCAATAGCTGTTCAAGGGTATTGAGGTAGGTTATCGGGCAACTTTTCATTAAATAGGGCAAATGCCTATATCCCTTTCCGGTTGTAGTTCCTTTTTGGGTAAGCAGAAGATCGAATGGTACCAGATGCAATTCGGCATCGGGAAGAATCACTAACCTTTTTTCGCCAATTAGGTTCTTAATTGGTTCCAAAATAATAGCATAAATACCAAACGAGCGATCAACAAATTCATCCATATCAGTCTGGCGCGAATATCCTGGAGGAGTTTCAAGCAAATGACTTCTGAATTCCAGGATATCCTGATCCAAGCCTTCGAGTTCTTTCACTTCGCATAAAGCCAGGGTATCGTGGCTTATGCTCTGAATGTATAGTCTTTTGCCCTGGTAATTGGAAAAAAAATAACTAATTACCAATTGGTTGGGGTCTAACGATTTTTGCAATTTCGTTAGTTCGAAATTCTTCTCCCTTAGCTTGTTGGACATTATCCCCGGATATCTTTCTTCGAGAGTTGTGTTTAATGAATCGTAGCTTGTTCGAAGAGAAGCAAGCTGATTTCTTATTTCATTTTTCAATATCGAATCCAGTGGAGTTTCTTTTTGTCCACCCAGGTAATATTCGAATCGTAGAATTTTTTGCCTCAGGTCAGCCTCAAAACTACGGAGTGGCTCGGGCATATCCACCAGATTGATTGCTGAACTTCTCTGGATATTTGTCTTTAGAACAATGGCTTTATTCAATTCAGAAATATGAATAAGTTCTTCGATGTATTTTATTTCTCCAGTAGTCGAAAACAAGGAATATCCGATCGTATAGGCCTCATCGAGGTAACGCCTCAGGAGCGAAAGGTATTCCAGTTTTGTTTTATCTTCTGTTAGGGCGTTATATGATTTTACCGTGCTATTAACAACCTGATTGATTAGCTTGTATGAATTCAGAAGCAGAGGGAGATTTTCAGAATCTTCCATCCATAACTTATAATTTGCAGTTGCCTTATCTGCCAACATCCGGTTGAGTAATTGAATATCGAGTTTTTCCAAATAAGTATAATTCTCGCTATTTCGGGCATAAAGAAAATTATCAATTGTTGCTATGGATTTCTGATACAAACCATTGGCCATATAGTGTTCGTTAAGCCCCTTTACTGTATAGGCAAGGTACTCGACCAATGTCTCGTCCTCCAGTGCAAAGCGGTAAGCCTTATTGTAGTAAAAGAGAAGTGAATCGTTCTCCTTTCTTTCGCTGTAGTACCAGCCGTATGAATTGAGCACCGATACTTTATATTCCGGCAAAACCCCTCTCTTCTGACACTCATGCATAGCCCGTTGATAATAGCTTTTTGCCGTTGAAGAATTCTTAAGCTCCATATATGAATGGCCCAGAATAAGGAGCATCGATATACGTGCATTTGGATCGAAGGTGAGACTCAGACCCTTCTGGAGGTATTGGATTGCATCTGCAAATTGGCGGTTGTTGTATTGCAGCATACCAGCAGTGAAATAGATTTTCGATTGACTAAGGAACCTTGATTTCTTTGAGAGAAGATAATCGAGGCATTCTTTTGCCCTGTCTGTATCGTACAATTTGTTATATACCTGGCTTAATTTGAACAAAGTCATCTCTTCCAGATAGAAATCGGGCGATTTAATTTCGAGTGCTTTGCGGTAATGACGACGAGCCTGCTCGTAATTGAGCTGATGAAATTCAATTTCGCCGCAAAGAAATACCTGCCTTTTTAATTCACTGCCAAGAAGGTACTTGAAGGTAGGAGAAAAATCGTTTATCAATTGGGTATATTTCTCAGGTTGCACAATAGCCGCCCTTGTAATTGCCATTTCTTCGAGTGAGACAAGGGCATACAATGCAGAGTCGGCTGCTGTGAGAGGAGTAAAACTCAACAATAAATCGGAAAAATGTGCCAGAGCAAGAAATGCCAGGTCTTGCTGCAGATAACTGTAACCAGACTTATAATAACTTAATATCTGATAGTAAGAAGCGTATCCCGTTTGGGCCAAACTTGCTGCACTGTCGAATTTGTTTCTGGCCATGGTGTTGTCTGTGTTGTTCAACAACAGACTTCCCTGCTCAAGCAAAGCTTCGATCTTTGCCTTTTGTGCATGCGAGCATTGCGGATAGACAACTCCAAGTATAACAACCAGAATTTTCAGTATGCGCAGAAGCATATATTTTTATGCCGGAATAAAATGATGAAATTTACAACTTAAGGTGTTTGAAGATAGTTGTAAAGATTGACAAATCAAATCTATCCGGGAAGAAGTGTTAAAAAAGATCAGACAAAATTTCTTCCAGAACTTGCCGCAAGTCCAACCCCTGAGCACGTACCATTTTGGGAATGATACTTTGTTTACTCATTCCAGGTATTGTGTTTATCTCGAGCAAATAAAGCTCCCCTTCGGAGACAATATAATCAACGCGTGCAAACCATTTGCAATGAAACAAGTCGTATATACGCAGCGAAAGCTGCTGGCATTGGTTTGCAATAGCTTGGTCAATCCGCGCCGGAATAATCTCTTCGGCTAAGCCATCGGTATATTTGGCTTCGTAATCGAAAAAGCCGTTTTTGCTTACAATTTCTGTCACCGGAAATGTGTAGACCGATTTGGAGGTGCGTAACACCCCGCAGGTAATTTCTGTACCTGTAATCATTTTTTCAACTAAAACCTCATCGTCTTCGGTCATGGCTTTATGCACCGCATCCTGAAGTTGCTCAAAACTATTTACCTTGCTTACCCCAAAACTGGAACCCGCATTATTAGGCTTTACGAAACAGGGAAAACCTATTTTCTGAGCAATCTCATCGAGGCTGTAACCCATTCGCTGACTGAGAAGTATCCAATCGGCAGAAAGTATTCCGTAAGCCTTGAGGTATTGCTTGGTAAAGTGTTTGCTAAAAGTAGCAGCCGAGCTAAGTAAGTTAGATGAAGTATAGGGGATACCAAGCATATCGAAATAGCCTTGTAATTTCCCGTCTTCGCCCGGATCGCCGTGAATCATAATCAGGGCTGCATCGAACTTAACTTTTTGTTTACTTGTGCTAAAGGAAAAGTCATTCTTATCGACAGAAACCATTTCACCATTTGGGGCGAGTGCATGCCAGCCCGAACCTTTAATTTCAACACGGTAAGCCTCGTAAAGGTCCTTATTGATGTTTTCCATGATAGTATCGGCACTCTTTACCGAAATCACATATTCCGAAGAGTTTCCTCCCGTAACAACTGCCAATATTTTCTTCATAAAATGCAGATCTTGTTTAGCTGCAAAGTAAAATGATTTTAAAACTGCTCATGCAGAAGTAATCCGGATTTTAATAACAAAAAAAAACCGGTTACACGAACCGGGTAATTCACTGGAACAATTTCTTAGTCGATAGTGTTGGATTAGATAGAATTCGCAGTGGTTTGTAAACCTAATCGTTTAGTTTCGAGAAAAAAGGCAAAACAAGTAAGCTGTAAACATAGCAGCCTACACAAAAATTAAATACACATTCGAGGCCAGCAAAAAATATAAGCATGGCTCCAATGGCAAAGGCAGCGGTCTGAAGGTTTAAAAGGGCCAGCAGCAAGGCAACAGCGATCATAACTAAACCGAGGCGGGCTGCAAAAATCTTTGGAGCTTTGTCGATCAGGTTGCTTTTCAAACCAAATCGATTGGACAATGCACGAGAAGCATGGCTCAGTGCACTGTAATGGGCATAACCAAATCCTCTGGCAAAGAAATCGGCCATTAAGAACACAAGTACAAGCGCATATCCTGTGGCCAGGTAGATTAATACTAGACTTATTACAAACAAGGCAGTAATACGTGGCAAATGCTCAGGAATCCGTTCGGTTGATATGGGGCAAACAATGTTTTTCATAGAAGGTAATCTATTTTATTTCATGCAAATTAAGTGGCTTTTCGGCAAACCATCCTTACAAAACAAGCGCATTAACAAATTTTTAACTACTTTTCCTATTCTTTTGATAGGTTTATAATATTGAAATAAAAGCAATCCACTTTACCAGCCTTATTTAGAATGCCTTTAAATTAAAGGCATTACTTTTTATCGCCACGAAACATTCTTAATTTTAATCTCCACCAGACTTGAACCATCAATGATTGACTTCAATGCACTCTTCAAATTAAGTTACGGCATGTACGTGGTATCGTCAGGTACCAGGGAACGCGGCAACGGTTTTATCAGCAACTCGGTTTTTCAGGTAACCGCCGAACCGCCGCAAATTGCTGCCTGCTGCAACAAAGACAATTTTACTGCCGGGCTCATTGCCGATACCGGAGCATTCTCCATCTCGGTGCTAAAGCAGGATGCCGATCGCGACACCATTGGCACCTTCGGATACAAGTCGGGTCGTACAGTGAATAAATTCGAAAAGTTTGAAATAAAAAAGGGCCAGACCGGCTTGCCTGTTTTAATTACAGACGCCATTGCTACGCTGGAATGCAAACTTGTAAACACATTCGATGTTGGCACACACCTGATATTTATAGGTGAAGTGGTGGCAGCAGAAATGATAGCCGAAAACATACCGCTTACCTATGCACATTACCGCGAAACCCGTAATGGGGTAGCCCCAAAAAATGCCCCTACCTATATTGATAAAGCCAAGTTGGAGAAACCCACTCCCAAAGCGGCTACCAAAAAATACAAATGCGTGATTTGCGGGCATGTATACGACCCAGCTTTGGGTGATCCGGATTCGGGAGTAGCCCCCGGCACAGCCTTCGAAGATTTGCCCTCAGGTTGGCAATGCCCTGTATGCGGGGCCTCGAAAGACGATTTTGAAGAAATTTAAATTATACCAATATGGAAAAGAGTATTAAAGGAACAAAAACAGAACAAAACCTATTGAAAGCCTTTGCTGGTGAATCGCAGGCGCGCAACCGCTACGATTTTTTTTCTTCTGTGGCAAAAAAAGAAGGTTATGAGCAAATAGCCGCCATTTTCCAGGAGACCGCCAATCAGGAAAAAGAGCATGCCAAACGGTTTTTTAAATTCCTCGAAGGAGGCATGACCGAAATTACAGCCTCCTACCCTGCCGGCAATATAGGCACTACAGTAGAGAATCTTTTAGCGGCTGCAGCAGGCGAAAACGAAGAGTGGACAGATTTATACCCCCATTTTGCCGAAATAGCCAAAGAAGAAGGTTTTCCAAAAGTGGCTGCCGCTTTCAGGATGATAGCCAAAGTAGAAGAGCAACACGAAAAACGTTATA
Organism: Bacteroidales bacterium; assembly: GCA_035913795.1. Taxonomy (GTDB): domain Bacteria; phylum Bacteroidota; class Bacteroidia; order Bacteroidales; family UBA10428; genus UBA10428. The sequence continues at coordinate 36,354 of JAMIIA010000186.1, forward strand.
GAAAATTGGCTAAAAACATCGAAGATGGAACCGTTTTCTTAAAAGACGGAAAAGTTTTCTGGGTATGCCGTAATTGTGGTTATGTGTACGAAGCCGAAAAAGCGCTTGACATGTGCCCAGCCTGCGAACATTCTAAATCGTTTATGCAGCTATTCGAAGAGAACTATTAAACCATTTAAAACACTTTAGGAGGGCAGATCCGGCAAAAAACCAGTGATCGGCCCTTTTTTGTCATTAATTTTTCACTCCACACCTTACTAATTTGGGTTTGCAACCCAAATTCAATTGCAACAAAGTTTTCCCCTATTACCTGCTACCCGCAAGCCGCGACCACCAGGTATTTTGTTTTGAAAACTGCAATTAGACACCAGCTTGGTATTTATCAAAACAAAAACCCCCTGAAAGGTTAATCTTTCAGGGGGTTTGTCGATTTAGAATGTACCCGGGGCGGGACTTGAACCCGCACAGCCGTTGCAGGCCATTGGATTTTAAGTCCAACGTGTCTACCATTCCACCACCCGGGCAAAAAAGTTGTTTTTCCTCTTTGCCGCACAAACCTTGTAAAAAAGTCTGCGCCTAGAGAAAAAAAAAGAGCGGTTGTGACGCTCTCTTCACCTTTTTTCAAGAAACTTTGTGAGCGGGAAACGAGACTCGAACTCGCGACCCCGACCTTGGCAAGGTCGTGCTCTACCAACTGAGCTATTCCCGCATTTTTCGAATTGCTTCCTGATGTAATTCGGAAAGCTATTCCTGCTTGTTTTTAAAGGTGGTGCAAATTTATACCTCTTTTTCTTTTCTGCAAAAAATTCAGACGTTTTTTCTCCTGTTTACTCTTTAATTTTTAATCTTTCCCGACGAAAGTGCCAGAATCATCCTTTTCAAATAGCTTTTACGCAAATTGCAGGTATTTCATGAAAATGCACGCAAGTCTTAGAGACCGGTAATTTTCTTAATCTCATTCAGTTTGTTTAATGCCTCCATCGGTGTAAGGTTATTGATGTCGGTGTTTTTTATTTCGTCGCGTATTTGCTTTAACACCGGGTCGTCGAGCTGAAAGATACTCATTTGCATGCCCTCGCGGCTTGCTGCCAGCTTTTTTACAGGCTTCTGCAGTGGTTGTTTGCGGTTGTCGTTTTCCATTTGTGCCAGAATGTCGGTGGCACGGGCCACCACACTTTTGGGCATGCCCGCCATACGGGCCACATGAATACCAAAACTATGCTCAACACCTCCCCGCTTCAGCTTTCTCAGAAAAATTACTTTATCATCAAGTTCCTTCACAGTTACATGAAAGTTTTTAATGCGGTCGAAAGTCGCCTCCATCTCATTAAGCTCGTGATAATGGGTAGCAAAAAGTGTTTTGGCTTTTCCGGCACTTTGCTCGTGTAGAAATTCTACAATGGCCCAGGCAATGGATATTCCATCGTACGTGCTGGTACCCCGGCCAATTTCGTCAAGAAGAATCAGGCTGCGACTGGAAATATTGTTCAGGATACTGGCTGTTTCCAGCATTTCTACCATAAAGGTCGATTCGCCGAGCGAAATATTATCGGAAGCCCCAACGCGGGTAAAAATTTTATCGACCATGCCAATGCTTGCACTGCGGGCCGGCACAAAACTGCCAATCTGCGCCATGAGCACAATGAGTGCTGTTTGCCGCAGCATAGCGGACTTTCCGGACATGTTCGGTCCTGTAATGATAATAATCTGCTGCGATTGACTGTCGAGCATAAGATCGTTCGAAATAAAAGGCTCGTCGACAGGCAGCTGGCGCTCGATAACGGGGTGGCGTCCCTCTTTTATTTCAATTATTTCCGAATCGTTAAGCTCAGGCCTAAAATATTTATACTCCATGGCACAACGGGCAAAACCCAGCAAACAATCGAGGCGGGCAACCTGAAAAGCATTGAGTTGGAGTGCCTCGATATAATCGCTCAGGCTAAGCACTAATTCGTTGAAGAGCCTTGTTTCCAGAGTCAGAATTTTTTCCTCGGCACCCAGTATCTTGGTTTCATAATCCTTCAGTTCTTCGGTAATGTATCGCTCGGCACTTACCAGGGTTTGCTTTCGTATCCATTCTGGCGGCACTTTTTCTTTGTGAGTATTTCGTACTTCGATATAATATCCAAATACATTGTTATAAGATATTTTAAGAGAAGAAATGCCTGTGCGTTCTACCTCGCGTTGCTGTATGCCAATAAGGTAATCCTTTCCTGAACTTTGAATTTCGCGCAGTTCGTCGAGTTCGGCAGATACACCATGCGCAATTACACCACCTTTGTTAATGGCTACAGGCGGATCGGGATGCATTTCTTTTTCGATGCGTTCGCGAATCGATTGGCAAGGATTGATTTGTTCAGCGATTTTAATGAGTGCAGGCTCTCCCGACATCTCGCAAAGCTCTTTGATGGGCCGCAGGGCATAGAGCGAATTTTTCAACCCTATCAGTTCACGGGGAGTGATGCGAGCCATGGCAATTTTCGAGACAAGACGCTCAAGATCGCCGATGTGAGATATATTTTCCTGTATTTCATTTCTAACTTCAGGCTTCTTCAGGTAATACTCAACAATATCAAGGCGTTCGTTAACAGGGGCCATATCCTTAAGCGGAAGGGCAATCCATCGCTTTAGTAACCGGCTTCCCATGGGTGTAGCGGTTTTATCAAGCACCTCGGCCAGGGTTTTAGCTCCTTCGTTGATGGACCCAAAAAGTTCGAGGTTACGAATGGTGAACTTATCGAGCCACACATAGCGGTCTTCTTCGATGCGCGAAAGGTTGATAATATGCTTTGCCTGCGAATGTTGCGTTATGTCGAGGTAATGCAGTATGGCGCCTGCAGCCACTACACCCAAACGCAGATTATGCACGCCAAAGCCTTTCAGACTGGTAGTTTCGAAATGCTTTTGAAGGCGGCTATAGGCTGTATCTTCATTAAAAATCCAATCTTCGAGTTTAAAAGTATAATACCTCGATCCGAAGCATTCGTCGAAAAGGTTTTTCTTACCCGATTCAAACAAAACCTCTTTAGGAGAGAAATTGCTTAGTAATTTGTCGACATAATCGAAAGTGCCTTCGGCAGTGAGAAACTCGCCGGTAGAAATATCGAGAAAAGACACGCCAGCAGCTTTTTTCTCGAGGTGTACACAGGCCAAAAAATTGTTTTCGCGGTGGTTAAGGACCTGGTCGTGTAGCGAGACTCCCGGGGTGACCATTTCGGTGATTCCCCTTTTTACAATGGTTTTGGTGAGTTTTGGATCCTCTAGTTGCTCGCAGATGGCCACCCGCTGACCCGCCCTAACCAGTTTGGGTAAATAGGTATCGAGCGCATGATAAGGAAAGCCGGCCAATTCAACAAAGCTGGCAGCCCCATTAGCCCTGCGTGTAAGGGTAATGCCCAGTATCTCGCTGGTGCGTATGGCATCGGATCCGAAAGTTTCGTAAAAATCACCCACCCGAAACAACAAAATGGCATCGGGATGCTGGTCTTTAATGCCATAGTATTGTTTCATCAGCGGGGTTTCTACCGCTCTTACCTCATTACTCAATCGCGTATTTTTTATATGCGTGCTAATTTAGGGCAAGGTCCAATGTAGTCAAAAGAACTAAGAGAAAGGTTATACAATTTTAATTAACAAAAGGGCATTGAATGAAAGAAATAGGGCTTTCATCAAAACTTTAATAGAGTTAGACAATATGCAAGCTTCAACGCGCATGCCAATTGACAAATTACTGTATTTTTAGCCTGCCGTTGATACCAAAATATGCTTTATGATCTCAAAATTTAAGAATGCCCAGCTGGTCTTTATCGATGGAGACAAGCCAGTGCGTATTAAGCGAGCCATTCTCGAAAACGACAGGTATCTTTACGAAATAAGGGAAACCGGCGAGGTATTGCCCGAAGACCGTTTAAGCCTGCTCAAACTCTGAAAGCTCATTGTTGTTGTCCTGAAGGTCTTTCTGCAGGGTTGCCCCGGGGTAGTAATCGATGGTGTATTTTTTAAAAGTAGGATGATAATGATGCCTGCGCCTCAGTTCGATGATAATTTCTTCGGCTTCAAACTGTTCAGGTATTAGTGCTCCCACTTCCATCATCACCCGAATATAGTCCTCCTGCGGACTAGGTCTGACACGCGCTTCACGAATGACCCACCAACCTTCTGCCTGACAGATTTCTACAAATTTTTTACGTTCTTCATAGGGCAGCACAACCGCCAATCTTCCTGTGGGCTTTAACAACAATTTGGCACCTTTCGCCAGATGTTCGAGGCTTAAAGAATCGCGGTGCCGGGCAAGCGCCCGCGGATGATGACCAGAACGGTGACCACTTGAAAAATAAGGTGGGTTGCAAACAAGCAAGTCGTAGGTTGTAGCAGCCATAAGCAGAAAATCAGAAAGCGACTTGTGGAAACATGTAAGGCGATTGGCCCAGGGACTTTGATTACAATTCTCGTTTGCCTGCCCTGCAGCCTGTTGGTCGATTTCTATGGCATCGATTTGCCCTGTAGTTTTTTGAGCCAGCATAAGCGCAAGTATGCCTGTACCTGTGCCAATATCCAAAATATGCAGCCTGCCAGTTGCGTTTACCCAAGCACCAAAAAGTACCGAATCCGTTCCAATTTTCATAGCACAACGGTCTTGCCAGAGCTTAAAATGCTTTAATTGAAAGTAGCGATTAGCCAAGGGCTGTTTTTTAAGTTCACAACAAATTATTAAAAACTCAGTATATTTTTATCGACTCCTGCTCCGAAAAGTGCAAAATCGTACCTGGCCGGATCGTTTGCATCAAATTGCCTAAGATTTTCTGTTAATTCCACCACTGCTTTCCAGTCATTCTGTTTCCGATTCAAAAGCAGCAATTCTCGGGCAGTACGCCCGGAATGCACATCGAGAGGAAGATAAAGTGCAGAGGCAGGGATGGTTTTCCAGAGGCCAAAATCCACTCCACGCTTATCATGCCGGATCATCCAGCGAAGAAACATATTAAGTCGCTTGGCCGAAGATCCTTCCCCGACATTGGCCAGGTGTTTCATCGATCTGGCTTCGTGCGTGGTACAACAAAAAAACTGGTGCAAAGCGATTAATCCAGCTTCAAGCGTGTGTTGCTTCTGGTATGCCTCGCTAAAAATCCTTTCAAGTCCACCCTGAAAGTATATAAGACGAAGGGTTCGAATGAAAAATCGAAGGTCGGTTGCCTTAAAAGTTCGGTAATAGAACCGGTCGATTCGCTTGAGTTCTTCTTCAGAAGCCCCACAGACAAATTCAGCCGGTGCCCCATCCATCAGGTTCATTAAAAGTCTGGCATTTTTAACAATCTGGCTGCGCTGACCCCAGGCCAAGGTAGCAGAAAAAAATCCGGCTATTTCAATGTCCTCTTTTTTTGAGAAAGAATGCGGTACTGAGATAGGGTCCTCGTCGATAAATGCCGCACAATTATAGCGATCGTGCAGCAACTCCAGCAATTCTTTTATTTCGGGTTTTTCGAGCAATGGTGATTTTGATTAACTTGTGCAAAAATAGAGCGTCTCATGAGATTAATCGCCAACCTCCTGTGGATAATTTTAGGCGGAGGAATTATTTTGTTTATGCTGTACCTTGTGGGTGGATTCTTGCTTTGCCTCACCATTATAGGCATCCCCTTTGGGATTCAGAAATGGAAGCTGGCGTTTTTTGCCCTTGCTCCCTTTGGCAGAAATGCGCAGGAAAGCGCTGCCTCTGCCGGCTGCCTTGCCATCGTTTTTAATGTGCTGTGGATTTTATTGGGTGGTTTCTGGATAGCAGTGACCCATCTTATACTTGCCCTCGTTTTTGCCATCACCCTTATAGGTATTCCTTTTGCCCGACAGCACCTGAAGCTTGCTGCACTGGCAGTTGCGCCTTTTGGTAAGGTGGTGGTATGATGGTATTATAGCATTTCGGCAACCAAATGGTTAATCGCACCTCCGGCAGCAAACTCAGTTGCAGCCAGCGGTAATTCCAACCGTATTCTGGTACCTTCGTTAAGCTTACTGCTGATATTTATAAGCCCATGATTTTTTTCGATAAAGTCTTTGCATAGTTTAAGCCCTATGCCCGACCCTTTTTCCTGCATCAATCCGAGGGTTGAATAGATTCTTTTATCATCGAACAGGTTATCAATTATCTTCGAATCAACTCCTACCCCACTGTCTTCAATTAACAGAATCAGTTGATTCTCTTTGGCCTCCGAGCTAACTTTAATGCTGCCATTTTGCGGTGTAAATTTCAGGGCATTCGAGAGCACATTGCGCAGCACAGTATTCATCAGATTAATATCGATATACACAAAACCTTCGCTGCAAAGTGAAATTCTTAACTGAATATTTTTCTGCCGGATAAAAGATTGAAACAACTGTACATTCTGTTCAACCAGTTCGTTGATGTGCACAACCTGGGGATGATATGGTATTAACTCCATTTTGGAGCGTGTCCAGTTTAAAAGATTATCCATCAGCAGAAAGGTATTTTTGGCCGATTCGTCGAGCGAACGCAGCGACTCGGCAAGTTCGGCACGGCTCATTTGTTCAAACCTGCCAGATAAAGTCTCAGTAATGTTTTTAACCCACCACAAAGGATTGCGGAGTTCGTGTGCAATTATCGAAAAGAATTTATCTTTTTCGCGGTTAACGCTTTTAAGTTCCTCGTTGAGATCGGTGAGCATTTTATTGGCTGCGCGCTTTTTTGTATAGCGCGATAAACTAACCAATGCCAGCACAGTCATTAATAAGAAACATAAAACAAAAAGCAGGATAACCAGATTCTTTTGTTTAATCTGCAAAGTTTTAAGTTGATTTTCGGCCCTGAGCAGCTCGTTCTGTTTCTGCTGGTTTTCGGTTTCGAGGGTTACCTTCACCGAGGCTATTTGCTGCTGGTAGGCTTCTTCTAAAAGGTATTCGCTGAGCTCTATGTACTTTCTGCCGGCTTCGTTGGCAAGTTTATATTGATGAAGATTCTCATAGCTTACTTGCAAACCTCTGTAACAATCTCTTATGATAGGTTTGTTGTTGTGCTCCAGGGCTTTATGAAGGCATGAATGGTAATAATCTATGGATGTGCTAAAAGACCCTTCGCTCTGGAAAATTCCAGCCAGGGATAATTGCGATTGCAGAGTTCCGCGGATATAGCCTACCTCTGCCGATAAACTGTCGGCCTGGAATAGAAAAGCCTTTGCCTGTTCCATCCTTCCAAAATGTTGGTTCAATAAGCCATTATGCATTAGACACTTAATAGTGCCTTTGGCATATCCAACCTGCCTGAAAATAAGCAGGGCCCTACTGGAATAAAAGGCCGAGCTATCGATCTGCTTCAAATCGTAATAAACTTTTGCCAGATTCAGGTACGATTTGCCTACGCCCTCGGTATAACCAATTGAACGTCGCGCAGCTAATGCTTTATGATGAAAAAAAAGTGCTTTGGGATAATCATTCAGCTCATTGTATATATTCCCCAGATGGTTGCAGGTAGAAGAAAAAGACTCGAAATGCACCGGATTATCTTTTTGCAGGTTGTAAGCTCGCAGACAATAGTGTAAACCTTTGGCAATTTCGCCATGATCGGAAAAATGATTGCCAATATTATTATACAAACCAACAATTTGTATGGTATCGTTATTCTTCAATGCTATCTTAAGTGCCTTTTCGTAATATTCAAGCGCTTCATCAAAATTGCCGGTGGTATGGTAATATTTGCCAATAAGGTTAAGTGCCTTACTTTCTGTATCGGTGTAACGGTTTTGCAGACTTATAGTATTGGCTTCGAGAAAATATTTTAATGCCACTGAGTATTGACCCCAGTTATAAAAAATCTCTCCCAATTCAAGATTCAACCTGGCAAGTTTATGCAAATCGCCAAAGACACGAGCCTCGTTTATCTTTTTCTTATACAACTCTATCACTTCGCCCTTCTCCATTTGCTGCATAACAAGGCTTGTCGAAAGTGTAAGAGAGTCCTCGTCGTCCCTTTCGACCAGACGATGGTAAGGCTCCGATTGAGGATTAAGCCGGGGCTGATTATTATTCAGGATTATAGCATTGGTGTATGGTGCTGCTAAAATATACAGCGAAAACAAGAACCAGTGCCTTCTGCCTGTTACCTGAAAAAAGCTTTTCTGTTTGTTGTGGACCATTTAACTTATTAAGCCATGCTGCATGGCATACCTGGTTAATTCGGAATTGCTGGCAATATTCAGTTTTTTCATAATGCTGTTGCGGTGATTGCTAACTGTATTCTTACTTACCGACAAACTGCTGGCAATATCGCTCTTTTTAATGCCCTGCACCAGAAGATGCAATACCTGGTACTCGCGGTCGGTTAAAAGATTATGTGCAGTATGGCGGAAGATGTTTAAATGGCTTGTATAATTTTCTAAAAGTGCATTCTGCTTAGGTGTGATGTATTTCCCTCCGCGAAGTACCTGCCTGATAATGGATATAATTTGCTCAGGCTGGGTTTCTTTATTCACATAAGCTGAGGCACCATTGGTAAACATGCGCGCAGCAAATGACTCATCCGGATTCATCGTGAAGATCACTATCGGAAGCGATGGGTATGAACTCTTAATTTCCTTCAAGGTATCCAGGGCATCCTTTCCTGTCATGGAAATATCGAGTATAACAAGGTCATAGACCGATGCTGTTAGTTTCTCTAGCAATTCATCGCCATTTCGCGCCTGCTCTGTCAAACGAAGGTCGATAGTTTGATTTAAAATGAGTTTTAGACCAGTGCACACCACAGCATGATCGTCGGCAATAATTACTCTGTACACAGTTTCTCCTTTTTAAACCTGCAAAGTAATTCAGTTGTAAAGAAAACAAGGGAAGTCTAAGTGAATCTTTCGTTAAGTTATAATTAAGAAATCTCAAGCCTCAGTTTGTATAGTATTCATATTCTGTCGATTATATTTAGCAAGTAGAGGCATAGTCATTCTTACTATGGGTTTTGAAAATCCAATGGCCGTATTTTGCTCAGAAATATAAACAAACTATACACCCCAAAAATTTTAACACATGAAAAAACAATTACTTATTCTATTTACAATCTTGCTGGCCGGCCTGGGCATCAATGCCAATGGCCAGGGCATGGTTGATGTAAGCATTATCGCTACCGGCGATGTGGTAACAGACTCACTCTTTGTAGAAGATGGCGAAGGAAATGTTATCGACACCATCGTGGTATCATTTGCTCTTTCGTCTGACGATGCTGAGCAGGAAAACGACGAGATGGATGCCCTTTACGACGATGACCTCGATGCTGGTTGGGAAGGACAGGAAGGTGACGAAAACATTTTAACCATGGGTCTGCGCTTCCAGAACATTACTATTCCACAGGGTGCCACCATCGATTCGGCATTTATTATCGTTTACTCGCATGAAGCCAAACTCGAAGATGATGTGGCCAATGTTACTATTTATGCCGATGACTCTGACAATGCACCTACTTTTACCGAAGACAGTCTGATAACCGACCGCCAGGCCACAACCGCCAGCGTAGAGTGGACTGTTGCTGAGGAATGGAAATTATGGGAAGCCTATAGCACCCCAGACCTAAAAAGTGTCGTTCAGGAAATTGTTGACCGTTCGGGATGGAGTTCAGGCAACGCCATTGCCTTTGTGTTGGCAGGAGAAAACCAGGGGGTAAGCGATGTGGAAAATGCACGCGAAATGGAATCATTCGAAAACATTTCCGATCCGGAAGATGAAGATGAAAACGGCACTCCTGGCGATGGACAGAATCATCCTGAGAGAGCTCCGCGCCTTATTGTGTATTACAACGGATATTCTACCGCTGTAAACGAGTCTAAAAACGCGAATAATTTGAGCGTATACCCAAGTGTGGTAACAAACGGCCAGCTTGTGCTCACCTTCGAAGGTGCCTATGCGCAAAAAGGTCAGGTATTCAACTCCAATGGTCAGATGGTAATGGACCTTTCGTCAATGTCGCTTCAGAGTGGCACCCCAATCGATGTAACCCAACTATCTGCCGGACTTTACCTGGTGCAAATACAGGTAAATAATCACACCGAAACTGTTCGTTTTATTGTAAAATAATCTAATGCAGGAATGTTTCCCGATTGTTCAAACTTACTAAAAGGGTAGGTTGCACTTTTGGGAAACATTTTCTTTTCTTTCAAGACATCGACTTCAAATAAAATGCGCCATCTCATACTACTTGTACTTATGTGTTTCTTTGCTTTTCCATTTTTGGTAAATGCACAATCCACAGTACCAAAAACCGGCAAGGTAACCGACAGCAAAACTGGCGAATCGCTGCCCGGAGCCAGTATTCAAATGGTGGGAGCACCAGACAAATTATCGACTATCACCGATATGGAAGGTAATTTTAAACTCTTGGGCAACCCTAAAGAGGGACAACTGTTGCGAATAACTTACATTGGTTACGAGCCCTTGGAGTATGAGCTAAAACAAGGGGTTCAGCGAATAGAACTAAAACTGGTACCCATTACCAGACAAATAGAAGCCGTTGAAGTTACCGGACTCGCCAAAGGACAAGTAAAGGCCCGTGTTGACCAGCAAAATGCCGAAAACATAAAAAACATCATCTCGGCTGAACAAATCGAACAATTTCCGGATATGAATGCAGCTGAAACACTACAAAGAATTCCCGGCATCAGTCTTCAGCGCGACAAAGGCGAAGGGCGCTTTATACAACTGCGCGGCACCCCGCCCGAATACACCAATTTTAACGTCAATGGCGAACAGATTCCTTCGCCCGAAGGAAATGTAAGGTATGTAGGCCTCGATGTCATTGCCTCCGACCAGATCGAATCGATTGAAGTAAGCAAAGTACTCACCCCCGACATGGATGCCGATGGCATTGGTGGTTCGGTAAACATTATCACCAAATCGGCTAAAAGCGAAATTCCAGAAATAAATGCCTTGGTTTCCGGTGGTTATTCCGACTTGCGTGGCACAACCAACTATCAGGCGCAGTTTTCGTTTGGCCAGCGATCGGGCAAGCTTGGTTTTAACATCAATGCCAACTATTATCTCAATAATCAGGGTGCCGACAACATGGAGTTTGAGTACAAAAAAGGAACATTCTTTGGTTCCGCTTCGCAGGAAGAAGGAGCCGATAACTACCATGTACAATATACCGAATTCCAACTCAGGCACTACACCATTACCCGCGAGCGTGTAGGCGTAAGCTCATCACTCGATTACCAGTTTAACGAAAAATCGAAACTCTATATCAGGGGAATGTACAACCAGTTTATGGACAATGAAACCCGCCGCAGGGTTATTTATACCCTCGACGATGCTGTTTCGGAAACCTACTACCTGTATGGCGGAATAGAAAGAGACCTGAAAGACCGTATTAAAAACCAGACCATAAGCACAGTTAACCTCGGAGGAGAACAAAAACTGGGGCAGGTTAAACTCGATTACGAGGTATCTTATTCGGTGGCCAAAGAAGGTGAGCCCAACCGCATGGAAATTGCTTTTAGCAACCCCGGGCAGGCTATATTTATGAAAATTGATGTAAGCGATCCCGACTGGCCGGTAGTAACTTTTCCCGATAGCAACAATGCCTCGAATGCAAACAATTATGCAGCATACGAGATGGATGAAATGCGCCAGGAAAAATTAATTGTATCGGATAAAAACAAAGCAGCAAAAATAAATATCACCATTCCCTACAGCAACTCCCGTGGCTTATCGTATCTAAAATTTGGCGGCAGATTAAGGATCAAAGAAAAAGAAAGAGACTACAACACCCAAATCTATACCCGTTATTATACAGAAAATGTACCCGGCCACACAGGCACAGCCCCTGATTCCTTGTTGCCCGAACTATACGATGGCTTTGTCGAAAACAACCTGCTCAATCATGGCTACACGGTTGACTGGACACCGGGGCCTAACGAAACCCGTGATTTTTACGAATATTACCCCCAGCATTTTTACCTGAATAAAACCGCGACCAAAGACAATACTTATGGCGAAGACTACTTTGCCACAGAAGATATTTATGCAGCTTATGGCATGGTGAGGCACGATATACACAAATTTATGCTGTTGGGCGGATTGCGTTATGAATATACCCAGATCAACTATCAGGGTACCCAGGTTATCAAAGACCGTAGGGGAAACTTCGAAAGCCTCAGCGATTCGATCGACAGTCGTAGCCATGAGTTTATACTGCCGCAGGTACAAATAAAATACAGCCTTAACCAACGTACCAACTTTAGGGCTGCTGCCACGCGTACCTTTTCGAGGCCAAATTTTGATGATGTGATTCCTTATAAGAATGAGGAGAGAGATAAATTAAAACTTGGCAATGCCGATCTTAAATTCCCACAAGCCATTAATTTCGACCTTCTGGCAGAAAGATACGGCAAGAATAACAGCATGATTAGCGGAGGGGTTTTCTACAAAAAAATTGATGATTACATCTACTATTACCGACTTTACACCCGTGCCGGAGATCCCGCCTATGGTAATTTTCCGCGCATTCGTACCGAGGTTTCACGAAACGGGAAACACGCTTTCGTTTATGGTGCGGAGGTATTAAGCCAGTTCAAACTAAATTTTCTACCCTCGTTTTTAAAAAACCTTGGCCTCTATCTTAATTATACCTATACCTATTCCGAAGCCTACATCGGAAAAAGGCTCAGCGGTAACGATTTTTCGTTTGTTCCAATATTGAGCTCAGACCTCATAGCCAGCCTCGATACCCTTCCGGGTGAAGAAAAGATTACACTACCGGGGCAGGCGGAACACACGGCCAATGCCGCAATATTTTACGAGTCGAAAAAACTCTACCTTAAACTCGCGTTGAACTACTCCGACGATTTTATTGTTACCCTTGGCATGGATAAAGACCTGGATGAATACTATGCCCCTTCCCTGCAACTGGACGCCAATGCCAGCTATGCCATCACCGATAATCTGAAGGTATTTACCGATGTCAAAAACCTCACCAATGCGCCATTAAAATACTATCTTGGAAAACCCGAACTAAACCGCATGCTCAAACAGGAATACTACTCCTGGTGGTTTCGTATAGGCATAAGACTAAGTCTGAAATAATAAACTTTTAACCAGAAAATCTTTTACAATGATTCAGCTACCACTCTCCAGCCGTCTATCTTTCCTTACCCTGCTATGTGCCACGGGCATAATGGCTACTAGTTGTGTTAAAAACCCTTTCGGCGATAAAACACGCTATGTACAAAAAGATTCATTGGTAACAGCCACCATAGAAACAGACCCTGTGGTAGCTTTTCTTGACGAAGATGCTGCCGATGACCCTGCCATTTGGTTCAACCGCGAAAACCCTGCTAAAAGCCTGGTGATTGGCACCAATAAAAAAGGCGGAATAAACGTTTACGACCTCTCTGGAAAAGAACTGTTCTATTACCCGGTAGGCTTGGTAAATAATGTAGACCTGCGCTATGACTTTACCCTCACAGATGGTCAAAAAATTGATATTGTGGTAGCTACCAACCGCAGTGACAACAGCATCGAAATTCATCGCATCGACCCCCAAACAGGAGCCCTTATGAATTTAGCTGCCCGGAAAATTATTTCGGAAGTGGGCGAAGTCTATGGCGTGGCGCTTTACAAGAGTGCCAGCACGGGGAAATATTATGTTTTTGTGGGTGGCAAAATGGGCGAAACAGAGCAATACGAGTTATTGGCGTCGGAAAACAATACCGTAGATGCAAATCTCTTGCGCAGTTTTAATTTCTCATCACAATCCGAAGGAATGGTAGCCGACGATGAACTGGGCTATCTTTATATCGCCGAAGAAGATTGCTGTATCTGGAAAATAGATGCCGAACCTACTAAAAGTTTTAATCCTATAAAACTTGCGCAAAGCGATTCTACAAACCCGAAATTGTCTTTCGACCTCGAGGGACTGGCTATCTATTATGCCAAAAATAAAAAAGGATACCTCATCGCTTCGAGCCAGGGTAACTATTCTTATGCCATTTTCGAACGCGAAAAAGACAATCAATACCTGGGTAGTTTCTCTATCGCCTCAGGCATCATCGATGGGGTTGAAGAAACGGATGGCCTCGATGTCACGAACCTTAACCTTGGTCCGCAATTTAGTCAGGGATTATTTGTTGTACAAGATGGGTACAATTACAAAGGAGACAGCCTTAAAAACCAGAATTTTAAATTAATTCCCTGGGAGCAGATAGCTTCTCTTTTTGAACCGGCATTACTCATAGATGCCGAATATCAGCCTCACACGAAAAAAAGAAAAAAGTAGAAGTAGTATTAAAAAAACCAGACTAAGAGTTGATATTCAATCACTGCAGCATTTTCCCATCTTTAATGGTGAGCATGCGGTCGGACATCCCTGCCAATTCTTTGTCGTGTGTGACAATTACAAAAGTTTGGTTAAACTCTTTTCTCAGGTCGAAAAACAGCTGATGAAGTTCGTTTTTATGCAAGGTATCGAGGTTACCCGAGGGCTCATCTGCCAGAATAACCGCCGGGTTATTGATTAATGCCCGGGCCACTGCCACACGTTGTTGCTCGCCGCCACTGAGCTCATTGGGTTTATGGCTGGCCCTGTCGGAAAGCTTAAGAAAGTCGAGCAATTCTTTGGCTCTTGCTTCGGCCTTGCTTTTGGAGACTTTTGCAATAAAAGCCGGCAAACACACGTTCTCGAGGGCTGTAAACTCAGGCAACAAATGATGAAACTGAAACACAAAGCCTATCTGGGTATTTCGAAACTGAGACATTTCCTTCTCGCGTAACTTGTTTACCTGCATGCCATCGTAAGACACATTGCCCGCATTGGGCACCAGCAAAGTGCCAATTATTTGCAAAAGAGTAGTTTTACCAGCACCACTGGCTCCAACAAAAGTTACAATTTCCCCCTTTTTAATTTGCACATCAATACCCTTGAGCACTTCAAGGTTACCAAAGGATTTGTGTATTTTTTCTACTTTAATCATCGGTTTAGCCCAAAAAATCCTTAGGATTTGAGTGAATTTTTCATATCATTTATGTCATCTCCAAAACCCTTCGTTTCCTCATTAATTTCTCGCTTAATTTCATCGGTAGCTCTTTTAAATTCGCGCAACCCTTTGCCCATTGTGCGCGCAAATTCGGGTATTTGCTTGGAACCGAACAGGAGTAATATCGCCAGAATCACGATTACCAGCTCACCTCCCCCAATAAACTGAATTATTGCCATTGTTTTGTTTTCTGAATGTAAAGATAACAAAATGCCCCGACAAAAATTGCCGGGGCATTGTATGGTAATAGTAGTAAATCTATTTTTTCTTTTCTGAACGACGTTTCCAGTTGAGGGTGTCGAAAACAATTGGTGCTGCATTGAAGATTGAGGAATAGGTTCCTATTCCAATACCTATAAGCAGGGCAAAAATGAAACCTCGTATTACTTCCCCGCCAAAGAGAAACATAATTATCAAAGTAAACAAAGTGGTTAGACTTGTATTCAACGTACGACCTAAGGTACTATTCATGGCCAGGTTAAATACTTCTTTCTGGTCGCGTTTGGGGTAAAGCCCGCGGTATTCGCGGATACGGTCATAGATAATAACTGTATCGTTAATCGAATAACCAATCACCGTAAGAATAGCAGCAATGAATGCCTGGTCAATTTCCATGGAGAAGGGCATCACATTTCGTAAAAGTGAATATACACCAAGCACAATTAAAGTATCGTGAGCGAGGGAAATTACACCACCTAAACCAAAACGCCAGTCTTTAAACCGGATAAAGATATAGAGGAAAATACCCAGGAGAGCAAATACCACAGACCATATAGCGGCTGTTTTAATATCATCAGAAATGGTAGGACCAACTTTTTGAGAGCTCATCAGGTTCACTTCAGAAAATTCATTAAAGCTGGCACCCTCTTTCAGATGCGGTATTAAACCCTGATATAAACGAGCTTCGATTAAACTGTCAGCCTCGCGGGTATCGCCGGTAAAGGCAATCACTTTTGTGGATATTTTTACCTGGTTACCTTCACCAAAGGTTTTCACTTCAACGGTTTGTCCAATGGATTGGGAAAGCTCTTTCGATAATGCTACGGTATTTACTTTCTGATTATTATCAAAACGCACCACATAGTTATATCCACCTTTAAAGTCGATACCCAGATTAAATCCACCTGTAAACATAGAAAAAGCACCAATAAGCATCAGTATGGCAGAGGCCACATAAAGAATTTTGCGGATGCCAATGAAATCGATTTTTGAATTCACTAAAACATTGGCAGTACTTTTTCGCGCAAAGACAACATTGTATTGCTTGTTGAACAGATATTCGAAAATAAGACGCGATATAAAGATGGCCGAAAAGAGCGAGGTAAGAATACCAATGATAAGAGTGGTGGCAAAACCCTGAATAGGACCGGTACCGAAAATGTATAAGATAATACCTGTTAATATGGTGGTAAGGTTACCGTCGATAATGGCCGAGTAAGCATTTTTGTAGCCATCGGTAATTGCCATACGAACACCTTTGCCGGCACGAAGTTCCTCCCGGATACGTTCATAAATAATTACGTTGGCATCGACAGCCATACCCAGGGTAAGGATGATACCAGCAAGACCAGGCAAGGTAAGTGCAGCATTGAGTGATGCCAGTACTCCAAAAATAAAGAATACGTTCACAACCAGGGCAATATCGGCTATTAATCCGGCACGTGAATAATAGAACCACATGTAAAGGAGTACAACAAAAAATGCTACCAGGAAAGATACCATACCTGCATCGACCGCTTCCTTTCCAAGGGTTGGCCCTATCACGGCTTCCTCGATAATACGTGCCGGAGCAGGCAATTTACCCGACTTGAGCAGGTTGGCAAGGTCGGTAGCTTCGTTGATGGAAAAATCACCTGTAATCTGCGAATTTCCACCTTTAATTTCGGCTTGAACCGTTGGAGCCGAGAACACCCGGTTGTCCATTACAATGGCAATCGATTTTTCGATATTTTGTGCGGTAAGGCGGGCCCATGTCTTGGCTCCTTCGGGGTTCATCGACATGGAAACATAAGCGGTACCACGTTGGTCGTCAAATTCCTGACGGGCTGAGGTAATCGCATCGCCATCGAGGGGAGCTTTTCCTTCGCGACCCGAAACCTTAATGGCATAAAGCTGAAAGTAATTAGTAGGTTTCTTGTTATCGTCTGAGATTGCTTTAGCACCCCAGAGAAGTTGAAGATCGCGCGGGAATATGTTCTTCGATTTGGCAATAGCAAGGTATTTATTTACACGGGCAGTATCTTTAAAGTGAGCGGTACCAACTACCGAACCGCGGTAAGCCTGACCACTTTGCTGGTCGATGCTGGGGTACAACACCTGGAACAATGGATATTCAACAGCAATGTCATCACTTAAAGTATCGGTAGCTGTCAGGGTATCGCTTTCCACCATCGACAAAAGTGATCCTTCCGCTTCTTCAGCAGCCAGAGCAGGCTCGGTGGTTGTTCCGGCATCGCTGGCAGTAGCAGTAGGCTGTACGTGTTGGTTCGAAAGCGCTTTTTCAGCCGCCAGGTAATCGCGTACAGCAAAATTTGCCTCAAGAAGCGATTGTTGCAATTCGGCATTCTCATAAGTCTGCCAGAATTCGAGGTTGGCAGTACCTTGTAAAAGCTTACGCACCCTTTCTTTATCTTTTACGCCAGGCAAATCTACCATCACCCTTCCGGAGGCCTCCAACCTTTGGATATTGGGCTGTGTTACACCAAACTGGTCGATACGGGCGCGAATGATGTTAAAAGCATTGTCGATGGCTCCGTTAGCCTCTTCTTTTATTACAGCAATTACTGCTTCGTTTGTCGAACCAAAAGGAATACGCTCTGAAAGTTCTTTGGTACGAAACAAGGCTTCGAGGCTGGCGCCAGGCGCCAAACGGTTATATTCTTCTCCAAAAAGATCAACAAAATCTTTCGACGAGCTGGCTTGTAAAAGCTGTGCATTCAGCAAGGCACGGTTCAGTGTAGTATCTTTCGGGTTGCTGGAAAGATTACGAATTACATCTGTTACCGAAATTTCAAGGATGATGTTCATCCCACCCTTTAAGTCAAGACCAAAGTTAAGCTCACGCTCGATACAATCCTGGTAAGTAAATATTCCCAGAAATACTTTCTCGCTCGATACTGAATCGAGAAAATACTGTTCTTTTTGAGCATCGAGGATCTTGGTATCCGGGCTTGTGGCATAAGCCACCGCGTCTTTCCTTACTGATGCAGCCTTGTATGTGAACGAAAGCTGATAAATACATACAAGTGCAAGGGCTATGGCCAAAGTTAAAATGGCTCCTTTGTTTCGCATTTCTTTATTTATTTTTAATTTTTATACCTGTGCGTAAATCACCTTTTTTACTACGAGGCGCAAATATAAAGGAATTTTTCAGAACAAAAAATTGTAACTCCTCATAAGAATTGATGATTCGATGCAGAAGAAAAAATGCATTTCAGGGCTTTACTAATTATTGCCTGCTTTGGTTTGACTTAATTCCAGATTTTGAACCACAAGCATCCTTCAAGTATTGAGAGTCAGTTCCCATTATACCTCAATTTTAAATGATACTGCGTGTAGCTTTCCGAAGAACTTTTTTCGGAATTAATCAGTTTAATCGATCACGGCTCTAGATTGGCAATGGAATGGCAGTATGCGATTCTTGGAGCCCATGAGCTTGCTTATAAATAAGAAGAGAGCCACAAAGGGACCAAGGCACTAAGAAAACACTTGATTTTCAACACAAAACTAAACTACAGCCTTAATAACCTGCATTACCTTTTGAGCCAAAGAATGGGCTTGCGCTTCACTTGCTCCCTCTGAATAAATTCGAATTATGGGCTCAGTATTCGATTTTCGCAGGTGTACCCAGCCATTGTTAAAATCAATTTTTACTCCATCAATCAGGTTAATCGACTCCTGCGCAAAGGTCTGTTGAACCTTCTCAAGGAGTGCATCGACATTGGTGCCGGGAGTAAGTTCTATTTTGTTTTTCGACATAAAATAGGCTGGATAGGTTTCGCGCAACTCAGAACATTTTTTACCCGATTTAGCCAGCTGTGTCAGAAACAAGGCAATTCCTACCAATGCATCGCGGCCATAATGAAGCTCGGGGTATATAATTCCGCCGTTGCCTTCACCACCAATTATAGCATGGGTTTCCTTCATCATTTCCACCACATTTACTTCGCCCACAGCCGCAGCAGAATAATTCACCCCATGTTTTTGGCTTACATCGCGCAGTGCACGTGTTGAGGATAGATTCGATACCGTGTTGCCCGGAGTATGCGACAATACATAGTCGGCTACCGCTACCAGGGTATATTCTTCGCCAAACATGGTTCCATCTTCGTTCACAATTGCCAGCCTGTCTACATCAGGGTCCACCACAAAACCCAGATCGGCTCCACGCTTCGTAATCACCGAGGCTATCTCCGTTAAATGCTCCGGCAGTGGTTCGGGATTATGGGGGAAAATTCCTGTGGGTTCGCAATAGAGTTCAATTACTTCCTGCACACCAAGCTTTTTAAGCAAATCGGGCAATACCAATCCACCAACCGAATTCACGCAATCGATGGCCACCTTAAACCCGGCAGCTTTTATGGCAGCAACATCCACAAGGGGTAAATCAACCACCTGACGGATATGGTCGTCGGCAGCCGATGGATAAGCCACTAAACTTCCAAGCTGATCGTAAGCAACAAACAAATATTTTCCCAGCTCTATAATGTCCAACAAGCGCTTTCCATCGGAAGCTGAAATGAATTCACCTTTCTCGTTGAGCAGCTTAAGTGCGTTCCATTGGGCGGGGTTATGGCTGGCAGTTAAAATAATGCCTCCATGGGCACCAAGCTTCACTACTGCCATTTCGGTAGTGGGCGTGGTGGCCAGGTCAAGGTCAATTACATCTACCCCCATCGACTGAAGGGTGGCCGCTACGACCTTGGCAACTAAGGGACCAGAAACACGGGCATCGCGCCCCAAAACAACTTTCAACTTTTCACTTGGGTGTTTTTCCCTCATCCATTGAGCAAAGGCAGCACTAAATTGCACCACATCCAGTGGAGTAAGGTTTTCGCCCGGCAATCCACCAATGGTTCCGCGTATTCCGGATATCGACTTTATAAGTGTCATTTTCGTTTAGGTATTATTCCAATAAAATTCTGTGTACTTTTGGGTTTCAAAATTAATGTTTTCATCAAAGCATCTGGCAGTAACCCCTAAAAATAACGAAATAGGTAAGTAAAGTTTCAGATTCAATATTCCGAAAGAAAAATGAAACAAGATAAAAAACCGATAAAAAGAATTTCTCCTCCACCTGTTTCTAAGGTCATTATTAAAACAGAAGCCGGCAATAATCAGGCTGTTCGGTTAAACAAATACATTGCGTCTACCGGTCTTTGTTCCCGCCGCGATGCGGACCTGCTCATTGCCGAAGGAAAGATTATGGTCAACGAAATGGTGGTAACCGACCTGGGCAGTAAGATTCAACCTACTGATATTGTAAAACATAACGGTAAGTTGCTCAAACCCCAAAAGTATGTATATGTATTACTGAATAAACCAAAGGACGTGGTTACTACCTTGCACGATCCGCATGCCAAGCTTACCGTGATGGATCTGGTAAAAAACGCCTGCAAGGAACGCATTTATCCGGTAGGGCGGCTGGACAAACAAACCACCGGAGTGCTGCTGCTTACCAACGATGGGGAGTTGACCGATAAACTCACTCATCCTAGTTACAATAAATTAAAAGTATACAATGTGCTGCTCGATAAAATTTTGAGCAAAGAGCATTTCGAGTCGATTCTGAAGGGCATAGAGTTGGAGGATGGCCCTATTCAGGCCGATGCCTTAAGCTTTATTGACCCCACCGATGAAAGGCAAATTGGCATAGAAATCCATAGCGGTCGAAACCGGATTATCAGGCGCATTTTCGAGCACCTGGGCTATCAAGTAAATAAATTAGACAGGGTATATTTTGCAGGTCTCACCAAAAAAGGTTTGCAACGCGGCCATTGGCGCCATTTGACAACCACTGAGGTAGCAAGCCTGAAAATGGGTTCCTATAAATAGAAACTTCGCGAGGGTTAGAACTTAACACCCATAAAGAGTACATCATCGACCTGCGGATAGTCTTCCTTCCAGAGATTAAAAGTGCTCTTCACATATTCATACTGCTCTTCCATGGGCTTTTTATGAATGTCTTTCAGAAGGTTTTTGAGCCGTACCATCTTAAACTTCTTGCCCATAGGGCCACCAAACTGGTCGGGATAGCCATCGGAAAACAGATAAATTAAATCGCCTTTGTTCATCTGAAGGCTATCTTCCGAGAAATCTTTTTCCTCTTTGGTTTCGCCCTGCCCGCCAATGGAACTGCGACTGCCTTTGATATACATCTGTTCCCCGTTTCGGTACACGATCATAGGACGCATGGCCGAGGCGAAGCGTAAGGTGTAATTGTGAACATCAATTTCACATACCATCACGTCCATTCCATCGTGCGATTGGGCTGCATCGACATTCTGGTTGAGGATATTACTCAGCTGTTCGTCGAGTTCGAAAAGTATCTGCGAAGGAGAGGTAGCTCTGCCCGACATGCAAATATCTTTGATGAGGGTAGTGCCAATCATCGACATAAAAGCACCTGGCACACCATGCCCGGTAGAATCGGCGCAGACCATTATGAATTTATCGTCTGAGAGCTTATCGAACCAATAAAAATCGCCACTCACAATGTCGCGGGGTTGATAGAAGACAAAGGATCCGGAGAAGCTTTGCTGCAGTTTTTTAATAGGGGGTAAAATGCTCGTTTGTATTCGCTGGGCATAATTAATGCTATCGGTAATATCGCGGTTCTTGATTTCAATTTCTGTTTTTTGTTCCACCACTTCGCGCGTACGTTCGTCGAGGCTTTTCTCCAGATATTCCTGCAATGCCTTTTGCCTGCGCTCGCGGTACTTAATTACAAATACAACACCAAATATAAGAATCACGAAAGAGATTGTAATAAACCACCATGTTTTCCAGAATGGCGGCTTAATGCGGAGGGAAAAACCTACAAGGGTATTGTCGTATTGCCCATCGTGACTAAAAGAGCGAATATTAAACTTAAAGTCGCCGTCTTCCACCCTCGAATAAATGCTGTAACGCAAATCGGTCATTTCGAGCCATCCGAGGTCATACCCCTCGAGCTGATACTGATAACGCACGGCTCCCGGATCGTTGTAATTAAGCCCTACAAACTCAATGCGCAATTTATAGGCGCCATAGGGCAATACAATGGGTTTAGTATAATCTACTTCCTGATCGGAAATAAACAACCTGAGCATGTTTGTTTTTGGAGGCACCGCTACTTTTCTGGCCCGTTGGGCATCGTAGATAATAAGCCCGTCAGTTGTTCCAAAGTAGAGCTTTCCCTGCTCATCGGTAGATACAGCATTTAAATTGGCATCGCCGGCAATACCATAATTCACATCGAAGGTTTTAATGTTTAAATCTCTAATATGAATACGGGTGAGCCCCATGCGATGACCTACCCACACATAATTGCTGTCTGAAGTAGACACACTGTAGCAATAGTTAGATTTTAGGCCATTTTGTGATGTAAAGTTAATAACCGTATCGGGCAGAATCAGAAAAACCCCCTGACCAAAGGTACTCACCCAAACACGCCCCTCTACATCCTGTGTGATGCTGTTAAAAGCTAACTCATAATTACCTACCGAAAAGTAGTCAAGAACCTCACCTTTTTCGTCAATCTCAAATATACCACTGCTACGTGTAGCAAAGAGCAGGCGATTGTTCCTATCAATATAAAGATGTTCGATATTATTGTGAGGTAAGCCCGAACTGGTGCTATAATGATATTGTTTGCCATTCGACTGATCAAACACATAAATACCATCTTTTGTAGCAGCATATAGATTGGTATTGTCGGCCAGCAAATAGTTAATTGAATTGCCTAAAGAATTGGCAGCTTTAAAATACGACTGAATCTGGCGGGTTTTGGTATTGAAAGTATAGATTCCATTGGATTCGGTACCCAGCCAAAGTCGGGAGTTTTTATAACACATAGAGGTAATTCTGTCCGTTGGCAAACCATTGCGTATTCCGATAAATTGTTTCTTTAGCGGAAAACTCATTTCTACTTCAAGGAATCCGTTTGCTCCTCCCAGATAAACCAAACTGTCATTGGCGGCTACAGAGAGAATGTTGTTGTCAACCAAATCGGCCTCAAATCCCAAAAATGTAAATGCCTGCTCTGCCAGCAAAGAAACTCCACCTCCATAAGTACCCACCCACAGGTTCGATTCACGATCGAAAAACAGCGATTTAAAAAAATTGGTATTAAAGCCTTGTCCTTTTTTAAAGGTCGAAATGGAACTAAAGCTACCCTTTTCTTTAAATCCGGTCAGCTTAACAAGGCCGGCATAATAGGTACAAACCCATAAATCTTGGTCAGTGGTATGCCAAACATCTTGTATATTCTGAAAATCGAGCAGGGTTGCAGGCGCAATGGCTTGAATTTCTGGTCTCTGATCTTTAAAAGATAGTTTAAGAAGTCCTGTA
The DNA here is from genome assembly GCA_035913795.1 of Bacteroidales bacterium. Taxonomy (GTDB): domain Bacteria; phylum Bacteroidota; class Bacteroidia; order Bacteroidales; family UBA10428; genus UBA10428. Next base: position 59,918 of record JAMIIA010000186.1, read on the forward strand.
TCTTCTGTCCCTATCAGGTAGGTATCTTCCCATAAGCTGGCTTTGATTACCTGAATGCTCACATAAGCAAGCGCTTCTGGCACAAGAGCCAAATTAAAATCGAACACTTTATTTTTAATCGGAATAATTTCTAAACCATCAGATGTTCCGAGCAATAAGCGGTCGGGGGTAAAAAAAAGACTTGAAATATTTTTGCCTTTAAATTGCTCGTCAGATGCTTTTATTTCTCCTTCAGGCGAAATCAGGAAACAACCCTGGTTGTTGGTAGAAACAAATATTTCGCCCCAGGGCGTTTGCGCAATAGCACTGATAGCGCTGGAGTTGTTTTCGGGAAGATAATACGAGGTAAAACCTATACCATCCCAGGAGAGTATTAGACCGTTACTGAAGCCGAACCACAAATCGCCCAGGTCATCGGTAAAACTCACGTTTACAACATCGTTTGCAAGAGAATCGATGCCCTTGAACGACACAAATTCAAAACCATCGAATCGACATAAGCCTTCGCCGGTGCCCATCCAAATAAAGCCGTTCTTATCCTGGTTAATGGTATAAATAAACGGGTGGCAGAGGCCTTCTGCGACATCGTAATTCCTGAATCGTTCGAGCTGAGCCTGAAGGGGCGAAAGTCCTGCAATTATTAGAATTGCTGCGTGCAACCACTTGATTAAACGCTGACTAAAAGAACCTACAGGATGCATCATAGAGTTTATTGTCGTTTAACAGAAATGTTGTAATTGTATTTCGGAACCCCTCCGATAGGTATTACATAGAAGGGTAAAAGTTCGTTGTATTGGTTTCGCACATTCACAACAACGTTATTGTTTTTTACCGGCGGGGTTTTCTTCTTAATAAATTGAATGTCGAGAGAAGTGTTTTTTTCTTCGTCAAATATTTTAAATTCTTCTTCTGCCCATCGATCATCGAGCGAAACCTTTACCATTTGGCCACGCCTTGCTACTGATACAATGCGAATAAAACCATCGTCGTCCCAATCGAAATTCGAAAGTTTTACGGATATGGTGCGGTCATCGACATAAGGATAAATATGGGAAACCTCGCTTGGATTATCGTGCATTCGAAACGAATATTCAAAAGCAAAGGCATTACCCCCTTCAACGGGCCTGTTTTCGCTGAAACTTGTGCTAAGAAAATACCTATATAGATTGCCGTCATTTCCCGCTACTCCTTCGCATATCACCTTAAACACATATCCCCCAAATTTCGATACATATTCTCCTTCGGTAGGATTAAAGGGCCCAAAGGTATACCAGTTATTATCGTATCGCGGATTAATTCCAAAGGATTTTGTAGCAAGAAGGTTTCCGCTTTTATAATTCCCTATCGGGTCTGTTTCCTGTGCATCTTTGTGGGTATAACAAGCGGCCCCTCCATACACTTCATAATTCACACGAGTATCCCATTCGCCATTTTTTTCATCCAGCTCACCACCAATATCAGCGTCAAAAACACGGATAAAAATAGGCTCCTTAAATGATTCAGGGATAAGAAAGAAAAATGTTTGCGAGAAATCATCATCGCCCCAGGACTTTTCGGCTGCCTTTCCAAAGGTCATCAGATAGGGAATATTCTCATCGCCCGCAGGAACCGATTGAGCAAGCAAAAAATTACCTGCAACAGAAAAAAGTATAATAAAAGTGAGAATTTGCTTCATTACTTATTTAAAATTACTGAAAATATCCCATGCATATTTAAATGGGTAGAACAAATTAAACAAAAGTTTTGCCAAAAAACATTTACGTTAAAAATTTTTACAAGTTGTGTACTTTATCGTTTTAGCACTAAAATACTTTTTTGAGCACACAACCTTCCACCTTCCACTTTTTTATCCTTCTCCTCTTCCTCACCCTGTCCATCGGTAACCCCCAATCGAATGTAATATGTTCCGGTGTTCGTATACGTGTGATTGGTGCTTACTCCTGTTTGTATGTTCCCATCGCCAAAATCCCAAAAATAGCTTTTTGGCTCAAAACTCCGAATAACTGACTTTGTTCCGTTAAGTTGAATTTTTTCGTAGACATAAGCAGTATCCAATGTTGCAATATAGGGTTGCTCTGCAGGTTGAACCAATAAATCATAGGTAGCTTCGCTGAAGTAAATCTCGCCGGTGAGGGTATCAATTACATTAAGCGATACTACATAAGTTCCGGTTTTAGCATAACAATGGTTGGCATCAATGGAACGCATTTTATTCCCATCGCCAAAATCCCACTCATATTTCATGCTGGTAGCAGCAATATCCACACTACCTGTTTCTGTAAAGGTGTAGCAGAAATTTTCGTCAAGCTGAACCGGACACTCTGGAAACGCAGGAAATGACGAAGCAAAAAGAAAAATGTCGTCAGAGCCCCTGCGGTTCGAAACAAAATATCCGGTGTCCATTTTTTCAGATAGCACATACCCAAAATCATCCTGTCGCGAATTAAAAGGTGCCGGTAGGTTGATTGGTCGAACCCATTCTCCATCTCGTTTCTCGGTATAAAATACATCCATTCTACCCAGTCCTTGATGCCCACGCGAAGAAAAATACAATCTGCCGTTTGGATGAATAAACGGATAAACCTCATTTTCTGAGGTATTGATAGACGGCCCCAAGTTCTCTGGGTCTGACCAGCTGACACCTCTTTTTTCCGAAACATAAATGTCGTATCCACCCCGCCCACCAGGCTGACGCGATGAAAAATACAGGTACCTCCCATCGTTGCTGATACTAGGGAAAGCCACATCATATCCCTCATCGTTAAAGTAGAACGACTGAGACACACGCCATTCTTTGCCTGCCGGCACACATTCGAAAATTCCATTGCGTATGGTGTCAGCCTTTTCAATTTGCGAAATCGATGCTGTTGCCATTTGCGAGCGGGTAATATACATGGTTTGGAAATCGGACGAGAAACTTGCCGATGATTCACTTAACCTGCTGTTAATGCTGTTCGAAAATAACCCCGGGCTACCCCATTTATCGCCCTTCTTCTCGACAAAATAAAGATTGTAGGGATAGTTACTTTGCTCGTCGGTGGTGACAACCAGGACGGTACTTTTTTTGTCGGAACTAAACACAAGGCCATTCTGATAAATAAATGGCGCCATCTCGTTGGAATTGGAACTATTAAATGGCAATAGGCTTACCTTGTAATGTTGCTGCCCCAATGCAGTATGTGCAACAAAAAATAGGAGTATGGCGAAAAACTGTTTCATTCAAATTTGCTAAAAGTCTCTTGGATTCACAGTGTTTGCAGTAAATCCGAAATAATACATCAACCCTAATTCATGCGATCCGCTGGAGAATGCACCAAGCTTACCAAGGGTGTAATCGTAGGAGTATGCTACTGAAAATTGCCTGTTAATGCCATATGCTAAATTAAAAAGGAGTGCTTCATTCAATCGATAACCGGTGCCAAAAAGAATGTGTTCCATAAGTCTGAAATTCACTTGTGCCATTAAGGCAGGCTCGAGATTGGAAGAATAGTTAATTGCTGCCGAGGGTTCTATTTTTAAAATATCAGAAACAGGAAGCGAAGCGCCAACTGTAAAAAGGTAGACCAAACGGCTCATATCAAAATCCATTTCTGCTGTTCCGTCGTTTGTGGCTTTCGTGCCAAAAAAATACGGAATAGCTAGTCCTGCATAAAACTTTTTGGAATAATATCCAATACCAAAACCTGCATTGGGAAGTAGCAAAGAATTGGCTTCATAAGCCGGATCGAAAGTGGTACTATTCTCCAAGGAGGCTTGTGTGTAGCTCAGGCTATTAAAACCGCCTTTTAGGCCAAAGGCAAGGGTTGATTGGGCAAGTTTGATACGATGTGTATAAGTAAAAAATGCTTCGTTGTTGCTTTTATTTCCTGTTGTTTCGCGGCGGGCCTGAATACCTATTGCTACAGCTTGTTTTTTAAGCGGAGCATGGAATTCGAACGATTGGAAGGTTGGAGCACCTGGCACATTCAACCATTGAGTTCGGTGCATAAGATGAACCACACTCGCACCAGGCTTTCCTGCATAAGCCGGATTGACATAGAGAAGATTCCGGTCGATCTGAGTAGGCATCGAGAACTGTTGAGCCGACAGCGCACAAGAAATAAACAATAATATGAAGCTAAGTTTACGCATTTACCTTCTTATTTCGATATAGCCTGCACGGGCTGATTTTCCTTCTTCTTCCAACACATAATAATAGGTATCTTCGGGAACCTGTTGCCCATTTTTGCCTGTACCATCCCAGGTTAATTCTAAAGTGCCGTCGAGATTTTTTACTATTTGCCCATTCCGATCGTAGATACTCACTTTAAAGTATTGGCCACTGGGTATTGAAATCACAAAACTATCATTCACGCCGTCGTCATTGGGCGAAAAACCATTGTTAAGCGTTAAATCGTTTATCAGCACCTTCAAATTGTCGGATACGGGCGAACAAACTCCATTTGTGATAGTCCAGCTAAGCTGAAATTCGCCAATGCCCGGGAACTCTACTGTTGTATTGGCCAGAGTACTATCTCCGAAGGTTCCATTACCCGATACAAATCGCCATGCTCCGGTCGCAGGCAATTGGGGTTCATTGGCTTCTAATTGGGTTGTAAAAGTATAAGGGAGTATCTGATCTTCGCCGGCATCTGCCGCAATGGGTTGTTCATAGGCGGTAACTACAATGCTTGCCAGGTCGATGCATTCCCAGTTAGTTTCGGTCCATGTAAGTATCGATTGTCCAAAACCATTCACACTTGCCTGAGATGCAGGGTTAGCCGGATTATCAAAAACGGCATCATCCGAGGTCCACAATCCGGTGCCCAGTGAAGTGGATAAAACGGCATTCATCTGAACAGTAAGTCCACAAGCCTCGATATCTGCACCAGGGTTAGCAACAGGCACTTCATAAACGGTTGCTAAAACTCTGCCAGTAGTTAGTGAAGTATCGGCAAAACAAGTACTGTCGTCTTGCAATTCAAGTATTCGGATATTGGCTGATTCGCTTAAACTAAATGTGATGTTTCCTGAGGAATTCGTCAGCGGAGAAGAAGCATACAGTATGCTTGTTTCGCCCAGGCGAAGAATTACACTGCCATTACCGTTTAAATTTTCATAAGCAATACTTAGTTCTTCCCCAGCGCATAATGTATCCACACTGCTTACTATATCACCCGTAGGTAGTTGATTAATCTTAGCGAGTACAAAATCCGAAGTGTCTTTGCATTGATCAAGATCACCTGAAAACACAATACGCCGGAAATAATGTTGGGCAGTGAGGGGTTCGCTGGTGTAATTCACTGTGTTCGATCCGATATTACTCCAACTACTGGCATCGGTAGAGTTTTGCCAAAAATAATCGTAGCTGCCATTCCCTCCTGTGGGTTGTGCCCCATTAAAAAGCTTGGTAGAATTATAGCAGACATATTGCACTGGCGCTCCCTGAATTAAATTAGTCTCAATGGAAGGGTAAACTAAGATATTTACCGTATCACTTATTTTCGAACAGATTTGTGAGGTTGCTAACCTGCGATACTGTGTGGAAGCAAAAAGAACAGGTGGCGTATAGGAAATACTGGTATTAATACCCGAGGCATTACTCCAACCCGTTCCATTGATATTTTGTTGCCAGAGGTAGATAAAAGAACTACTACCTGCCCCACCTGTTGCTCCAGTTTCTGAGAAAACTTGTGGTTGCGATTCCTGACAAATATTTTCATCGTCTGAGACCAGGTTATTGACTATGGCAGGTATAACATCTACACTTAATGCAGCACTTTGATTGACACAGGCATAGACAGAGCCTGTTACCAGACCGGAATAAACTATTCGCCTATATTCCGTGGTATCGGTTAAAATACCAGGCAAATACGATGAGGCTGTCTGACCAGACAAATTGATCCAGCTGGATCCGTTAAATTGTTGCCACTGGTATGAATAGGTCCCATCTCCTCCGCCAAGGGTAAAACTTGCTTTTTGTTTCAAAGCTAAGGGACTGTCGCCTGAGCAATAGCGGAGCGAATCGCTGTCAATTACATTATTGGTAATCACAGGCAACACTTCAATCAATCGGGCAATAGTGGTATCGATACAGGCATCGTCGGAACCCGAATAAACAATTCTCTTGTAATGGCGGGTAGCCGGAATACTGCCTGGAGAATAATTAATTGAAGTGGCAGCGCCCACAGGTGAGTATGCAATCCCATTTGAACTTTGTATCCACCCATATCGGTAACTTCCATCGCCACCAGTAGGCTGTGAACCAAGAATTGTTCCAGAGGAAAGACCATTACAAATAATTGTATCCAAAAAAGGGTTTAGGAAAAGATTATTGCTTAGGGAATCAATTACCGAGAGGGTATCGACATTGCTCAGGCTGTAGCATACTGCCCCAGGTCCGCTTTCGACATGGCGGCGATAGTATGTTGGCTGCACGAGTTTGTTGACTTCATTCAACAAGATGCTGTTTCCGCGTGGTGTCCAAGTTATTTGATTTGTGCTCGACTCCCAACGATAAATATTCACACCACTACCTCCGGTCACTGGATTAGCACTTAGCACACCGGGTGCCACACCTGAACAAATAGTATCGCGCAAAGTGAGCGTGTTGCCGCTGAGGTTGGGGTAAACTAATATCATCACTGAAAGTGCGGTATCGCGAATGTTATCGTCGGGGAAGTAAACCTCGCGGGTATAATAGGTAGTGTCGCTAAGCGCAGGAGGCTGATAGTTCTTAGTAGTAACAGCAGGGCTTACCGGAACCCAATTGATGTTGTTGGTACTTTGAAGCCACTTGTACTGGTAGTTGGTTGTTCCTTTGGGCACGGTGCCAATAAGCAAATGAGGAATATCGCCATCGTTGCAAATCGTGTCGTTTGTCGAAATGGCATTGAATGTAAAACCGTTGAGAAGGGTTATATAATTTCTTAATGTATCGCCTACAATACCAGGAGAGCCAAGGTTTGAACCACATTGCGAGCCACCTTCAAGGCCACCAGATAAATCGTAAGTAATCTGATTTATGGTTGCAGAAGCTGCGATCAGCAATGTGCCACCTGCCCCACCTCCACCGGCACCGCCACAGTTTCCGCCAAGCGTGCTGCCACCCTCGCCACCCATTGCATCCACAGAAAGGAGTCCGCTGTAATAGGTCACATCAAGTAATACTGTACCACCGGCACCCCCTCCGGCTGCTCCGGCCGTTGAAGGTGTTACAACTGATTCGCCATTGGCGATAATACTATTTCCGTTTGCAACAATGGTATCGGCCAGAATAATGACCAACCCACCTCCATCGCCACCCTTGGATGCTGAAAGTCCGGTACTATCGGTGGAACCACCCCCACCGCCACCAAACGTAATTTTTTTATAGTTACTGTAAAAGCCTCCAAAAAGAACAGTCGCACCTAATGAACCATCTTCAAGTCCATTTCCACCACTTCCAAATTCAGTAGCTGCAGTAGGACAATAAATTTGTTGAAAGCCCCCGGCACCTCCCCTGCTGTAATTACTTCCACCACCACCACCACCAAACTTACCAATGCCACCTCCACCACCATTAAAGTTATTGCCGGGACCAATGGTATAGTTTGAGGCAACAGGTTTAATGCCTTCTCCCTTTATCCCGCCTTTGTTGACCGAGCCCGTAGGGAAATACATGGTATCGTTGGTATTAAATGGCCGGCAACCTTTCAGGTAAGAGGCTGGATTAGCGCCACGAAAACCCTTTCCACTAAGGTTAATATCTGCACTAAGATTAAGCTTCTGCAAAATAACAAGGGCTAAGATCCCTCCTTTATTGCCATCCCAATCGGGTGCTGTAAGTTCGCTGGCTACGTTCACATCATACCCAACAAAGGCTTTTACCAGCTGAATTTTTTCTCCGGCTGTATAGGAATTCTTAAAATTGGCGGTGAATGTTATTTCCTTGCTAACATTGTTTACTGTCAATACGGAAAGAAACTCGTATTTACCGCCACTACCTATATTCTGATCTACATGGTTATTATCCCGGACATTGAAAATGGTAAAACCGGCGCCTGTCATTTGAATGAGTAATACCTTATCGCCAGGCTCCAAACTCGATAAATCCTCTCCAGTGCAAGTAATTGTGTTGGTATTTGGAATAGCCGAAACAGCAAAATATTCGTTTACAATGCCACCGATGTTTTCCTGTCCGCGAAGCAAAATAGTGAATGCAAAAAGAAATAGTATGGTGGTTAAGTGCTTCAAAGTGGTTTAAAAAGTATTGGTTTTAATTCATCAAATATAAAAAAATATATTCAAGCAACAGAAATATAAAGTATTAACACCTGCCATTTGAGAATTAATGTAAAAGGGGAATTCGTATGGTAAATGTAGTGCCTTTGTTTATTTGTGTAGTAAAGCTCACCTGACCATCGATGCTTTCGATAATATTCTTTACAATGGCCAAACCAAGCCCCATCCCTCCACTTTTAGTAGTAAAGCTTGGAGTAAACATTCGATCAATAACTTCGTCGGGTATTCCTTTGCCATTGTCTGATATATGGATCAGTGCCATATTGCCTTCGCGCTCCAATTGCACATTAATTTTACCTTCCACTCCTTCAGGAATGGCCTGAATGCCGTTTTTGATAATATTGATAAATACACGTGTTAGCTGATCGGCATCGGCCATTGCCCAGTATTCGTCTGGCAATGTCTGATATTGCACTTTTACCTGATCCTGACCATCGAACAGCGAAACAACTTTACGCAGCGTAACCGACACTTCAACTTTTTCAATTTTCGCCAATGGCATATTGGCAAAATTGCTAAACTCGCCGGCTATTGCAGAAAGGTTATCAATCTGTTCCAGTAGTGTTTCGCTTACGCGTTGCAGGTATGTTTCAAAATCTTCGCGTTTATCGGTCCAGGTGCGTTTCAGTTGCTGCACACTAAGCCTCATGGGAGTAAGCGGGTTTTTTATTTCGTGAGCCACCTGTTTTGCCATTTCCCGCCAGGCCGATTCGCGCTCTGACTTGGCTAATAAGTCAATGTTTTTTCCCAGCTCGAGAACCATGTTGTTGTATTCATTCACAAGCTTGCCTATTTCGTCGTTGTGAGTGTATTCAATGGGTTCATAACGGCCTCCTAATTTTAGGTTGCGAAGTTTGCCCTGTAGCATCTCAAGGGGTCGGGTAATCTGATCGGAAATAAAAACAGCAATAATAATTGTAAGCAAAATAAGTAGTACATAGATGTTTATAATAGCCACAGTGAGTGTGGTGATATCTTCCTGAAGCTCGGTTTGCTTTGTAAAATAGGGCAGATTCAGATAAGCAAGTAATTTTCCCTCGTTGTTTAAAAAGGGTGCATAAGCTGACAGGTAAGAAAGCTGGCTAATTTTTTCTTTATTAATAAAACGTGTAAGTCGATCCTTACGTAGGCTTTGGAAGGCCACCGGGGTCATTTTATCGCTTTGCAATCCTAGCTGGAATATTTCGTCACGCGAGGTGGCAATCAACCTACCATCGGGATTATAAAGATTAATATCGCTATAAAATACATCGGAAAATTTGATGAGAAGCTGCGATAAGTTGTCGTATTTATCAGCCCTCCAATCGGCTGTTAGTTCATCTTCGTACATAAGCTTATGTTCCAACTCCACATACACCATTTTAATTTTCTCTTCCAGCATGCGTTGTTGCGACTGATTAAACTTATGTATGTTGAAATAGATTGTACTGCCGGCTGTAAGTACAAGCGAAACAATGAGTATGAATACTACCGAAAACTGGATTTTATTTCTCAGACTAACACTAAAATTAATATGTCTGTAACTGGGATCGAGTAAAAAAGTGAAAAGTAGCGCCAGTATGTAAAAGAAAACAAAGATGTACGAAAACAACACCAGGTAATCCATGGCTTTTACCTCTGGCTCGCTTATAACTATTATATTGTCTGCATTGCTCCTAAAAACCAGGTGATTAAAGCCCTTGTCTTTTATTTGTCCAAATTCGCCAGACCAACCTTTTTCGAAAACATCCGAGCTTAGACTATAATCGTAGTTCCCTCCGAAAGATATGAGTTTGCCCATGTTATATTTTGCATAGGACCGGTCGGAATATTTCACTCCCGAATTTAAATCCTCGTCGAGTAAAAGCTCCGGATAACCGAGTTGTTTACTCGTAAACCGCGATTCCATTTCAATGAAAACCGATACAGAAGAGTTGGTGGAGATTTTATACTTAATCCATCCAAGATAATTGATCAGACCCGAATTTTTATCGATGTAATAGAACTGGGTATTGGGAATAACAATACCACTCGTTTGTATAATTTCTTCAAAAAAAGTATAGCAGGGATATAAATATAAGTTTCCGCCACTGACAAGCACACTATCAATAGGTCGGCAAACGGTTAATGTAAAATCGTAGTTTTTCCAATATCCATTCAAATGACTTTTAGTAAGGTAGTTGTAAAGTGTAACGATATCAAATGTTTCTGGTCTTAAATGCCGTGCAATAGTGGTATCTGACTGCAAGTCACGCGAAAGTTCTCGAAAAAAATACTCTGCCACCGGATCGTGTTCGGTTGACAACCCAATAGCTAAAGACCTATTCTGCTGATACTCTTTGCGCTCTGAAACCTTCACAGTAAAGAATAAAATATACACCGTAAACAGCAGCAGGAATACCATCAAGGTCGAAAAAATTGTGTTCCGTTGTAAGTATCGCTGCATATAGGCCAGCAAGGCATATAAAACAAAAGCGAACAATACCGAATATAGCTCGAAGGGCAACTTAATTACAAAACTCATTAAAAAAGCTACCGTTAAAAGACTTCCGCAATTAATAACCAAACGGTAAAGTTTTATTCCCGAAAGATTTTTTAAAATCCAGAGTGCAATGAGCAATACCGCGAAATAGTTTAAAGAGAAAATGATATAAGCTATAATAACAGGTAGTTTAAGTTGACTGATATTCTGCACCAGTATTTTTAAACTCGAATTGGCAATAAGACTAGTAGAAGAAAAATTGGCATAGGCCAGCACCGAGAGAAATACCAGGTTAAAAAACACCACCCATACTGCCTGACCCGAAGAACTTGAAACCAATTCTGCTGGTACTCTCACATACCGGTAAATGAGGTACACGATAAAAAGGAACAGGAGGGTGTGAAGCATCAAATCGCCCAGTGAAGGTGCCCAAGACGATGCATAGATAAAAGGATCAAATAAAAGGTAATAATCGCCAGGCCAGTTTGTATATAGCAATCCAACGCGAACAATTACAAGCAAACAAGCCACTACCCATAGAGCCCATTTACGCTTTTTCGCATCCATGTTCTTGAGGTAACAGCGCAAATATTGAAGTAAAAAATAGATGCCAATGAAAAACAGAATGGTTGCCAACACCAATAAATTGGTGTTAATTTCTGCGGATGCCAGAGAAAAATCAAGAAAAAAGACTACCTCGCCATCTTGATCTTTTATTGGCAAACTGTTTTCAACTTGCTTTAGAGCAATGCTTACCCCTTTGGGTAGTTTAAACCCAGAGTGCATGCCAGTGGCAACGAAACGGTTTCTATGAGGATAATTGCTTTCGAGCAACACCACAGCAACACCTACTTCCTGACCCTCCTGTTTCTTGAAATAAAAAAAGGTGCTCGAAAAGATGCTTAAAATACCTTGCTCATTAAGCGTATCGGTATCGATCCTTTCAATCGCCACATTGTTATCAGACCAGGCTAAAAGTGTATCGCCTTTAAATAAGAAAGCACTTACCCCATGTTTAAAATAATAGTCATCGCGATTGGTTATTTGTTGCGAACTAAATTCCTCATCCACCAATTGAATTAGCTCCGTTGCCTTTTCAAGCTTTTCGATAAACGCTTTCTGGGCTTTCTTTGCATGCCATGTACGGGTCTCTATCTTACCAGGCAAACTTACAAGTGCCACAGAAAGAGCTAGTAACAGAATGGCGATGTAAAGATTGCGAAGCGTATACTGATTCATTTTAATCTACTTAGTTCGAAATAATATGCTTGTTATGGATAGGGGTATTCTATTATCGAATTTTCTTTTTTACCACACTTGCTCTAAAATTATGCTTTATTACTAAAACTTCCTTATTAAATGATGAACACACCAATCTATTCGTTGTGGTAGGGATGTCCACTTAAAATCGACAATGCCCGGTAAATCTGTTCAACAAAAATCAATCGTACCAGCTGATGAGTGGTAGTCATTTTCGAGAGAGAGAGCATCTCATGGGCCCGTTTGTAAATTGCTTCGGAAAAACCATACGCACCCCCAACCACAAAATAAATGTTTTTGTGACTGGCATTAAAATGGCGTTGCAGTTGATTGGAAAATTCGAGCGAGGTGAAGGATTTCCCCTTTTCATCCAGAAGAATCACATAATCGGATTTAGTAAGCCGCTTGAGAATGAGCTCTCCTTCTGCCCTTTTTCTTTCGTTCGCCGTTAGTTTGCTAAAATTCTTTGGCGTATCAATAGACTCCAAACTAAAATCAACCTGCTTTTTAATCCGTTCACTATAATCCTCTATCAAAGCGTCGAGGTGAGGATTGTCAGATCGGTTTACACATAAACAACTGATTTTCATTCGAATTACAATAAATAATATCTACCTACCTGGTTTTAACCTAATACCTTCCTTATTGGTTGATAATAAGTTGATTTTCAGAGTTCGGGAAATGTTGTATTTTTACTTTTTATTTGGCTTGCTTTTTGAGTCACCCTAACAAAAGTACAATGATGAATCGGAATAAAAAACTTCTTTCCTTGCTGGTAATTTTCCTGCTATTGGCAACAAAGGCATCTTGCCAGGACTTACCAGCGGATTTGATCAATGGATTTAGCACGGGCAATACCTCTCTTATATCGAACTATTTTAAACCTTCCCTTGAGCTTAGTATTGGTTCAGCAAGCAATGTTTACAGCAAAACTCAGGCAGAAATTATTCTGAAGGATTTTTTCAAAAACAATGCCCCAAAAAGCTTTTCTATCTTGCACAAAGGAGGCCAGGGCGAATCGAAATATGCGATTGGCACACTGGTTACAGCAAATGGCACATACCGTGTAACCATTTTAATTAAAGGCGAAAACACCAATTCGTTCATTCATCAGCTAAGAATTGACAAAGATGGAGTTTAAGACTTACCTTGACTCATTCATCTCGAACGCCATAATCGAAGATATTGGCCCGGGCGATTATACATCGCTTGCAATATTTCCCCCTGAAAAAAAGGGAACTTCCCGACTTCTGGTTAAACAAGAGGGTATCTTGTCGGGTGCAGAAGTATCCATCGAGGTATTAAAACGCTTTGACCCGGAAATTAAAGTGCAACAATTTATTTTCGATGGCGATCCAATACAAGTAAATGACATCGTATACCTTGCCGAAGGGAAAATATTAGCGCTACTTCAGGCCGAAAGGTTAGTGTTAAACCTTGTACAACGCATGAGCGGAATTGCAACCCAGACCAGACTTTATAAAGAAGAGATTAAGGGGCTCGACACCAAACTACTCGACACCCGCAAAACAACCCCCGGTTTGCGCATTCTGGAAAAGATGGCGGTAAAACATGGCGGAGGAAACAACCATCGCATGGGACTTTACGATGTGATGATGATTAAAGATAATCATATCGATTATGCCGGTGGAATTCACAAAGCCATTGAAATGGCAAAGAGTTACAATAAAAAGAATCAGTTAAACCTAAAAATAATTTGCGAAGTGCGCTCTTTAGCCGACATCGAAGAAGTATTAAAGTCTGATGGTGTTGACCGCGTTTTGCTCGATAATTTCAGCCCAGAACAAACCAGGGAAGCCGTTGCACTTATAAAGGGCAAACTGGAAACTGAATCGTCCGGAGGAATTACATTGGCCAACATCCGCGAATATGCCCGCTGTGGGGTAGATTACATTTCGGTTGGAGCGCTTACACATCAGATACGCAGCCTCGACTTAAGCCTTAAAGCAGTGGTTACTTAAAAGATGTGCAAATCTGACTCCTACATAATAGGCCAATCGGTAAGAAAGGCAACCCAAGCTGCAAAAATACAGTGGAAAAAAACCTCCTTTGCTGGCACCAATGATGTGACCTTGAGGGAGGTAATAGAATTCTTTGTGAATGGCATAAGAAAAGGATCATTAAACCTTCGGGCCACTTCGATAGCTTTTAATTTTTTACTTGCGCTGGGGCCTGCCTTGGTTTTTTTCCTGGCCTTGTTGCCTTACCTCCCTATTGATAATTTCGAAGCCACACTCACCACTGTGCTTTACGATATTATGCCCGAAAATTCTTTCATAGCCATCGAACCATTGTTGGACGAGGTATTCAGGCGCAGAGGAGGCTTGCCTATATTCGGTTTGCTTACAAGTCTATTCTTTGCACAAAAAGCAGTACATGGTATCATAGAAGCCTTCAATGCTACTCACCATGCTATCGAAACTCGCAGTTGGTACAAACAGCGAGCCGTTTCTATTGCTCTTGTTTTTGTTTTTTTTGGACTGGCAGCCATTTCCAGTTCTGCATTTTTTATCAGTAAAATGTTGCTGGCATCATTTTTCGAACAGAGTTTTTTCGACATCAATCCATGGCTTTTCTATTTTGGGAAATGGCTTATGCTTATAATTGTTACTTATATTTCAATCTCGTTTTTATATTATTTCGGACCCAGCCGACGTGTTAAATGGAAATTCTTTTCTGCGGGATCTAAACTAGCCACTTTGCTAACCATTATCTCTTCACTGGGCTTTACCTATTTTATGGACCACTTTGCCCAGCTCAACAAGTTTTTTGGCTCGATTGGTGCCCTGGTAGCACTCATGCTTTGGCTAAATTTCAATGCCATTTCACTACTCATTGGGTTCGAGCTTAACGCCTCCATCAATAATGCCAAGCTCAAGCACAGCCAACCTCCTGCTGAAAACTGCTAAATCATCTACCTAAGAAATAATGCAATTGTTTTGCCTTTAGGAATTACTCATTTCTGGATTATGGCATTAGGTGCTTTGAACATATAGCCCTTAAAAAATGTTAAGCACTTATTATTAATACCCTGTAGCATGAAGAAATTTTTCCATATACGTCGCGATTACAGCAAATCGAACCTGCAACTTATCGATCTGAAATCGAATCCTATGGATCAATTTGATGAATGGTTTCGTGATGCACAAAAGAATGAAACACACGAACCCAATGCTTTTGTGCTTGGCACCTCTACTCCCGATGGCAGAAATTCAACCCGATATCTGCTTTTAAAAGCTTATGATAGTGAGGGGCTTATTTTTTTTACCAATTACGAAAGTAAAAAAAGCCAACAAATGGCGCGAAACCCATTTGCATCAATGGCATTCTATTGGCCAATTGCTCAAAGGCAAGTAAGAATAGAGGGTAGCATTACACTATTGCCAGAAGCTCAATCCGACGAATATTTCAATGTGCGACCCGAAGGCAGTAAAATTGGCGCCTGGGCATCGCCGCAAAGCAAACCTATACCTAGCCGCGAGTACCTCGATAAGCTTAAAATTGAATATGAAAAGAAGTTTAGTCAGTTTCGCATTAATCGTCCAAACTTTTGGGGTGGGTACAAATTAAGTCCAGACTTGATTGAATTTTGGCAGGGACGTCCAGACCGGCTTCACGACCGTTTCGAATACACCCTCAAGGAGAACGGGTGGAGACGTGAGCGGCTAGCGCCTTAAAATTTTAGGCCAAATTATGATTGAAAGAAAATACTGATATATCTCAAAAAAAAACCGCCTCGACACTTATAAGCCGAGGGGGTTTTCTGATTTTACTGAATTAGTTTGCCCAATTGCTCTCCAATGGTTTTTATTTTTAACTCGGCATCGGCCTGCTTCTGCTTTTCTTTATCAACTACAGCAGCCGGGGCACTGCTCACAAATTTTTCGTTTTCAAGTTTTTTCCGCACCGAAACAAGAAATTCCTGATAATATTTTAGCTCTTCCTCCAGACGTTTCCGCTCGGTTTCAGCATCGATCAGCTCGGTCATCGGAATTCCGTATTCGGTTGTTCGCACCATAAAATTTAGCGTTCCGCTGTCTACCCGATCTACAAACACAACACGATTGATATTGGCAAGCTTCTGAACAACCGGCAAGAAATCTTTTGAGTAATTCTTTTCATCGGCTACAACCTGTATATCAAGCGATTCTTTATTGGGTATATTTTTACCCTGACGGATATTGCGCACTGCAGCAATCAATTCTTTGGCCTGCTCAAAAAGCTCTATTCTTTCCTCGTCTACCTTTCCGGCCACAGGCATAGGAGCTATCATGATACTATCGTTTTCACCGCGCTGCTCAATGAGCTGGTAAATCTCTTCTGTGATAAAAGGCATAAACGGATGTAGCAAGCGCATTACCTTATCAAAATAGGCAATACTTGCATCGTAAGTCTTTTTATCGATTGGTTTCTGATATTCTGGTTTAACGGCTTCGAGAAACCAACCCGAAAAATCATCGCGTACGAGGGTGTAAACCAACATCAACGCATCGCTGATTCTGAACTTAGAAAAATTATCGTCGAGGATTTCAATGGTTTTATTGAGGGTATGATCAAACCATTCGATAGCTTTTGCTGCTGCTTCAGGTTGTTTGGCAGAAGCATCTACTTCCCAGCCTTTTACCAACCTGAAAGCATTCCATATTTTATTGCAGAAATTGCGTCCTTGCTCGGTAAGGCTTTCATCGAAGAGAATATCGTTTCCTGCAGGTGAGCAAAGTAACATACCTACTCGTACACCATCGGCTCCATATTTTTCAATAAGATCAAGTGGGTCTGGAGAATTACCCAAGGATTTGGACATTTTCCGCCGTAATTTGTCGCGCACCATTCCGGTGAAATATACATTATTGAATGGTTTCTGACCTTTAAAAGCATAGCCTGCCATAACCATACGGGCTACCCAGAAGAAAATTATATCTGGTGCCGTAACCAAATCGTTTGTTGGGTAATAATAATCTTGTTCTTTCTCTGGAAAAACAGAATAAGGCCATAACCACGACGAAGCCCAGGTATCCAATACATCTTCGTCCTGAGATAAATCAGCCATGGTTAAAGCAGGGTTACCTGTATCTTTTCTCACAGCTGTAAGCGCCTTCTCGGCGGTTTCAGCCACTACAAACGATCCATTGGCCAGGTAGTATACCGGTATACGGTGCCCCCACCACAATTGCCGGCTTATACACCAGTCTTTGATATTTTCCATCCAATGCCTATATAGGTTCTTAAACTTGGCAGGGTAAAATCGGATGCTATCGTCCATAACAACTTCCAATGCCGGACGGGCCAATTCTTCCATACGCAAAAACCATTGAGTAGAAAGTTTGGGTTCTATCACCACATCGGTACGTTCTGAATAACCCACCTTGTTAACATAATCGTCGGCACGTACAAAATTTCCGGATTGCTCCAGGGCGGTAATAATTTTTTTTCGGGCAACAAACCTGTCTTCTCCCACAAGATAGTGTGCTTTCTCACTCAAAGTACCGTCATCGTTAAAAATATCAATCGATTCCAGTTTATGGCGCATGCCAATTTCGTAGTCGTTAATATCGTGTGCGGGAGTAATTTTTAAACAACCTGTACCAAATTCCATGTCCACATAGTCGTCTTCAATCACTGGTACCGATCTGTTGATAAGAGGCACCAGAACCCTTTTCCCTATAAGGCTTTTGTAGCGTTCGTCATTGGGGTTAACGCAAACCGCCGTATCTCCCAGAATAGTTTCCGGACGGGTAGTGGCAATTACCACATAATTGTCTTTTTCACCCTCTACCTTATAACGTAAATAAAAAAGCTTCGACTGTTCTTCTTTATAAATAACCTCTTCGTCGGAAACAGCTGTTTTAGCGGAAGGATCCCAATTTACCATGCGCACCCCCCGGTAAATCAGGCCTTGCTCATATAAATCGACAAATGATTTGATAACTGCCTTGCTGCGCTCTTCGTCCATGGTAAATGCTGTCCGGTTCCAGTCGCAACTGGCTCCCAGCTTTTTAAGTTGATCGAGAATGATGCCGCCATGTTTTTCTTTCCATAGCCAGGCATACTTTAAAAATTCATCGCGCGTGAGTTGCGATTTATCAATCCCCTCAGCCTTCAGTTTGTTCACAACTTTTGCCTCTGTGGCAATAGAAGCATGATCTGTACCCGGCACCCAGCAGGCATTTTTACCTAACATTCTGGCCCGCCGAATAAGAATATCCTGAATGGTATTGTTAAGCATATGCCCCATATGCAATACGCCAGTTACGTTGGGTGGCGGAATTACAATGGTATAAGGCTCGCGATTATCGGGATGCGAACTAAAATAATTCTTCTTCATCCAGTCGGCGTACCATTTGTCCTCAACAATACGGGGATTATACTTACTTTCAATTTCCATTTAAAATCTTCTTGTTTGGTTAAATATTGCTGTTAAAAAAACCCAAAATAAAATCATGTTCTTTTAAAAAATTGCGTAAAAATAGCAATAAATTAGCAGCCACTTTCTGCTGGCATTAAATTTGATTTATTAAACTTACAATTGCAGAGATGATTGAATTGAATTAATTATAATTTTGCACAATTAATTAACTACTTATGAAAAAATTTCTTGCTTTTAGTCTGATAGCGATTGCTACATTTAGCATTAGCTGTTCACAAACCGGCCAGGCAGAACCAACAATTGACATTGATGCACAGGGTCCGGTAATTAAGTTTAAAGATCTTAACCATGATTTTGGCACCATTGAACAGGATGGCAACGGCACATACGAATTTGTATTTAAAAACGAAGGTAACGAACCCTTGCTCCTCGAAAATGTGCGGAGCTCATGTGGTTGCACTATTCCACAATGGCCTAAAGAACCAATTGCTCCTGGACAATCTTCGAGCATAATAGTTAAATATGATACAAGGCGTGTAGGTTCTTTTTCGAAATCCATTACTGTAAGTTCCAATGGTTCAGAGATGCCCATCACTCTTAGCATAAGAGGCACAGTAGAAGCGAAGGCGGCGGTGCAATAAGTATCATTAAAATAAGCTTGAACAGACTCACAAGTCCACTTAACAGGCTTGTGAGTTTTGTTTTTAATAACCCCTAACATTCAAATTTATGCCATCTATTTCAGACCGCGGAAAATTAATGCCGAACTCCCCAATCCGTAAACTTGTTCCATTGGCTGAAAAAGCCGAAAGAAGCGGTAAAAAAGTAATTCGACTTAATATCGGCCAACCCGATATTCCTACTTCCGATAAGGCATTGGCGGCAATCCGAAACATGGATGTACAGGTAATTGAATACAGTCATAGTGCTGGCATGGAATCGTTAAGACGTAAAATGGCTGAATATTACCAGAAAATTAATATCGATGTAAGCTACGAAGATATCCTTATTACCACAGGCGGATCAGAGGCTATCACACTTACCTTGCTCACCTGTTTAAATGCAGGCGATGAGATTCTGGTTCCTGAACCATTCTATGCCAATTATTTTAGTTTTGCAACCTCTACCGATGTAAAAGTAGTAGCCATCACTTCGAAAATCGAAGATGGGTTTCGTCTTCCTCCCATCGAAGAGTTTGAGAAGAAAATTACCAGCCGCACACGGTGTATCATTATCTGCAACCCGAACAATCCTACCGGCCATGTATACAGCCGCGAAGAACTTGAACAGATAAGAGATCTGGCATTAAAATACGATTTATTTTTACTCTCTGATGAGGTTTATCGGGAATTTGTATACGATGGAGAGGCTTTTACTTCCATTATGCACCTCGATGGGCTTGAAAACCATGCAATATTAATCGACTCCCTTTCGAAGCGATACAGCGCCACAGGTTTGCGCACCGGCGCCCTGGTAACTAAAAATAAGGCCTTGCGAGATACTGCGTTGAAATTTTGCCAGGCAAGATTATCTCCACCTTATGTGGGGCAGATAGCAGGCGAGGCTGCACTTGACTCCTCAGACGAATACATGCGCAACACCTTCAATGAGTACCTGGCACGTAGAAACTTTGTAGTAAAAGCGCTTAATGAAATGCCTGGGGTATTTTGTCCCAATCCAAAAGGAGCCTTTTATGTCATGGCCAAACTGCCTGTCGACAATGCTGAGAAATTTGCAATGTGGCTCCTCGATGATTTTAATTACGAGGGAAATACCATTATGGTAGCTCCCGGTGCAGGTTTTTATACCGAAGGCGGATTAGGTATGCAGGAGATCAGAATTGCCTATGTGATTAACCTGCATCAGCTTGATATAGCTATGAAATGCCTAAAGAAAGCCCTGGAAGTTTATCCAGGTCGAATTTCCATATAAAAGAACCTGAATCATTCTAATCGGGATAAATCAGGTACTTCTGTCGAATCGTTTGAAAAGCTTTTAATCCGGGCTCCCAACTGGCCCGGATTTCTTTTTCTGTCAATCCTGTAAGAATCTGTTTTTTCAGTTGATCAGTGCCGGCCAGCAACTTGAAATAATCATTAAAAAATAGCTCTTTCCTGTTCATCTTCCGGTATGCTTGCAGAAGGTAAAAAAGGTTTAATTGTTGTGTTTGCACCAATGAATCGAGGGGATATCCAGTCAGATCCACTCCATAACATTTTTTATTTTTGAACTCAGGATTCACACTCGCTCCGGGCATACTTACCGGAACAAAAGAAAAATCTTTTTCCGGATAATCCGGGTGTCCGAATACCTGAAAGGGAAAAGGAGTACCACGGCCTACAGAAATAATTGTACCCTCAAAAAAACAGAGCGAAGGATAGAGCAAAACCGAACGCATGTTAGGCAAATTCGGCGATGGTTTTTCGGGAAAACTATAGCGCGAATGACGTGAATAGTTCTCAACCTCAATCACCTTAAGTGTACAGTGCAAGTCTCCACCAAGCCAACCTTCTCCATTGATCATATGAGCATATTCACCAATGGTCATGCCGTAAACAACGGGAACAGGATGCATGCCAACAAATGAGCTATACTTCGTTTCAAGAACTGGCCCATCGACATAGTGAATATGAGGGTTGGGTCGATCAAGAACAACCAGTTCAATATCTTCTTCTGCACAAGCTTGCATAACATTATGCAGGGTCGACAAATAAGTATAAAACCTAACCCCTACATCCTGTAAATCAAATACTACAATATCAATGTCCTGTAAATCGCTTTTCGCGGGTTTGGTTTTAGTTCCATACAACGAAATAACCGGAATAGAATCATACAACATCAATATTCCATCGACCTTGCTGCCGGCATCATAGGTTCCTGAAAAACCATGCTCTGGAGAAAACACCATTTTAATTGCGAAACTCTTCTTTTCATTCCTGCTATAATGCAAAAGTGTATCAACCAAATGCGTGCTATTGATTGCAGAGGCATAATTGCAAACTACAGCAACATTTTTTCCATGCAACAAAGGTAAGTATTGTGGAATGCGAAAGGCCCCAGGACTTATAATGCCCTGTGAGTAGGTAGTATTGTTATGCCCTGTTAAACACAAAATAAAAATTGCACTTACTAACGACCTTAAAAAAAAGGCTTTGCTGAAGGTTGGATTTTCGCACAAAACATTCGGCTTATCTGACATAATCTTTCTTTCTTTTCAGGCTGCATTAGTTAACTCTAAAGCAACTATTTCGGTAAATCGGGCAATTTTGGCTTCCACTGAATCGATTCTGCCAAATATACTTGTACCCACAATAATAACTAAGGTTCAAAATTACTACTTTTGAACAACTGTTATAAATTACAAATGAACACTGAATTCTATATTGCACGCCGGTTTGTGCATAGCCAGCGGGGTAATAAAAAACATACAATGCCTATCATCAGACTTTCGGTTATTGCCATAGCCATGAGCCTTGCAGTAATGCTCATCGCTGTTGCAACGGTAACAGGCTTTAAGCAGGAAATTCAAAAAAGAGTTATCGGATTTGCCAATCACATTCAAATTACGAATTACGATTTAAACAATTCATTTGAAACTTCCGCGATAAAAAAACAACAAGCCTTTTTGCCCGAACTTGCAAAAATGCCAGGGATAAGCCACATACAGGTGTTTGCCACCAAACCAGGTATGATAAAGACTAAAAACGATGTGCAGGGAGTAGTAGTAAAAGGTGTAGGCAATGATTTTAACTGGGAGTTTTTCGAAAAGCACATTACCCAAGGCAAACATTTTACAGTGAACGATTCGGTGCGCACCAACGAAGTGGTAATCTCTGAAAAACTGGCCAATATGCTTCAACTTGAACTAAACGAAGAATTCGCCATGTTTTTTATCGACGATAAACCACGTATGCGCCGATTTAAAGTATGTGCATTCTATAAAACCAGTCTCGAACAGTTCGACATGCAGATAATGCTAGCTGATATTGGGCATATTCAGCGTCTAAACAACTGGGATTCAGCAACTGTAGGTGGGTATGAGATCATGATTGATGATTTTAAGGAAATCGACAGGATGACCTACCAAATTAAGGAAGAAGTCGAATACAGGTTCACGGACGAAGGCACCAAACTCGAGGTTAAAAGCATTAAACAACGATACCCTCAAATTTTCGATTGGCTCTCACTGCTCGACATGAATGTATGGGTAATACTTATACTGATGGTCTGCGTTTCCATTTTAAACATGGTATCGGGTCTTATCATTTTAATACTCGACCGCACCTTTTCAATCGGCCTTCTTAAAGCCCTGGGTACCTCCAATGCCTCAATGCGAAAAATATTTTTGTACCAGGCCTTATATCTAATACTAAAAGGAATGCTTTTCGGGAACATAATTGCCTTTATTATCTTGTACCTGCAGGATAAATATCACCTTATCCGACTCGACCAGGCATCGTACTTTATCGATTACGCACCCGTGAATATCAGTATGGGACACTTCGTTATAATTAATTTTGCAGCCCTGGTGGTTATTTTCCTATTTATGATGTTGCCTGTGCTAATAGTGTCGAGAATACAGCCCATAAAATCCTTACGTTATAGTTAGATGGATAGGTTAATTAAGGCCTTGCAGGCAAGGCTTAAAGAAGGATTACCTGGGAAACTAGCTCAGTATCGACTTATACCTGAATCGCGCCATCTATTCCCCGATGATGAGGATAATCCAATTCCTGCTGCAGTGCTTATTTTGTTGTACCGCAATGTGGAAGGTATTCTTGAAACCATTTTGATAAAAAGACCATCGTATATAGGACACCATAGTGCTCAGGTAAGCTTTCCGGGCGGAAAAGCAGAAGAAACCGACATGAATCTTTATCAAACTGCCCTGCGAGAGAGTATGGAAGAAGTTGGTGTTGTTCCGAATCTTATTATAAACATTGGCGCACTCTCACCGCTTTACATTCCGGTAAGCCGCTTCCTGGTGCATCCATTCATCGGATTGGCACTGCAAATGCCAGAATTTGTAATTGACAAGTCTGAAGTAGACTACCTGATTCCTGCATCCATTAAAGATCTCATCCATGCAGAAGTGCATTATAGGAATCTAACCATTCAAAGTAAAGAATTTTCTACGCCCTACTTCAATATAAAAAACGAAATGGTTTGGGGTGCTACCGCCATGATTATGAGCGAATTGATAGAAGTGCTCAAATCTACCCCGGCAATCGATCGTTTTCTTTAGTATACCACAATATTTTTGTAGTGCTCGTATCGCTCAATTATCTCACTTACATACCTGTATGTTTCGGTGCCACGACAATACCCATATTTAACAACAGGATCGTTAAAATACTTTGGCTCCGATTTTTTCAAAAGAAAATCCTCGACATTGTTATGCCAAACGTTCGGATTTTTACCATATTTCTCTGCCAGTTTGCGTGCATCCATCACATGCCCGGGGCCAATGTTGTAGGAGGCCAGAATAAATCGTTGACGTTCTTGAATATCCGTAATATCCGAGTAGAGGTTGTCCAGCCATTGAATAAACATAATACCAGCCCTTATTTGTTGCCCTGCGGTTGATTCAGAACTAACTCCGAATCGCTTGGCGGTATTGGGCATCAATTGCATCAAACCAAATGCCCCAGCCCAGGAAACTGCGCTAGGATTGAAGCGCGACTCCTGGTATACCATTGAGGCCACTAGTCGCCAATCCCATCCAATCTGAGTGCTGTATTCTTTAATGTAATTATCGTATGGAGAAATAGTACCCGATTTATTTGCAAACAACTCGCTGCCAACAATTTCAGACGAACGTTTATTCTCAAAGTATTTTTTGTATAGAACAGCGTACCGGTTGGTTGTTTTAAAATCCTTTAACCAGGTATTAATCACTTCTAGAAGTTCGGTATCGCCTTTGTCAACCGCCCAGGCAAGGTTCTGATGGAAACTTACGGGCAAAGAAACATCAAGGTTATTGAAATAGGTGCAGTTGACCAAGGCAACATTTTCATCGCTGATTGCATAATCAATGGTACCTTCGGCCACCATCTGAATAAGTTTTTCAAGCCCTTCGTCGCTTTCTACAATGCGAATACTATCACCAATCTCCTCGGCCAGAGTATGCAAACGTCTGGCATAAGCACTGTTTTTCTGCACATGCACTGTCTTACCCCCCAATTGAAGTTGTTCGGTAATTAGCTCTTTGTTGATGGCCGATTCACTTAACTGTGCCCAGTTATCGGGTTTGCGCTGCACAAGTACCTGTCGGGTTTTTGTATGAGGCTCGGTAAAGTCCAGGAATTGTTTCCTATTGTTGGTTACCGTAAGGTTTACTGCAATCAGGTCAATTTCGCCCTTATCAAGCATTTCAAATTTTTGCTCCAGATTGTTGTTAGCAATTACTTCAAGTTTTACATCAAGGTAATCAGCCAGCTCTTGCAGCAACTCAAACTGGTATCCCATAGGTTGTCCGCGGTAAATAAAATAGCTGGTCGAATTGTAATCAGTAACTACCCTCAAAACTCCATTTTGCTTGATAGTTTCGAGCTTATTGGGCTTATATGCCTCATTATCTGTATTATGTGGTCTATTGCATTGCGAAAAAATCAATGCAACAACCACCATTAAGATGTATAACTTAATTCTCATAATTTCTGTATTAAAATTTTGTGAACTTACAGCCTTGGCCTAATCGTAAAATGTCCAGGATAAGCCAAATTTAAATGCTGCTGCTTTGGAAGGATAGTTCTGCGCCAGAAAATGGTTCAAATTCCTGGTTGAACTATTAGCATGTTCGTATTTTAAGAAAAAACGTGTTCGTTTTAATTTCAGACTCAACCAAATATCCACATAGGGGTAATTACCCGTCATATTCGAGGAGTTCTGAATGTGAAAAAGCGAAAGTGCAGGTATGTATCCTGTGGCTTTCATTTCGGTATTGTAATACACATCAGCTCCAAGCATAGTTCTCAGTTTTCCGCCGGTAAGTTTAAAAAGCCAGGTTTGGTCGATATAGGTTGAATTAAAAACGACCAAAGCAGGCACTTCAACAACCGATCTGTTTTCGGACACCTGGTAGGTTAATTTGTTAATTGAATGAAACTTCCATACTACAAATTCCTTTTGCACTGCCAGAGCCCAAATACTCAATGGCTGACTATATGATTCAGGCATTGAGTCGGTAATAAAAATATAATTGCGAAGTACGTTATATTTTAATTCTATTTCAAATCTGTTTGATGGAGCGCTCAATTTGCTTGATAAAAAAAGCTTGTTAACGGCTTTAAAATCCTTCTCCCATATATAATTATTTGAATAGTAATTATTTAACTGATAAGAAGGTATCCTATTCTCAAGAGAACCACTTAAAATAAGCTGATAGGGGCGGTTTAACAGATTAATGTTGCTTAGCATCAGTCCATCCAACATAGTTTCGCCAGCTTTAAAACCTGCCAGATAAAGAGTGGCTGAAAACCTGCTTTGAAAATGAGTCCAGAATTTTCCATAAATACCTCCCGACACATAAATATTGTATAAACTTTGGTTCGAATTGATGTCGTAGAGCGTATCGTAATTGGTTATGCCATTCTTAAGGTATTTATTCTCTGCAAGCTGTTTTTCTTGCATTGTAAGTCCTGCTGTATCGATACGGTTATAGAAATTAGAATCGATTAGTGCTGTATCGAGTAAGGAATAATAGGTGTATTTTAAGTAATCGTGGTTCACATTTGCAAATACTCCAGCAGTAACTTTATTTCTAAGCTTAGTTTTAAAGTCGAATTGAAAGGTATTAGTAACCCGCATCTCAGCAATTGAATCGTAAGTAGCCTTAATGTTGGAATATATATTATCGTAATAGTAATTATTGACTTCTTTTTTATTCTCATATATTTTTGAAGCACGGCGATAACGCACAACATAGGTAACTGATGGCTGAGCAAGGCTGCTTGAAACATCGCCAGAATCTGTTTTCTGGCCAATTGTAAAAAGTTTAAGGTTTTGGCTAAGCATACCGTCGATATACCGTACTTTATTCCTCACATCTACTTCGGGTATACTTGCAGTAGTTGACCCTCCGGTAAAATATGTTTCAATTTCTTTGGTAAACTGCCAATCGCCATAATAGCTCGAGTCGACTACACCACCATTCTCACCTGAATAATACCGATTGAGATTAAGCGAAAGATGCATGGCATAATTTCGCCCAGTATAACTGCTAAAAACTTTAAACGATTTACTATTGGCATTAAGGTACTTATACTGTGCTTTGTCGGTTGTTACGCCTGCACTTAAACCAAAGTTTAGCCGCTCATTAATATTTTGGGTATGAAAGATTTTAAAATATTCCTCCCGGTCTGTTTTAGGCCAACTTAGCATGTAATCGAGTTGGGTAAAAGGCTTCCTGGTATTAAAATATACAGTTGTGGAGTAACTGGAAAAATAGTCGCTATAAGAATTCAAGAATAATAAATCGTCTTGTTGGCGGGTAAAAAATAAATTTGAATGATAGGGAGAACCATTGGAGCTCAGAGTAGCAGCAGAGGTGTAATTTCGAAGAACAATATTATGAATCTGGAAATTCTCGAGATTAGTATCAACGATAGTTTTCTCGGGATTTACAAACAGCTTGTCTAAATACCATCCATTGAGTAAAGCATTCGAGTCGGATACAGATTGTGACTTAACTGAGATACTAAAGCAAAAGAAAATAGCAAGTATAAGCAGAGAATGATTCATCAGGTAAGCGCTACAAATTTTGTACCAGACAAAAGTAAGAAATTTACTGTTTATAAGCAGGTTTTAAAGTGAAATCGAAGCGGGGCAAAAATAAAAAATCCCGATATCTTAAGAAAGAATATCGGGATTAAAAGAAAGGCAGCGACCTACTCTCCCGTTTTCACAGTACCATTGGCGCTAGTGGGCTTAACTTCTCTGTTCGGGATGGGAAGAGGTGGGACCCCACTGCTATAGCCACCTTAAGTCTTGATCCTTAGTTTTACGCTCTTTTGAGCTTATGCCAAGGATTTTGTCACTCCTTTTGGGTGATC
>JAMIIA010000187.1:0-2076 GCA_035913795.1 Bacteroidales bacterium
CGACTTTTTAATACAACGTCGGCAGTCCAATGTCACTGTATCCGATAATCATTAAACAAATCTTAAAATAAAAATATTCAAGACACAAAGTTCATTTTTTATTTATTTATTGATTGTTGGATATTATATATTCAACTGGACAGCAAAACTGGGTATATTTTACTCATATATTCAGATTAAATGACGCATGAAATTTTCACAGCAAAAGAAACAAGCATGTAATTACAGTATGTTATTGGTAATGCTTCCAATTGGCATACGCCTTGCTATATTTTGTTTGAAGCTATGATAACGTCGATAGAAAATTGATTATGAAAAAAATAATTTTGATGGCAATTAAAAAAGATTTACTACTGGGGTGTCACGGCATTTGCTTTTAAACCTAGAGCATGTATGTGACTGAATGGAGGGGTGAAAAATGTGGATAAAAAATTTCAAGGCTATACCAATTGTTTCCATGGTCCTTTTGATCATCGTGTCCTTATTCTACCGACCAAGCTCTGTTGAAGGAGCATCAGTTGTATGGACTGACAAGGACATCTATAATCAGGGTGAAATAATCAGGGTAAATTTTACAAATGCGCCCGGTAACTACAACGACTGGATATGTATCGTGCCGGTAGGCTCTCCGGACACTGATGGTGGAGACTGGAAATACATACCCAGTGGCTTGCGTCAAGGGGTATTAATCTTTAACGTTCCCTCACCAGGACAATACGAGGTGAGGGCTTATTACAACTATTACCGCAACGGATACGTGGTAACCGACCGTTATGCTTTTTTAGTAGTGAATGATTTTGTTGAAGCCACCCCTCCTCCACCGCTTCCGTTTGACGCGTCTCCGGATGTAATCGTAATGCCCGATACAAACGATGTTTACGTTGTGCCGGGTATTGATATCGACTTGTTTTTCTGGGGTGGCTGGTGGTGGCGTCCATGGGGAGGTCATTGGTATCGCTCCCTGTATTATAACCATGGTTGGGGGTATTATAACGCTATTCCAAGTTTCTATTATGATGTAGATCCTGGCTGGAGAAGATACTACAGAGACCGTAACTGGTATGGGCACCGATGGGACTATGAAAGGATTCCTCACCAGCGACTTCAACAGAACTGGAGAAGCTGGCAAAATGATCGGCATTGGGAAAGACAAGGAACCTGGGGCGTTCGGAACTATCAGCCTCGGCCACAACAACAGAGGCAGGAGCTAAGACAACAAAGGCAAAAGCACTATCAACAGAGACAGCCTCAGGTGCAACAGCAGAGACCTGAGTTTCAACAGAGGCAAAGACAGCCTCAGGTTCAGCAGCAACAAAGACGACCTTGGGAGCAACAACCGCAGCGCCAGCCTCAGGTGCAGCAGCAGAGATCTGAATCTCAACAGAGGCAGAGACAGCCTCAGGTTCAGCAGCCACAAAAACAACGCCAGGGTCGGCAGCAAAGGCAACCTCAGGACCAACAACAAAGGTAGTTGTTTTAAAGTATTATCAGTTTAGGATTGACCTTTATATTTTAAACTATTGGATATTTAAACAGATTGAAATTTACCCGTTAAAATAAAAATTATTGACTTCCATTGGCCATCTTGCTATAGGAACGCACCATTAAATGAGGCAGGAAGACAAGTGAAACAAATCGCGGTAACATTAAATCTTAATAACTGGTGGTGGTGGAACCTTACAGGGAGGATTTTCCGCCGTTAATATTTTATTATAATAAAAGTTAAAGCCGTGGAGACCCTCTTAGGACTCCACGGCTTTTTTGATTGTATCAATCAAAAAGGCCGTGACGAAACTCACGGCCTTTTTTAATTTGTAAAGGAGAAAGAATATGTACCAACCCAAATTCGCAGAATTTGAAGCATTCACCCGGAGAGGAAATCTGATTCCCGTTTACCGGGAAATCTTGGCCGACATTGAAACGCCTGTTTCCGTTTTGAAAAAGCTCCGGCAGAAGGATCACGTCTATCTGTTGGAAAGCGTCGAAGGCGGCGAGAAGTGGGGACGGTATTCCTTTATTGGCACGGATGCAGGTGTTGTGTTCAAGGTCCGCGGCCCGAACGTGATCATTGAAGAA
>JAMIIA010000188.1:0-102036 GCA_035913795.1 Bacteroidales bacterium
AAAGCTGGATGAAATGCCCATTTATGGCGCCTCACGCATAGGGCTTGCCCGAACAAGCAATGGTGCCATAAGCAGCTACCAGTACGAGCTTACCGACCACCTGGGCAATGTACGCGCCACCCTTAGCCACAATACCCTGGGCGACGGCATAGAAACCCTTACCGGCACTGATTACTACCCCGGTGGCATGGAACTGCCCGGCCGTATAGTAGGTACCGATTACCGTTTTGGCTACCAGGGCCAGTTTGCAGAGAAAGACGAGGAGACGGGGTACAACCAATTCGAAGCACGCCTTTACGACAACCGCATTGGACGATGGTTAACAACCGACACCGCCGGGCAATACTGGAGCCCGTATGTGGGGATGGGGAACAATTGGCCGAATGGGGTAGATCCGGATGGGAGAATAAATTTAGATTGGTATAGAAATGCTAATGGAAAACTAGTATATGTCAATGATGATAGTTTTGGACCAAATGATGCTGATAGATTGGGCGAGGGATGGGAATGGGTAGGAGGTGATGAAATGTTTGGATCAGATATATTAGAATTAGTTAGAGCAGAGTGTTGGGATTTAAATTACGCTAATTTAAATGTTAATGGGTTTTTGGTGAAGGACGGGGATGGTTTTGCAGATAGATTAGGGTTTAAATTAATGCCCTTATCTTTTTGGGAATCACAATCTGGAAATAACAATGGATTTCCCATTATTGCTGACGGGAAAGGTAAAACTTCGACTATTATCAAAACCCAAGTTTGGACAGATTATACTTATGTAAAGAAAGATAATATTACTGCTTATGTGAAGACAGAATGGAAATCTACAAAAGGTGGCGTTTTTTATTATGAAGATGTTTTTCATTATGATGTTAAATTTATTACGCCTCACTCTTTAATTGATGGCTTTCGAATTGCTGAAAAAGGATGGAAAATTTATGATCTCTCCATTTTTGATTTAATTGATCATGGAACTACAAGATTTATTGAATGGGACAATACACCAACAGGTACATTATTAGAAAATTACAGAGGACAAAAATGAAATACTTAACTATTATATTCGCTACTTTTTTAGCTTGCAGTTCAAACCCAAGACTCAGCTCAGGGATTGAGGAATTTGAAAGAAATACTACCTTCAAAAATATTAAGTGGGGTACAAATGATATTAATAGGTTAAATGGAAATTTAAAATCATGGGAGATCATTTTTCCAACATCAATAGAAGCCTTTGGGTATTGTGGCGCCTTTTTTTTTCTTGAACCTAATCAGAAAGACTTTGGTTCTTTGTATAACGAATTTCAAAAACAGGCGATATATCAAAAATATTTAAATGATAGTTGCAATCTATACATTACAGATAGATTAATTAATACTTATATGGTGTGCTCGGGTTTTATTCCTCCTGTTCCAGATATTTATGATGATAATAGTCCATTATTTGGAAGCAAATATGTTTTTAGTCAAAACAGTCAATTTATAGTTTTAAAATATGATATTGGAAATTTTGTTAATCCCGAATTTATTCTTTCTGAAAATAATAAACTAAATAAAAGAATTAAAAATAATGGATACTCATTGGGTGTATTAGTGGATGAACCTAATCACCTTATTGTATATTGGATAATGATTTGGTAGGTATACTCCAGCTGGACCGTTTCTTGATGGAATGATGGCTATATATGGGTTTGATTATCTTCAACGTGATTTAAGTCCTGAGGAGAGGGCCTTTTATGCCATTGGAGTAGGTTTATATGGGTCAGGGGCTGTGTTGAAACTTGCTCCAAAACTTAATAAAGGAGCCCAATTTATTATTGATAATTCAAGTACGATACATACAGGAACAGATGTAAGCAAAACCATTTATGATGTTAGCAAGAAATAACGAAACAACAAACAATCTTATTCTACCCATTATTGTGTCGAAAAATAAGACTTTAGAATCAATTAACAGTATTTTAAGGAAGATTTTAATTTTTATTTTGCTCTTCGGATTTACTTTACTTATATCAAAGTATTTACTAGGCACAAGTATATCCCATCCTCTTATCATCACAACAGTAATATTATTCACTTCCATTATTATAATACTTCTGTTTACAGGCCTTATTATCAATAATTATATTGAAGAAGGTGTTGTAATTTTTTGCGAAGAAACAATAACTGTAAATAAAGGAACTCAATTTGAGAAGTATTATATAAAAGATTTAATGGAATTTGAGATATCGTGCAATAGTTATAAAGGTGAAGTTGAAGTTCATTTGGGTTTTGCTTATTTCAATACAGGGCGTAATAATTATATTAAGTTCATTTGCAGGAATGAAAAAGTAGAGTTGTTTTTCTTGATATCAGATAGAAATGAATATATCAAGCTAAAAAAGCTTATTGAATATTGGCACCCCGGACCCCCGCTAGTCCGGGTTTGCAACCCGGACCCAAAGGATTAGAAAGAATAAACAGTACAGAATAAAAGTAATTAAAAACAAAAATAGACTTGGCGGATTTAAGCCCCCCACCCACTGGCGCGCGTTTAGCTTCGCTGAGCTCTTCCGATTTACATCGGAAGAGGTTGTAACGAGGATGGGCAGGATATAAAGCGATGAGTAAGGCATTTGTAATGCCGGAAAGAAAAGAGATAAAGTATTATAGATAGGCACCAACTGCCGCAAGTCTGTGACTTGTGACTTTACAACACCCACCAGAAGTAGAAACTTTTAAATAAAGAACCTTATACTTTAATTGATTTGCAAATCGTTTATAAATTAGTGGTGCAAATGTATATGTGCATTTACCTTAAATTATGCCATCAAAAAATCAGGACGATTTATTCGAAGACCTTACAAAGCAGAAGAAAGAGCTCGACCAGAGCATTCAGTATGCCAGTTATATTCAAAGGGCTATTTTACCTACCGAAAAAGACCTTCAGCGGGTGTGGCCCGAGAGCTTTGTGTTTTCTCTTCCACGCGATACCGTTAGCGGCGATTTTTTCTGGATACACAAACATAAGAACCGGTTTATACTTGCGGTAGGCGATTGTACCGGACATGGGGTGCCAGGGGCTTTTTTGAGCATATTGGGTATCTCGTTCCTCAACCTGGTAAGTTCGAAGTACGATCCCGATAATCCGGCCGAACTGCTCAATCGGATGCGCGAATACATCATGCATGCCCTCAATCAGCAAGGGAATGCCGACGAACAAAAAGACGGAATCGATCTTTCGGTGTGCATGATCGATTTTACCAAACAAATATTTTTGTATTCGGGTTGTTTCAATCCCTGCTATGTCATTCGCGGCAGCGAACTTGTTCAACTTCAGGGATGCAAAATGCCTGTAGGTATCAATGCAGATACAGAGCAAAGCTTCACAAACCAGCAAATGCCTTTAGACCAGGTCGATTTTGTATACCTCTTCACCGATGGATTTCCTGATCAGTTTGGAGGCGAAAAAGGAAAAAAGTATAAGTACCCTGCTTTTCGCAATCTTTTGCTTAAATGCAAAGAACTTCCTGTGCTTCAACAAAAGGAATTTTTAGGCCAGGAACTCCACCAGTGGCGGGGAAGCCTTTCGCAACTCGACGATGTAACCATTACAGGGTTTAGCCTGAAATAGGCCGAAAGAATAATTTCTTCTAACCGCTTTCAGCGGCAACAATATCATAAAAATACCTTTTATCCGTTAAATAATTCGTATTTTTCCATTGTAGCACCAATCTACCAGGCTATGTCGAATGTTGTTCTAGATTCTTTTCGCATACAAAATTTCCGGTCCATTGTCGATTCCGATTGGCGAAACCTCTCGTCCGATCACATTACTGTGCTCATTGGACAGAATGAGTCGGGAAAAACCACTGTATTGGAGGCACTTTACAGTTTTTATACCGGTAAAATTATTGAAGATGTGTTTCGAAGCGACCAGCGCCTGCCCGAGGTGAGTTGCCAGTTTTCTCTTCCCTCCGGTGAAAACCTCCTTGCGCATCTCGATGCCGAAAGGCTTCCTGCCGAGCTGAAGGAAAAGATCAAAAAACAGAAAACCTTTAGCCTGTCGCGAAACTGGAGTCGAAACCGCGAAGCACAGATTTTTTATTCAGGCGAAAATGTTTTTGATTTCTATCAGAATAAGATATTGCAATTACAAAAAGCAGAAGAAAGTACCATTCAGGAAATGGAAAGCTTCTTTGCAAGTTCTGAGATGGCATTTGCACATTTGCCCGAACTGGAAAAACTCCGCGATGCTTCTTTGCAACAGCTCATTGAGCTTCAGCAACAAACCAAAGCTCAGCAATTGAGGGTAAATAAGGCACAAAATGAAGAGGAGAAGAAAATAGCCTCAGAAGCCCTTCAGCAGCTTACAGAGAAACAAGACGGGAAGAACGACGAATTTCTCAAGCATAAGTCAAACTTCGAAGCACAAAAATCCAATACCCAGGCTTTATCCGAGCGCATGGTATTCTTTAAAAAGTGTCGGCAATCCATCAGCGATTTCGAAGAACTGAATATGGGGCTTAACGAAATACGAATACAGCTGAGTGAGCTTTATCAGCTTCATGAACTAAGCTCTAGCCCAAAGGACAAAAGGCGTATAAAAAACCAAATTCAAAAGCTAAGCATCGAAGAAGTTAAAAGGGATGCACTTAGAAACAATTTGCAAACGCAGATGCATATTCAACTGGCTGCTGCCGAAAAGGTTATCACAAACAATACAGGCATTTCTGAGGCGATTGAGGCATCGAAACACGATTATGCGAAAACAAATAAGTTTTATACCCTGAACCAATTGGGCGAAGAATGCATGAAGTTGGTGCCTGTGTTTGAATTTTTCGAAGACTTTAGCGGGCTTCTGCCCAATAAAATCGATCTCGAAGACCTTCTTCACGAACGCGAGCACATCGAGGGTTACAAAGCCGTGCGCAATTTTTTAAACCTTGCAGGCTTAAGCGGTTCATTCTTTCACGAAAAAAATCAACGCATTTTAAAGCAGGGAATCGAAGCCTTAAATACCGATGTTACCATCAATTTTCACGACTATTGGAGCCAGATGGTAGGGAAGAATAACAAAATAAAACTTCACCTTGAATTGGAGCATTACAATTATACAGTACCCGATAAAAGTGGAAAACCCTATCTCACATTCTGGATAAAAGACAATCACGAAAGCTTGTATCCCAAGCAGCGGAGCAGGGGAGTGCGCTGGTTTTTATCCTTCTACCTCGAACTTAAAGCTACCGAAAAACAAAACACCGGCAACAGGGTATTGCTAATCGACGAGCCCGGGCTTAGCTTGCATGCGCGTGCCCAGGAAGATGTGCTAAAAGTGTTTGAAGACCTGAAAGAAAAAATGCAGATTATTTACTGTACCCATTCGCCACACCTGGTAAAACCCGATAAACTTTACCGTCTATTGGCTGTGCAGCGACTCGATGAAGCCGACGACCGCAGCGAAACCCATATTCTCGATCCGCAGATGCTTACTCAGGCATCGGCCGATACGCTCACACCTGTGTATTCTATTATGGGCATGCGTATGGGCGATTCGCAGCTTATTAGCAACCGTAACAACATAATTATCCCCGATGTGATTCATTATTACTACCTGAGCAGGATTTCAAAGATAATTCCGGGTGCCGACAGCTTGAACTTCATACCTGCCACCTCTGCCGAAAGCATTTCCCTTTTAGTAAATATTCTCAGCGCCTGGCAGATTCCCTATGGAGTGCTGCTTTTTGGCAATACCCCCGAAACTTTGGTTCATCAACTGCAATCAAGCACATTAATTCACTCCGATTCTGTAAATCATCAGAAGTTGTTGTATTTTAGCACACTGGACGAGGTAGAGGATATTTTTTCGACCCTCGATTTCAAAAAGTATGTTTTACTAAAACGCGAAGGAATAACTTTAACAAATTCGGCATTTATTTTAGAAAATGACTTGTCAAGAAAAATTCTTGCAGCTAACTTTGTAAATAGCTTTGAGGCGGAGAAAAATCCTGCTGAAATGTTTGACCAAACTACCTTTAATAACATGAACCAATTGTTCGACTCAATTAAAATGCTGATCAACCCCTAAAATCATTTGTATGAATTCTGAAATTATATGGAATCTTTTGCAAAAGCGCTTTCTTTTGTTAGTAGGGATACTCATGCTAAGCCTTAGTTTGCAGGCCCAGTTACCAGAGCCTAAACGCGAGCGCAGGCTAACCAAACAGGGCGATGAGCTATTTCAGCAAAAAAAATATACCAAGGCCATTGAAAAATACAAAGAGGTGCTTAGCCGCTACGATGGAAATCCCGATGTATGGTTTAACCTGGCGGTTTCTTACCAGGAAGTTGGAAACCCCGATTTGGCGCAGCTCTATTATACCAAAATATTAAAAACCAACGAACAGTCTAACCCCATTGTGCATTTAGCGCTTGGTAAGGTATTGATGATGCAGGGTAAATACGACGAAGCCCGTGCCCAGTTTATTGCCTACAACGAGATACTCGAATACAACGATCAGATGGCCATGCGCTATATATCGAGCATAGAGAACATAGATCGCTACTTTGCCGACTCTACCTTTTTTAATAAAGAATCGCTTGCCATTAACTCACCAGCTGCTGACTTTGGTGCTTCTACTGCCGACAAGTCGTTCTATTTTTTATCCACACGCGATCGCAAGAGTGATTTATCTGACCTTTATACCTCCGATTTGTTTACGGCCCCGCTTAAAGATATTGAAAGTACTAACCCTGCCACTCTGCCCCAAAAGGTAAAAGGACCTACCAACACCCGCTTTGGTGAGGTAGGCTATGCTATTGTACCCAGCACAAACGAAATTTTTATCTGTCGCTTCCACCCAAACGAACAAGATCAATATTCTTTAGGCTATAGTCTCTACAAAGCCTACATGGGCTATAACAAAGACATAACCAAGCCCGAAAAAATTGTAGTGGACAAGTTTAAATTTGCCATTGCTTACCCTACACTTAGCGAAAATGGCAAGAAAATAGTATTCTCGTCCGATGCACCTGGCGGCTTTGGCGGCTGGGATCTTTACCAGGCCGATTTCACTCCGCTTGGATTCGAAAATATCCAAAATTTGGGCGAGAACGTGAATTCTGCTGGCGACGAACTTTATGCTTTTCTATTAAACGACAGCATACTATTCTTTGCAACCGACGGACATGGCGGCTTAGGTGGTTTCGATATCTATTCGAAAAACCTTGGAAACAGCGAATTTGCACGTAACCTTGGTTATCCTGTTAACTCGTCGGCGAACGATTATGCCATTTATTTCGAATCTGGACTGAGCGGTTATTTTACCTCCAACCGCGAGGGAGGAAAGGGCAGCGACGATATTTATAAATTTAATATCCACCAGCTTAAACTTTCGAGCGAGATTGTAGATAAAAGCAATGGCGATAACCTCAAGAATGTAAATATATCGGTTACACGAAGCAAAGGAAACGACGAGGTCCTGGCCCTTGCCGATAACGGTAAGCTTGTGTTGGTTGCTCAGCCCAACGAAGTGCTTAAGATAACCGTCGAAAAGGAAGGATATGAGACAAA
The DNA here is from genome assembly GCA_035913795.1 of Bacteroidales bacterium. GTDB lineage: Bacteria > Bacteroidota > Bacteroidia > Bacteroidales > UBA10428 > UBA10428. Next base: position 7,547 of record JAMIIA010000188.1, read on the forward strand.
GACCTTTGAAGTAAATACTGCAGGCATGTCGTTTATTGGTAACCACTCGCTGGAGTTAGGCAAATTTGAAGTATTGAAAATCGAAAAAGAAGATCCCAATGCCTATACCCTCGAACCAGAGCTAACAGTGCAGGCCGAGGTGAAAGAAGAAATATTTTTTGCTACCGAAATAAAATATAGCCGCACACGTTTGAGCAAGGCTGAACTTAAAAATATATATTCAGGAAACCTTGAAATCACAGAGATGCGTGACGATAAGTATTATCGCTATATTGTCGGTCGCTACGATTCCTATTTCGAAGCCAAAGAAGTATTTCAATCAGAAAAAATCGAAGATCCGGTTCTTGTGTCCTACATCAATGGCGTTCCGGCCAAGGTGATGAAAGCCCTGAAAGACGCTCATGTGACCCCAGCAGAGGCCAAAGACCCTCTTGTACATGCCTTTATAGACCGCACCAACCAATTGTATTCCACACTTGTGTTTTACGATCTTGATAAGTTCAGGGTACCCCGCGATGTGGAGATTAAACTACAAGCAGTAGTCGATACACTAAAAGCCAATCCGGCTTATTTCCTCGAAATAGCCACACATACCGATAAGCGTGGTTCAGACTTGTATAACCGTGCATTGTCCGAAGAACGGGCTCGCTTTTTACGCGAATACTTCTTAAGCAAGGGAATAGACGAGCTGCGGATAATTTCACACGGTATTGGCGAAAGTCAGCAGAAAAAATACTGCACAGAATGCACCGAAGAAGACCATGCGATGAACCGAAGGGGCGAATTAATAATTCGTATCGATAAGAACGTTAGCAAATAATAGCAGTGGAATGTAAAGTTATTGTTAATAACTTTTTAAACTAACTGAAAATATTTATTGACGAACGCTTGCTTTTCATTGACGAATGAATAAATTTGTACAAAACAATTCGTCATGGGCACAATATTAATCATTCATCTTGTTTCAGCCATAATATTAGGTGTGTTTGTTTTCAGAGCACCAGAGGTTTCAAATGAAATAGCTGAATAAGCAAAATTCGATAATATTCGAGAAATCAGGATCCCGCTGAAGGGTTCCTGATTTTTTTTTAGGTCAATTAGCAAGATTGCTTATTTTTGTAAGCAAACCACATGATTAAAAATGATTCGACTGTATTGCTCTATCCTTTTCTTTATTGGTATTTCGGGAAGTATGCTCATTAGTGCCCAGCCTCTTACAGTGGCTGATTTTCAGAAAGGTGTAGCCCTTAAGTTTTCCATTATCGACGAAAAACGTATTGAAAAAGCAGTAAGCATTATCAACGATGCCCGCGAAAAGGAAAGCGCTGCCCTTACTTATATTGAATCCATTGCCGAGAATGAAAAGTTAAATGCTACTTCGCCAGAGTATAAAAAAGCCGTAAAGATGTTGCTTGCAACTTCAGAAACCTACCGCGAAGGATTTATGCTTTTTTATACCGTTTATCAGGAGAAAGCCATCGGTTTTAACGAAACCCAAAAAAAGCTGAACCATTATGCCACAGGCGTAAACAAAGCCCGTTATTACGAGAGTAAATCGCGCAAAGCCTATGAAAGGGCTATGTCTATCCGCGACTTATTAATTCAGCTCGAGAAATACGACCTCATTCAATACAAAATGACCGAATCCTTTGAGCTGGAAAAAACCGCTATTCGCGATAGGGGTAGGGCTTTACAGATTTACCAGGATTTTCCGGTCGAATACGATTACGGTTGGGAAGATGATGTGACTCCAGAACAGGTGAATGCCGCCTTTGGTGATCCTACTATCAACAGGCCACCAGACGATTTATTCGTTCAGCTTCCGGTTGATACCAGTTCTGCCGACAAAAGCAAGCCAGCAATGGACCCTATTGTTTTCTATGTGCAAATAGCGGCGCATACCGAACCCATGTCGAAGGAATACATTCACGAACATATTTATGCCGGTAACTACGAAATTCGTGAAATTGTGGAGGATAACTGGTATAAGTACTCCATCGGGACTTTTAATAATTTCAATGATGCCAAGGCCTTGTTAAGTTCAAGCCGTGTGCAGAAAGCCTTCATTGTAGCATATCAGAATGGCAAAAAACTAACCATTCACGATGCACTCAACCAAATTCGCAAAAATCAGTAGAAAAGAACCCGGTATATTATATTGCTGAGAAACAAAGAATTGGTCGACTGACAGATCACTTTTACCGACATCCACCGGCCAATACCTTTATTTTCCACCAATTCTTTCATTTTCTGGGTTATGGCACCATTGGTATTCGACTCGCCTATGTAATAACCTCCATAATTGTAGCCTATTGTAATCTCGCTTATATGAAGCCATTTATCGGAGCCAATCAGGTCGTTGGAATAGACCATATAAAGGGTATCGGCATTGATAAAAGCCTTATGATCGATAAGAATGCTGTCTGAAACAAAAATTTCGCCAAAAGCCAATTGAGGTGCAGGCAAGGTATTCACTTTAAAGCTTTTATAACCAATGGTATCCATACTATTGTCCATAAAGCCAAAAACTTCGATACGTAAACTTCCCGGTCGGCGTGGAATCACTACATAGCAGGAATCAAAGAATAGCTGTCCATTGTTACACTGAAGCGAAATGCTGTCATAACCAATCATTTCATCCGGATTAAAAGCGAGGTAATTGTCTATACCGGTGTATAATGTATTCGATTTCGAGCTGGTAGAATAGATAATTTCGTCACTCAGATCAAGTCCAAACCTCGATTGTGCAGATAAAGCCGGAAGAAAAATAACAAATATCAGTAAGGGAAACAGGGGTCTCATATCGTCCTTCTTTATTGGTCAAATCAATATACAGTAGCTATTGATTTTGAGTAATTTTTCCGGTAGAAAGCATGCCACAAGCAGCCATAATGTCTTCGCCACGCGAAGTGCGAATAGTGGCAATGATTCCTTTGTTGTTCAATTGGTCGCGGAAATTGGTGAGCGATTGCTGACTGGCTCCCTCCAGCCCCGAACCGGGAATAGTATGATATTGCATTACATTAACCCTGCAACGCATTCCGTTTAAAAGTTTGGCCATCTGGTTTATATGGGCTTGTGTGTCGTTAATACCCTTAAAGAGAATGTATTCGAACGAAATACGCCTTTGACGTTCGAAATTGGCCTGGCGAATAAGGTCTACTACCTCATCAATCGGATATAACCTTTGCACGGGCATTAGTTTCTTGCGTTCCTGATCGAAAGGACTGTGCATACTTACCGCCAGGTGGCATCTCGACTCGGCGATAAACCTTTTCATTCCCGGAATCAAGCCAATGGTTGATACATTAATTCGACGCGGGCTCATTCCAAGGCCATAATCGGCGGTGAGTAGTTCGAGGGTTTTAAGCACCTCATCGGTATTATCAAATGGCTCGCCCATGCCCATAAATACCATATTGGTTACCTTTTCGCGCTCGGGCAAACTTAATAATTGGTTCAAAATATCACTTGCGGTGAGTTGTCCTTGCAAACCCTGGCGGGCAGTCATGCAAAACCGACATCCCATTTTGCAGCCTACCTGCGAGGATACACAGAGCGTATGGCGATTTTCTTCCGGGATATAGGCTGTTTCGATGTATTTGCCACTGAGGGCATGAAAAAGATACTTTTTTGTCCCGTCGGTCGATTCCATCACTTCATCAGGCGCAGCAAGCTGAATGGAATAGTGCTGTTTGAGCATATCGCGTCCCTTGGCTGGCAGGTTACTCATTTCGTCGAAGCTTCTGGCGCCGCGTTGGTAAATCCATTTGCCTACCTCTTTGGCAAGGTACTCGGGCATTTCGAAAGATTTGACAATTGACTTTAAGTCGGGCAGGGTTAAACCCACAATATTTTTCATAGCGAAGCGAAAAAATGATTGGCAAAGATAGAATAAATAATCGTCTTGCCAGATATGATGGCTTACACACAAACAAGAGTCAATTTCGGATAAATTCTAAATTCAAGGGATTGGTAAAATTGTCCTGCACGAAAAGAGCTGAATGGACAAGGGCAAAGTTCGCCAATTTAACAATTAGCCCAAATTTCTTAGTAAAAAAAAAGGCCACCCGGTGTGGGGCGGCCTGCCTTCTTCTTGCGCGAAGGGTTAGTACACGCTAATCTGAGAATTGCGCTTAACCAATATTTCGGGATTACCTTCGTAAGCAGTAATCAATCCTGTGATGGTAATACTCTGGTTCATAAAATACCTGGCAGGTCTGTTGCTATAGTTACGGGCAATGTGTCCGGGAACAATTACAGTCAGGTGCTGGTATGGAAAGTATGGGCCAAAGTAGAGAAAGAACTCATCGGTTTCGGGTGCATAGAATACATCAGATACTTGTCCGTAAACTTTGCGCACATCACCAATGTAATACTCGGCATTGTAAGCGGGTACCGAAGCAATGCGGTAGCCATAAGAATAATTCCAGTAACGGTGCGAAGGATACATTTCAACATAATACCTGTGCAAATCGGCTGTCCAGATAATTTCTACATGGCTGGGCGCACGGTAGGTATAGTACACATCGCGGTAAACAGTAGTGGTATGTTTATGGCTTGCAGCAGGAGCCGGACGTCTGTAAGCTGAATGATTCACGCTTTCGTATCTTCCATTGTGGTTTTCTCTCTGGTAGGTTCCAGTGTTAACCTCTCTTGAAGTACTGGTATTGCGTGCAGTAGTGGTCACTTCTCTTGAAGCACTTGAATTACGTGTATCAGTATTTACTTCTCGAGTAGTGTTGGTATTGCGTGTAACAGTAGTGGGCGCATTCGAGTTGCGATTGGCTGTTTCGGTGTTTGCACTGGTAGTCCTCCTTGAAGACTGATTGTATGCTGTTGCAGCTGTGATCAGCATTACCAATACGAGTATCGATTTTTTCATGATCTGAAATTATTGGTTTCGATTATTAATTTTGCAAAGAGCATGCCAAAAATGTAAACGTCAGAAAAACAAGAACATACAATATATTTTATACCTATGATTTTTATCATGATCATTAGGTTTATTGTATTATTTTTACATCCTAATATTTTCACAATGCCATTAAATATTCCCGATAAACTTCCTTCTGTTGAAATTCTCGAACAGGAGAATATATTTGTGATGAAAGAAACGCAGGCCATTCATCAAGATATCAGACCACTAAAATTGGTGTTACTTAATTTAATGCCTCTAAAGATTAAAACAGAGACGCATATCTTGCGCTTGCTTTCCAACACCCCTTTACAGGTTGAAATAGTATTGTTGCACACCCGCGAGCATATTTCGAAAAATACACCCATTGAGCACCTGAAGGCCTTTTACAAAAATTTCGACGAGATTAAAGATCAAAAGTATGATGGTTTAATAGTTACAGGGGCTCCCGTGGAGCAACTCGATTTTGAACAGGTCGATTATTGGGATGAAATAAAGCGCGTAATGGACTGGTCCTTAAGTCATGTCACTTCTTCGCTTTTTATATGCTGGGGTGCCCAGGCAGGCTTGTACCATTTTTATAAGGTTCCTAAATACCCACTTACAGAAAAATTGTTTGGTGTATTCGACCATACAGTGCACAACCGCCATATACCGCTTATAAGAGGGTTCGACGAGGTTTTTCAAGCCCCCCATTCGCGTCATACCGAAATAAAACGTCGCGATATTTTACCCATCGAAAATCTCGAAATAATTTCTGAGTCGCCTAAAGCAGGCGTTTATATTGTAATGGAGAAAACTGGTCGCCAGATTTTTGTAACCGGACATTCAGAATACGATCCGAGTACCCTGTTTGAAGAATATCAGCGCGATGTGGAGCGAGGATTGGACATAAAGGTGCCCGAAAACTACTTTCCGGACAACGATCCTACACAACCACCAAGAGTAAGGTGGCGCAGCCATGCCAATCTGCTGTTTTCGAACTGGTTGAATTACTATGTGTATCAGGCAACTCCCTACAATATCAACGAAATTGGATAGCAGTCTTCTTCAAAGTTGCGTACATTCATCAGGCATAAGTAGTCATTCGTAAAAGCTTCGTTTTCGAAAAAAGAAAAAGTATTATTTTTTATTGTATGATTATTCCGCCCCAAAACCCTGCATCTGAAGTACTTTTTCATTCTTAAATGATTTCTTCTACTCACTTTTTATCTATATATTCGAAGAAGAATACAGGACAATTCAAAAAATATCAGAACCTTTTAAAAATACCGGCGTATATTGAAACATTGCGATTAAAAGGAATGTAGGTATTTTAAAGGGAATAAAAGTTTTTAAATGACTGAAAAGATTTTTGAAGGTATATCGTCGAAAACTATCGAGAGGAGTACAAAATTGGAAGAAACAATCGACTGGAGCACCAAAACGATTTTAATTGCGGAAGATGAAGATGTGAATTTCCTTTACCTACAATCTGCATTATCAAAGACCAAGGTGAATATTCTACGGGCTCACAATGGCGAGGAAGCATTGGAAATGGCACGTATCTATCCGAATATCGATTTAATTCTAATGGACATTAAAATGCCAAAGATGAATGGAATCGAAGCCACCAGGGCTGTAAAATCGTTTCGTAAAGATGTGATTGTGGTGGCCCAAACAGCTTTTGCCATGGAAGAAGACAAACAGAATTGCTTTTCGGTAGGAGTAGATGATTTCCTGGCTAAACCGGTTCGATATAAACTTTTGTTTGATACTTTAGCGAAATATTTATCGTAGAGATTTAATTTTTTCCTGATTATGGCAGAAGCTCAGCTTACCTTGGCTACACCAGCCCTTCTTTTTTCTGCTATTTCTCTTTTGCTTCTTGCTTATACCAATAGGTTTTTGGCCCTGGCCAGCCTCGTTAGGAGCCTTTATGCCCAGTACCAGGCAAATCCCAACTCAATTATCTTCGGGCAGATTAAGAACCTGAAAAAAAGGTTGAATCTGATCCGCAACATGCAATTTTACGGCATTACAAGCCTTTTGCTGTGTGTGGTGTGCATGTTTATGATTTATGTGCAATGGCAGGCAGTAGCAGAAGTGGTTTTTGCCATTGCCTTGGTGCTGCTGATTTTTTCCCTTGCTTTATCGGTGCGCGAAATACAAATTTCGGTAAAGGCACTCAATATCCAGCTTCAGGATTTGGAATAGACTTTTTCCTCTTTACAATTTCGATGAAATTTTTATGTTAACCCGTCTGCCAGTCAGGTAGTTAGGCACTGCAAAGCTATCTTGTCTGCCTTCGTTGTTCTCCACTGTTTTTATCCAGTCGTAAGAGGCCATGTTAGAGGCATCCAGTAGGTTCAATATTTCCAGACCAATCCAGATATCATGCAAACCAACCATGGTTTGTTTCTGCCGTTTTATGTTCCGCGAAAAACCAATATCTACCCTTCGATAAGGGCTTAACATATAATACTCCGAAGGTCTGTCGGGTGTGGGCCCGGAATAAGGAAGTCCTGAACCATAATTTACCAGCAAATGCAATTTATAGTTTGGATTCGAGGGCAGATAATCCTGAAAAAATACAGAAAACGTAAAAAACTGATCCGAAGGCCGACGGTAAAAACCAGGATATTTAACCGTACCATCCGACAATTGGTAAGAATCATTATAAGTATCTTCCCGGGTTTGGAGAAGTGATAAACTAAACCACGATTCGACCCCTGGCACAAATTCGCCATTTACCCGCAAATCAAGGCCGGCAGCATAAGCTTTGGCGCGATATTCTGGTAAGTATTTGACCTGTACATTTTCAACTTTGTAAGGGGTTAGGCGGTATAGATATTTGTAATAAACTTCGCTTGTAAAAATAAATGGTCGGCCCCAGGCCTGGTAATGATAATCGGTTCCAAGAACAAAATGAGCCGATTTTTGTGCTTTTGTATCGAGAAAAAGTTGTCCTTTGTAGTTAGTAAGTTCTTTAAAAAGAGGAGGTTGTGCGTAAATGCCAGTTGCAAAGTAAAAATGCACTTTTCGATCCCAATCGGGTGTAAGGCCAATGGATGCCCGGGGCGAAATTAAAAGCTCATGGGTTAAGGTCGAATAATTTGCTCTAAGGCCATAATTAAGGTCAATACGGGCAAGATTGGCGTAAAACTCATAAGTATGCTGCACAAAGGCTTTATAGCGATAAGAAAAGATCGAATGCTGTGCCTTATAGGAATAATCCAAAAGCAATTCTGTTTCGGAATAGGGCAGGGAATAGCCTGCTGAGTCGATTAGCCTCCATTCGCTTAAACGGTTGTCAAAAACCTCTTGCTGCGCACTCAGGCCCCATTTTAGTGTGGCATCGTCGAAGGTATACAATCCTTTGTGCTCTATTGTATAAACATGCCCTTTCAGCTTATTACGCGCATGTTCCAGACTTGCCCCTGTACCGATATTGATTACCGTATCTTGATTCGAAGCACCGGAAGAAATCTCGTTCAGCCAATACTCCGACAGGATATCGTAATTTACCTGTTCTGTTGTGCTGAACAGCGAAGAAATAAGTTTTAGGGTAAGGCGCGAATTAGGTGTATAAGTGTAGTTCAGGGCTCCCTGGTAACTGTCGAAACGATCGTACTCCTGACCCTCGTAAAAAACAGTGAAATTGAGGGTTTGAGTGAGTGTACCAAAGTCGGTTTCGCGGCTAATGGGTTGAAGGCTGAATTGATTAGAAGCATAGTTTCCTAGAAAAGAAATACTTGATTTCGGACTGAAATTGTATTGAATCAGGGTCTGAAAATCTGTAAAACGTGGTTGATATTCGCCCTCAATATCGAGCGAATTTAAGAGGTAGTTTGTTGTTTTATAGCGTATGCCAGCATTTATGGTTAATTTGTTCGATGCATTTGCCCCAGCCAACTGAATACCTCCTCCCAAAAGACTGGCATATACATTTCCCTCGAAATCGGTGGGTCGTTTGTAATTCACATCCAGCACAGATGCCATTTTATCGCCATATTCCGTAGCAAAGGCCCCGGCAGAAAATTGCAAGGAACCAACCATATTCGGGTTTACAAAACTGAGGCCTTCCTGCATGGCGCTTTGCACCAGTAAAGGTCTGTATATCTCAATATCGTTGACGTAAACCAGGTTTTCGTCGAAGCTACCGCCACGCACGGAATATTGCGAGCTCATTTCGTTTCCCGACACCACCCCAGACATGGTTTTAAGGATGGTTTCGATGTTACCGCTGGTATTCGGTATCTGGTCTATGGATTTCATGTTGATGCGCGTAAGTGTGTTTTCGCGCTCCTGAATGCCCGTAACTGTCACACTTTCCAGTTCACTGCTTTCTTCCTGCATCACAAAATCGAGTTTCAGGGTTTTGCCGGATTCCAGCAGAATGGTATCGACTATGCTTTTATAGCCAAGGTAGGTGCATAGTATCACATATTTTCCTGGCTTAATGTTTTCAATCAGAAAGCTACCATCGCTTTTGCTAATAGTAGCAAAATTGGTCTCAGAAATTATGAGTGTTGCTCCTAACATCGATTCACCGGCAGAGTTGTTTACTTTGCCTGAAATGCCAGCTGATTGGCCATGGATGAACGAGACACCAAAACATGCAAACGAGAGCAGAAGGCTAATATATTTAAAATGGGTCATGAATTCTCGTATGCAGTTATGGAACAAACTCAAAGAATGCAAATAAATTGTAAAAATACAAACCAAAATAGCGGAAGAGCAAAAAAACCTTTATTCTTTATTTTGCTTGAAATCTCCATTTTTTAGCGCCTCGAAAAACTTGCTCCATGCCATGATGTTAAAAATCTGATAGGTAGGATAGGTGCCCCGGGTGAGTGGTCCTTTCATATTTTGCTGCATCACATGGCGGTAGTTGGCCGAACCTGTTGGGTCTTGCTCAAGCAGAATCTGCGCTTTTATCATGGCTATGTTTCTTTGGGCTCTATCCATGTCGTCGTCGGGCAGTTGCAGATTAAGTATAGCTTCTTTGAATTCGCTATAATCTTTCCAGGGGTAAATTTCCACCTCGGCAATCATAAAAGTATCGGCCTCGAGCAATACATCGCGGGTGTAGAATTTTTTCGACAAGGTATCGGGTATAATTACCAGGGCTCTTTTATAGCCCATGGAAGTAAACTGTATTGTATCAAAGGGCTCAACCACAAAGGTGAATTTTCCCTCCCGGTCGGTAATTGCCCCCCTTTTCTTGTTAACTATCGCAATGTTCGCATATGGAAGAGGTTGAATAAATTCGTTAAATACCCTTCCGGTAAACTGAATGAGTTTTTTCTCCTGAGCCCATAATTCGCAGGAAAGAAACAACAGTAGCAATATAACAAGTCTAGTTTTCATCATGTCTTACCCATTCAACCCGGTAGCCTGTAATTGGTTCAAAAGTATCGAAATCTTGATAAATAATACCTGAAGTTTCTCGATGCATGGTTAAAAAGTCTTAATTTAATGGTATAAAACATTTGGTCGACGAAGGTATGATAAGGCAACAGGAATTAATACTGAGGGGATATAGCCGGGGATTTCACCTTATTACCCCACTCATCGAGCAGGAGTTAAAAAAATTGCCAGAAGCAGGCTTATTGCACATACTTGTAAAGCATACTTCGGCAGGTATTTGCCTTAACGAGAATGCCGATCCATCGGTTCGAACCGATTTCAGAAGCTTTTTCGATGGCCTGGTGCCCGAAAACCAAAGCTATTATACCCACACTCTGGAGGGAAGCGATGATATGCCTGCACATTTAAAATCGGCATTAGTTGGGGCCTCACTGAGCATTCCGATCACACAAGGTCGATTAAACCTTGGCACCTGGCAGGGAATTTATTTTTGCGAGTTTAGAAATAGCGGAGGTCCGCGAAACCTTATACTAACAATCGTTCAATAATTTACTATAAACAAATTCTACATGTTTAACCAGCAAGACGTTAAGGTATTACAAGACAAAGGAATAAGTCTTGAAAAAGCAGAATGGCAGCTTGAAAAGTTTAGAACCGGGGTGAAACCCGCCGAAATAGAAGCCCCAGCAACATTGGAAAAGGGCATTTTAAAGCTTGACGATGCACAGAAATGGGCCACTAAGTATGAGTCGGAAAGTTTGAAAGTAACCAAGTTTGTACCTGCTTCGGGTGCGGCAAGTCGCATGTTTAAAACCTTGTTCGAATTCAGGGATGCCTTGAAACAAGACCCGTCACTTTCTCCTGATACAAATGAAGAAATGAAAAGCTTCTTTCAGCATATCCGAAAATTTGCTTTTTACTCCGATCTTTCGGAGGTGTTAAAAGAAGAAGGCCCTATCGATCGGTTAATAGCAGGGGGAAAGTACCAACTCATATTAAATTCACTTCTCGAAAAGCAAGGTCTATCATACGGTAACTTGCCAAAAGGATTGCTTAAGTTTCACTTTTATGCCGGAAAAATAGCCCGCACACCTTTTGAGGAGCATTTGGTTGAGGGATCGCGGTATGCCCGTTCTGCCAACAACATGGTAAATCTTCATTTTACGGTTTCACCAGAACATCTTTCTTTTTTTCAGCAATTAAAAGATATGGTATTGGTAAAATACGAAAACATGTACCGAGTAAATTACCACATAGATTTTTCAATACAGAAAAGCTCTACCGATACATTGGCAGTGCAGTCAGACAATAGTCCTTTTTATGATCAGGATAAGAAATTGCTTTTTCGCCCAGGCGGGCATGGTGCCCTCATTGAAAACCTGAACGAAATTGATGCGGATATCATTTTTATTAAGAATATCGACAATGTGGTTCCGGAGAAGAAAATTAATGCCACCCTTTTGTTTAAAAAGGCACTCGCCGGTATTCTTCTGGAAACCCAAAAAAACATTTTTAAGTTGATAAAGGCCTTGAAAGAAAAACCTGATTCCGATACAATTCTAAAGGCTGCAGAGTTCGTGAAACAGTCACTTTGCATTTCGGTTCCGGGCCAGCTTGAAAACGAAACCGAATGGTTTATAAAAATACTTAACAGGCCACTGAGGGTTTGCGGAATGGTTAGAAATACTGGAGAACCCGGTGGGGGACCCTTTTTAGTGAAGGATAAGAATGGTGTCGTTTCAACACAAATATTAGAGTCTTCGCAGGTCGATTTAAACAACCCTAAGCAAGCTGGATTGTTTGCTAAGGCTACCCATTTTAATCCTGTAGACCTGGTTTGTGCTGTGAGAGATTATGAGGGAAACAAATTTAACCTGAAAGATTTTATCGACGAAGACACCTGTTTTATTTCCATCAAATCGAAAGATGGAAAGGAACTTAAGGCATTGGAATTACCAGGTTTGTGGAATGGTGCCATGGCCGGATGGAATACCCTTTTTGTGGAAGTACCCATTAGCACTTTTAACCCGGTAAAAACAGTCAACGATTTGCTTCGCGAAGCCCATCAGTAATTCTAGCAATGACAAGCGCAAAGTTATTCTGATAAACAAAGGAATTTAAATCAAAAGCCCCTTCACGAAAAGCTTAAATGCCATCGAAAAAAGTGAGGACTTATTAAAAGAATATGAAGTTTTTTTGGCTTTCTCTTTTTCTGCTTTATTTTTCTGGGCCTACCGCAAGTGGTCAGGATGAAAAATTCAAAGCCCTTTTCATGTTTAATTTTACGAAGTACCTCGAGTGGCCTGTCGAAAAGCAAAGCGGTAATTTTATTATTGGCATTTATGGCAACTCGAATATACTTAGTGAACTGTCTGTGATTGCCCAGAAACGCAAAATAGGCAATCAAACAATGGAGCTTCGAAAAATATATACTTTTCAGGAAGCACGCAATTGCCATATTCTTTTTATACCTCATAACCGTAGTGCCCATTTGAATGAAATTCTGAAAGAAATCGGTAAAGCAAGTGTTGTAGTTATAACCGAAGCACCTGGAATGGCTGAAAAAGGATCGGGCTTGAATTACATTATAACAAACGGAAATCTAAATTTCGAAATAAGTAAAAAACACCTCATACAACAAGAAATAAAAGTGAATCCGGCCTTGTTAACCTTGGGTGTTTTAGTTGATTAATTGCCATATCTGTATGAAAAAATTGATTCTTTTTTTACTTATCATTTTATTGGCACTCAAGCTGCAGTCGCAAGACTCGGACATTGACAAAATGACAAAAGAAGATGTGCTGCAAATGAGCTATGATGAGCTGCTTGCGCTACCTTTTGAAGATCTGCTCAAGTTGGCCCAGATTGTGGGTGTATCGCTCGAAGAGTTGACCGAAATGTTACTCAACAAAGAGTTAGTTTCGGCATCGAAGAAGGTGGAAAGTAGTTTTATTTCACCCTTATCGAGCTCAGTAATTTCGTACGACGAAATAAAAGCCTCCGGCGCCAGGTCTATCGAAGAAGCCTTGCGACTTGTACCGGGTTTGATTGTGCGGGAGAAAACCAATGGCAATTACGATATACACATCCGGGGAATAGACAATCTGCCCTCGGAGCATATGCTTATCTATTCCGAAAATTCAAATACCCTTGTAATGATTGATAACAGGCCTGTTTATAACTACGTGCATGGTGGCACTTTTTATGAATCACTGCCGGTTGGGATTGAGGATATAGACCGGATAGAAATTGTAAGGGGGGCATCCAGCGCGCTTTATGGACCAAATGCGGTATCGGGAGTAGTGAATATAATTACGAAAAAATACCAGACCCGTAAACTTAAAGTGAGTGGAAATCTGCAGGCAGGCACACAGAACAGTGTATTAGCCGCCATTTCGGCAGGCAAAAAGATTTCGAAAGAATGGAGCTTTGGTATAACAGGAAATTTCGAGACCCTCGACCGCACAACCGATAAACTCTATGTGCACAAAGCAAATAACGGCCAGGGTGCTTTTATTGCGAAAGAAGAATTAAACAATTTGCCCGACTATGAAGCCCAGGCAGTGGATACGAGCCAATATAACGGCGATATAGATAAGCTAATTCGTCCGGAAGGCGATAGTAATTATTATTACCGGGTGTTCGACCCCAAAGACGATATTGATCTGATGTATCCGCATCCTTCGCTTTCGCGAAGGAGAGCAGGAAGCAATGCTTACCTTTCTTTTAACCCTTCAACCAATCTGTCTTTCGACCTCAAAGGTGGCTATCAGTATTCTGAGGTTATTTCTACTACCCTGGGCGATACACCTTCGGCACAGGCTGGACGGTTATCGAGCACAGCATATACCGATTTTAATGCCAAGGTATATGGCCTTGGCACGCAAGTAAACTATCTCTCTGGCTGGCAGGATATTGTGCGGGAGGATACGGGTTTTAAATTAGATGTGCAACATGTAAACGCCAATGCCGAATACAATATTAACAAGGGCAGTCTTAACATCAGACCAGGAATAGCCTTCCAGTCGGCTCTTTACAACGATATGCCCTATTTGAAATACAATGGTCAGGGCTTTTTAAATGGCCCCAAGGAGTTTACTACTTTGGCATTCAGCCTAAGGCTCGATTACCTGGCGTGGGAAAAACTCAGACTGATAGGTGCGGTAAGGGTAGAGAAATACAACACTCATGAGCGCGCTTATTCCTCGTATCAGTTTATCACTACCTATCGTTTCAACGACACACATCTGCTTCGGGCTGTAGCTTCTGGGGCTAACAGAAGTCCATTTACCGTCGATTCTTATTCGAATTTTCTATGGAAAAGAGAGGCCCGGCCAGTTCCTGATAATATTTTGTTTGAAGGACAAAGAAATATCGATTTATTGCGCATGAATACCTTTGAATTGGGTTATAGGGTGAAACCTTCGGATAATATTTTAATCGATTTAGAGGCGTTTTATAACATCACAAGCGATTTTGGAGCATTGTACCCCGATTCGGTAAATCTGCTCACTAATGGCAGCAATGCTAGCTGGGTGCGCATGCGATTTACCAGTATCGACATGAAAGCGAAACAACTTGGAGCTTCGGCCGATATAAAATGGGTGGTAAACGAAAAAGTATATTTTAAAATGTTTGGAACCCTTCAGACAAGCTATCTGACAGAATCAATACCCTTTTCTCCTGAGGAGACTATGAAGCTAATGTTTGAAGACGCCAGTTTGGATTCATCAAGAACTTATTCAACAAAATTCCCAGAGCAACGTGAGAGTGGCAAGCATAGGGCTACTCCGGCATTTTATGGTGGCTTGATGGTGAATATCCGGTTTATGAACGATTTTAATATCAACCTGAATGCTTATTCTTATACACAACAGCAATTTGCGAGCAAGTACAGTACAGTAATCATTAGCACTTCATTGATAGTGAATACCCGCATATCTTACGCTATTAAAGACCGGGCTGAGCTATTTGTTAACCTGCGAAATCTGTTTAACAAAACAAATCAGTTTGCCTATATGGAAAAGCCAAAGCCTTCATTTTATACAGGTATTAGTTTCTATTTTTAATATTTCTCTGCCGTTCATACCTGGTACAATATTAAACTAAGGTTAATTAATTTAGATTTAGTTAATGCAGAATTAACGAAAGTGTAATTATTATTTAAGGCGCAATGTAATTGTTAGAACTATTTTTGTAGTGATAAAATAGATAAATATGAGAAAGATTGTTTTTTTAAGTTTGGCAGTAATGTTTAGCCTCTCGATGTTGGCAGGTGAGAAGGTAGAAGGAAGTTCTGAAGCTAAAACCACATTAGAGGGTGTAGTTTTTGATGCTCAGAATGGCGAAACTCTTGCCGGAGTTGCCATCACAGCAAATGGAGAAACTCACTATACCGATTTTGATGGCCATTTTGTATTCCAAAATGTTTCAGCAGGCAGTGCAATCAAAATAGAAGCTTCTTATGTGAGTTACAACTCAGCAATAGTAGAGGTTAAAGCTGCAAACCAACCGATTGAAATAAGCCTAAATAGCAAATAACACAATCAAAAAAAAAATAAAAAGGCCGGTAATTCCGGCCTTTTTTGTGCTTATTCGGCAAGGTCACCCTGGCCATAGTCGTCTTGATTAAAGGCTGAAGCATTATTTTCTTCGTAATAGTGCATTGTAATTTTTACCGTATCGCGAAGAAAATTGATTCGACCAATTTCAATACGATTAATTTTAATTCCTGTTCTTTCTTCCAGGTCGGCAATTAATTCTTCTCTTTTACCTTTTTTTATCAGTTCAATTTTTTCGTATTCCACAATTTTTGACGATTCGTGTTTTACCAGATTAACCTTTTCCAGTATCAGGGTAATAATTAATACGCTGAAATTGGTAAACAACAATTCGGCATAACTTACTTTTTTATTGGCAAGGGCATTGATTACCGAAATGCCTATGACCAAAAACAAATAGGTCATTTCTTTAATTGGTATAGGGTTGGTGCGGTACCGGATTATTCCAAAAATAGCAAACAACCCCAAAGCAAACCCGATTTGTAGTTTTACATTGTCAAGCAGGATGCACAATAGAAAAATGACAGTACTGATAAGGATGTAGGTAAAGAGGTAATCTTTACGTTTTGTACTCGGGTAATAAAGGAATCTGACCGCGATAGTAACAATGAGTAGATTGAAGATAAAACGAACCACCAGTTCCGTAAATTCTACTTTTTCAATGAGTTTGATTCCAAATATTTCGGCATTGAAGATACTAGATGCCTCTGCTATAAAATTTACCATGCTCTATGTTTTTTAGGGTATTTATTTTTCGTTTAAAGTTGTTTTTCTTCAGGTTATTTTCAATAAGAGCCCTCCCCAGGCAATACTTGCTCATTCCGTTCGGATGAATCCCTTTTTTGTTTAAATAGCCTGCAATGGCTGAGTGCTGGGAGTTTTCGTCGCGTTTAACTTCAATTACCACGCAATCATTGAGTTGATAGGAATCGTGATGTTGAAAGTAAAAATCGATGTGGGTATCGATAGTAACCCTTTCAGTTAGCATTTTATCGATGAGAGTGATCCGGTCGAAACGGGTATATAGTTTCGATTCGAGCTGCTCTGCATCATAGGGGGTGTGCTTCATGATAAAATCCTTCGATTTTTCTTGTAGCGAGATTTCAAGGTCATCGACCAATATGCGCTTTTTTATTGTACGCGAGCCTTTCACCTTTTGCTTGATTTCGAGAAAGGTATGATTACTTTGAAGGTATTTTCTGAAACGTATTTTGTGCCGATTCGGTTTTCCGTTGTGGTGAGCCTGGTACATTTCGTTCTTAAGCGTATCGAAATAAAGCGATTCGTATCGGAATATCCGACTTTCGTCCATTTGTAAAATAAAATACTCGTCGCTTACTTTGGCAAGAATTTCACGGAGCACTTCGTCATTTAAAATGTATTTCGTATCGGTTCGGTTCATGAGTTTAACCCTGTCCATTTCCTCCAGACTGATGGGGCTAAAACTATTGGCTAGGATTGTGAGTGGCATTTTTATTTTTTTGTGGATACGAAAAAATAAGTCAAATTGTTTAAAAGAATTAAATTCGTTACTTAATTAGTTTATACTACAAGTTTAGCAATAATAAGTAACCTAAATTTAATATTGGCTCATTTATGAAAAAATATCAATGTATTGTATGTGGCCTTGTTTACGATCCGGTTGAAGGAGATCCGGACTCGGGCATACAGCCAGGAACGGCATTCGAAGATATACCCGAAGATTGGGAATGCCCTGTTTGTGGGGTTTCGAAAGCTGACTTTGAACCGCTTGACGAGTAGGAGTGATACAATGGAACCACCATTTAGGAATTATCTGGGGATGTTTTGATTGGCACTGGCCCAGTAATTTTATTCCTCAGGTATTTCTTCAAGCACTTTAGTAAAGAATATCCAGAATTTCTCAACCGACCCAATATGCAGGCGTTCGTCGGGGGAGTGCACCCCACGCATGGTAGGACCAATGGATATCATATCCAGTTCAGGATATTTTTCGAGAAACAACCCACACTCCAAACCTGCATGAATGGCCTTAACCTTAGCCTCTTCGGAAAACAAGGTTTTATATGCTTTTTGGGCTATCTTGAGCACATCCGAATTAGGATTTGGAGTCCATCCCGGATAGCTGTCGGAATGTCGAATAGTGGCTTCGGCCAGAGAAAAAGTGCTGATTACCCTGTTCATGGTGTCTATTTTAGCCGACTCGACTGAGCTACGCTGGCTGGTAACGATTTCAGCAATTTCATTCTCGGTAAAATGCACCGAAGCAAGGTTGGTGGAGGTTTCGACAAGTCCAGGAACCGACTGACTCATGGCCATTACACCATTAGGGCAGGCATAAAGTGTGTTGAGCAGTTTGGATAAAACTTTGTTCTTCAAGACCTTTTTTACTGCCTTAGTGGTTTGCAAATTCACCGACAAATCGGGTTCGGTATAGAAAAATTCAGTTCTTACAATCTTATCGTATCGCGCAACATATTGCTCAAATTCTTTGGTTTTCGAAGCATCCACGATAACTTTGGCAGTAGCTTCGCGAGGTATGGCGTTGCGAAGGTTTCCGCCTTGAAAATCGGAAAGCATAAGGCTGAATTCGTTTTTAGCAGACCATAGAAAGCGGGTAAGCAATTTGTTGGCGTTAGCCAGCCCTTTATTGATGTCATCGCCTGAATGACCACCTTTGAGTCCTCGAATATTGATCTGATAAGCAGGCCATTTTTTAGGTGGTTTAGCGAATTTTAGGGGGAAGGAGATAAGGGTATCAATTCCGCCGGCACAACCAATATAGATTTCGCCTTCGTCTTCTGAATCCAGATTAATAAGTATTTTTCCCGAAAAAAAGTCTTTCTCCAATTTATGTGCACCGGTGAGTCCCGTTTCCTCATCGACCGTGAAGAGGCACTCCAATGGGCCATGCGTGAGCGATTTATCGGCAAGTACAGCCAATGAGGTAGCTACTCCAATGCCATTGTCAGCGCCCAGGGTAGTGCCTTTGGCTTTTACCCACTCACCCTCAATTATTGGCTGTATCGGATCGGTATCGAAATTATGTTTTACATCGCTGTTTTTTTCGCAGACCATGTCTACGTGGCTTTGCAAAACTACTGTTTTAAGACGCTCTTTACCTTTGCTGGCTGCCTTTTTAATCAATATGTTGCCAATCGAGTCTTTTTTATAATCGAGGTTATGTTCCTGCGCAAAATTTTCGAGGAAGGCGATAATTTTCTCTTCTTTCTTCGAAGGCCTTGGAATGGATAAAATGGCATCGAAATATTTCCAGATTAATGCGGGTTGTAATGTTGTAAGCTTGCTCATGTCTATTTATCTTGGGGCTTCTAATTTAGTAAATTCATTTTTTATTTACTTTAAATTAATCTCATCCTCTGAGAATCTTTTATTTTAATAGCTATCGGATGGTTAGGAACTTTTTTTGTGGGCTTAATTTTACGAATATACATTTATAAAAGATCTTATAACCTCTAATTATTTCGCAGGGCATCTTTGTTTCTGCTTTATTTCTAACTATTTTATGTTACCGCGTCATCAATACATTGGACTAATTATAAAAGCCGCTGTCGAAGCCGGCAAGGCTACCCTCAGGTATTATGGGAAGCCGGCAGAACTGAGCCATAAAGACGATCAATCTCCATTGACCCTTGCCGATCTGGAATCAAACCAGATCATCGAAAGTTACCTTCAGACAACACAAATTCCTGTGATAAGTGAAGAAAGTCCTTTGCCCGACTATAGATTAAGAAGAAAATGGGAGCAGGTTTGGCTGGTTGATCCCCTGGATGGAACACGCGAATTTATTCAGAAAAGGCAAGAGTTTACAATAAATATTGCCCTTGTTGAGCATGGTGTTCCGGTTATGGGCGCGGTGTATGTTCCCGTGCAGGATGTATTGTATTACGCGGTAAAAGAGCGCGGAGCATATAAAGTGGAAAAGGCATCGGCCCGGGAAGTTGATAAAATTTCAGAAGTTGCCCTGAGGTTGCCCTTTGCAAAATTTGGAAAAAAAACCATTGTGGTTGCCAGTAAAAGCCACTTAAACAGTGAAACTTCAGATTTTATTGTGAATCTTTCAGTGAAACCTGAAGAGATGGAACTTCAAAGTTATGGAAGCTCCTTAAAACTTTGCAAGCTGGCCGAAGGTGTGGCCCATATTTATCCGCGTATGGGCACTACCATGGAATGGGATACTGCTGCCGGACATGCCATTCTATCGGAGGCGGGGTGCGAATTGTTATCTTATCCGGGTTATGGAACAATGCTTTACAACAAAGCAGATTTAAAAAATCCATGGTTTGTTGCCTTTCATCAATCGAAAAGAGAATGTATGCCTGATTAGCAAAAAAGCCCGCATGATTTTAACTTCAATCTATGCAGGCTTCTAGTGCATTATTTGGTGAGTTTTATTGTACCGTACTTGGTGTCGATTGTAACCTGAGTTGTTGTATTTTGGTTGGTGCCTACTTTTCCTTCGAGTCTCATTTCGTTCGACTCGTTAAAACGATTTACACGGGCATTTTCTGGAATAATAATGTTGCCATAATTGGCCAAACCATTAAGTTTATAAGAAGCGCCATCTTCCACACCTATGGCATAAGAACCATAACGGTTAATGATTTTGATTTCTTCGAAACCGGCCGGCATATAGGCTATTTTAAAATCTGTATATTTGGTTTCGGCATTCAGTTTTTTTCCTATGCTCTGGAATTTAAAATTCGAATACTCGGCATTGGTTACCATGTTGGCCAAAGTACCAATCTCATAAGTATCGTAACGGGCTTCTGTGATTACAGAGCTTCCGCGATCGATAAATACTTTTGAATATTTACTTACAATGATTAGCGCTTTGCTTTCCTGGATATTTATTTTAGAATATTTAATATTGATCTTCAACCAGCTACAAGTCTCGATGGTGCCATCGGAGTAAGCCATGTTTACCTCCGTCAGGGGCGATTTTTCGATGGAAGAAATGTCATTGACCTTCAGACTTCCGTATTTTACATCGAGTACCGAAGCCCTACTTAGTTTATCGACAAAGATACTACCATACTTGTTGCTCAAATTGGCTGGTACGGTGTGAGGCATATTGATGGTATATACAATTTTAAATTGTTTTCCTGCATCGCTCATACGCGAAAGGCTCTCACTAAAGTTTTCGTCAAAAACAGTTTCGAAACTAATTTCATTACCCTGACTAAGGTTTTTAATCTGTATCAGGCTGGCGAGTTCCTGAGCCCTTTTATCGGTGACATCGGTAAAAATTAACTTTACCCTGATATCTACGGTTTTCTGATCCCAGTTTTTTACGTCGATGCTACCGTATTTATTGTGGATAGTAAGGCGGGTTTGTTCGTTCACAGCAAAGGTCTCGTGCACTTCTTTACCAACCTTTTCCTGTGCTTTTACCGGACTGTTTGTGCATGTAAATGCAATAAAGGCAGCCAGCAAAATCCATTGTGTTCTCGATGCTGTTTTCATGGTATTTATTTTTACTATTTCTTTATTAGTGGGTTGATAGTGTTTATACAACTTATCCGACGGTATTGTAAATGGTCAGAATATTGTCGAGGGTTTCAATTTTTAGCATGTAGGTATTAAAAACAGCCTCCACCACACGCTTATCACCAGGAGCTTCCAGTAGATCTTTTTTCAAATTCAACAATGATTCATCAAACTCTTTAATTACCTTCGAAAACTCTTTGCTGTTTACGCCAGAAGCTTTTATCTGACTAATTTTCTCATTTGCCAGCTGCTGCAGGTATATTTCCGATTCAACCATTTCTTCACCTTGCGAAGCCAGAATGAGTTCTGTTTCGTGATTTTGGCTGTTAAGCCGCAATGCCAAAACCCCAATTAAAACAAGTATGGCAGCAGTATAACCAATACGATAGAACAATAGAACGGTTTTTCCGGATAAACGGCTGTTTAATTTTTTTTCAAACCTATCCAGATGGCCTGCCGGTGGCTCTTCCAGGCTGGATTGGGTTTGCTGAAGGTATTTTTCGAAATTATTCATGGTGTTGTTCTTTTAACTTTTTACACAAAATGGCTTTGGCCCTGGCATATTGCGATCGCGAAGTCGAAGCTGTGATACCCAGTATCTGTGCAATTTCGTCGTGATCGTATCCTTCAAAAAGAAAGAGATTAAGAACAGTGCGGTATCCGTCGGGTAAGAGGTTAATTTGTGTTTTTATTTTCTCTATATCCTTTGTCAGATCCTCAACCGAAACGGTCTCCACATCATTTTCCAATCCCCTGGCTTCATCAAGTTCAACAAACTGAATCTTTTTCTTCTTTAAAAAGTCAATACATTTATTGATTACTATTTTTTTCAACCATGCACCAAAACTCACCTCGGCTCTAAACTGATCCAATTTCTCAAAAGCTGAAATAAAAGCTTCCTGCATCAGGTCTTCTGCTTCAACAGGATTTTTCACCAACCTCAAACACACGTTGAACATGGCTTTGCAATAGAGCCTGTACAAATTAATTTGTGCCTTGGTGTCGTTTTTTCTGCATGCCTCTATAAGTTCAAGATGCTGCTCGAAATGTGTGTAATCTTTTTTTTCTGTCATTTCTTATATCTAATGACGAGCCAAATGGCGTTATGCTGCATTAAGCCCAAAATTTAATCATTAGGAGGCAATTATTTTGCCGAACTATATGATTTAGTTTGGATTAACCCCGTCCCGATTTATTGCATCGGGATAGAAATTGTTTGAAGAAATTTTCACATTTCTGAATTACAATTTCTTACATCGATTAAGCATTCTTAAGGCTTAATATGGATTAAAGGTAAGAAAAAGTGAAGTTTTTTTTGTGAGGCAAAAAAAACGCCCCTTGACGAGGGGCGAATGAGGCGGAAGTTATTTCACTCTGAAATCTTGAATCTGCTAATGAGATTACCTATAACTATAAAATAACTGTTGTACAGGGCTTATGTTGAAATCACTATACGAACAAAAAAATCTCAGAACTAGTTAAAATGTCAACGCAATTGTGGAGATAACTTCCAATGCTTTATTCGGTAAGTATCGAAAAGGTAACCCTAATATTTCGTTTTTTTTGATTTGGTTGATTACGAAGATGTTTTTTTGGGAAACATTAGGATTGATGATAATAATTTATAGTTCTGGCCAATCTTTTAGTGTATCATTGATACTATTTTTTTTATTGCCAGTGCCCATTCATTGCTATCGTTCAGGCTTTTCACCATTTCAAATTCGTGCCCCCCATTCTCCATGAAAAGTTGTTTGTATTCATGGTCTATTTCAACTTCGGTTTCGAGGCAATCAGCTACAAAGGAGGGTGCTATGACCAGTAACGATTTGAGGCCATTTCCGGCTTTTTCGGAAATCAATTTGTCACTGAAGGGCTCCAGCCAGTTTTTCGATAACCTCGATTGAAAACCTACCGAATAAAGCTCTGGCTTTAGGTTAAGGCCACTTGCCATCAATCTTGCCGTTTCGTAACACTGCGCCTTGTAACACCAGCTACCATGAACGGGCATGGCCGAAGTGCAGTTGCACGTATCGCAGGCAATGTCGGGGTGACATTGCTGAATATGGCGCAAAGGCAAGCCATGAAAACTAAACAGCACATGTTCGAATTTTTCTGGTTTATAGACACTTGCCCGGGCCACAAAAGCGTTTATAAAATCGGGTTGGGCATAAAACTGGTTGAGAAATACAAGGTGCGGAATGTTGTTCCATTTTTTTATTCTTTCCATGGCCAACTCATTGATTGTGCCCGTAGTGGAGCTTGCATATTGCGGAAACATCGGAAAGATTATTATGCGATCGTAATTCTTATTTTTCAATGAATCGATCGAAGTTTGCAGAGATGGATTTCCATAGCGCATGGCTGCCAATACAGTATAATTTTCGGACAGCAATGCCTGTAATTTATTTTTCACTTGTAAGCTGTAATGCAATAAAGGACTGCCATTTACGCCCCATAATACCTTGTAGAGTCGGGTCGATTTTGGTGCCCTGAAGGGTACAATAATCAGGTTTACAAGAATTTTCCTCCATAACCAGGGCAAGTCAATTACCCGCGGGTCGTTGAGAAACTGCGTGAGGTATCGACGCACGGCTTTTACTTCTGGTTTATCGGGTGTGCCTACATTGGCGAGTATGATGGCTGTTTTCATCTTGTAGTTTTTGTTTGGGCTTTGGTCTTTATTGAATGCTAAGTTTCTGCACGAGTGGACATCGAAATCCAATCGATGTTCTTTTTTAAAAGATTTTGGGTGTTCTCTTCCGGTGAATTTGTTTTCAGGGGATAATTGTAACTCCATTCTACTACAGGGGGCAGGCTAATTAAAATCGATTCGGTATTGCCTCCAGACTCAATTCCAAATCGGGTACCTCTGTCGTATAAGAGGTTGAACTCGACATACCTGCCTCGTCTTATTTTTTGCCAGGATTTTTCTGCATCGCCATAAGGCTTGTCTGAGTTCAGTTGTATTAAGTCGGAATAAATAAGCGGATAGTTCTGAGCAATATCCTGGGTAAAAGCCAACCATTTTTCAAAACTAACTTCCCGATCAGGTTTTTGTCGGTCGAAGAAAATTCCTCCAATACCGCGGGTTTCGTTACGGTGCGGCAAGTAGAAATACTCGTCGGCCCATTTTTTATAGCTCTCATAGAAATGCGGATTGTACTTGTCGCAAATGAGTTTAATTTTTCGATGAAATTCGGCCGCCTGACTAATATCGATGTAAGCAGGTGTAAGGTCTATACCGCCTCCAAACCAGCAGGTGCCATTATCAAGGGCAAAGTATCTTACATTCATGTGTATAGTAGGCAAGTAGGGGTTATGGGCATGCACAATGGAGGAGATTCCGGTAGCCTGGTATGATTTGGCCTCTTCTCCAAGAATTTGCTTCAACGAAGAATTAACCGGTCCGCTTACATTCGAATAGTTCAGTCCCGCCTTTTCGATGTGTTTACCCTGCTGCATGACTGCAGTTATGCCGTTTCCAACTTCTTTATTCCAGTGGTTCAAGCTAAAACTGGCTTTCCCGTCAGCTTTTTCGAGTACGGCACACATCACTAGTTGTAATTGCCTATAAATCTCTGCTACTTGGTCAAAACTCATCATTAATTTTGATGTAAAAGTTCAGAAGTAATTTGAAGTGCAAGACTTTTTCCCTGCTTAATCCTGTCGGCCATGCCAATTCCATCTCGAATATTTCCGGCAAGCAGAAGGCCTGAATAGCGTTTCTCGAGGAGTTGTATGCACCTTAATCTTTCTTCGCTCGAAGCCTGATACTGAGGGATGGCATTGGGGTATCTGAATATTTTAAGAATTTCTGGTAATATATTGTTTTTAAGCATTCTATTGATATTTACCAAAACAAGTTCTTCCAGTTCCTCGTCTGACATTTCAAAGGCACTTGGTAAACGGGTACCTCCAACAAATACCGATAAAAGGGCTCCTTCTTTGGGCGCGCGATTTTTAAACAAGGTAGAGGGGAAAAGAATTCCTAAAATATTTTTTTTCTCTTCCGAAGGAATAAGTCCGCCAAAGGCATTAAGCGGCAGTCCAAACCATTCTTTGTATCCGAGTACTACTTGCACCACAGCTGCATATTCGAGGCTGGTAATGGGCTCCAGAATGCTTTGTTCGATTTCTGGTAATAAGTCGCGAAGGGTATAGGCGCCAGTTGTAGTCACCACAAAACGACTTTGAATACTGTGCCTTGTGCTACCAAGGGTATAAGAGGTCTGAAAACCGCTATGAAGTGAAACGATTGATGTCGATGCAGCATTGTAAATGATGTTCTCGGTACCAATTGCCTTTTCGAGTGCCAGTAGCATTTGCGTGAACCCGCCTTGTACCGAAAACACCTCGCGCGTAGCTTTTCTTAAACGAATGTCTTTTTTATTTTCAATCGATTTCTTGATTCCGCCTCGAATTAGGCTTCCATATGACTGCTCCAGGTTATAAAGCTTGGGTAAGGCATATTTGGTAACAAGCTTATTCGGATCGCCGGCATAAATGCCTGCAATGAAAGGGTCTATGGCATAATCGAGAAAAGACTTTCCAAGTCTTCTTTTTGTCAATTCAGCCACACTTTCCATCGGATTGCTGCACCTTTTCCGAAAGGGCTCACCCAAAATGCGTAATTTGTCTTTCAGAGTAAACAAAGGAGTACCAACAGCTGAAAAGAGTCCGGCTGGAAGAGCATGCCATTTTCCGCGCTTCCAAATCAATCGGCTCTTGGCTTTGGAATTGGCCGTTTCTAATTGACAAACAGGGTAGAGGTCTTCGAAGAGTTCTGCCACTTCAGGATTGCCCAATACTCCGGTATTGGGTCCCTTTTCGAAGGTAAACCCGTTTTCTGTGATGGTTTGAATCACTCCTCCCGCAAGGCTCTCTTTTTCAAGAATGACAAAATCAACACCTTGTTTTTTAAGGTAATACGCGAGTGTTAATCCGCTTAATCCGGCACCAATTATTACTATTTTTCTTTCTTCAATCTGGTTCATGTGTGGGAACTATATAGCCTTTGAAAAGGTTTTCTCATTTTTTGTCATCAGGGGATCAAAGCTGGCGGCAACATTGCGCAGAAAGGCTAATCCGTTTTCTTTCATACTCACCATTTCTGTGTCGAATTCAATAATTCCTTCCTGCTGGAATTCAACCAGTTTGTCCTGATCGTATACAATGCATTCAAATAAATTGCTTTTGTGTATTCCCAATTGTGTTGAAACCTCTTGCCAATTAATTGTTTTGTTGCACATGAATTGGTTTATTATTTCACGTATAATAAGCTCTTTTTCATTTAGTTGATATGTCTTTTCTAAAGGTATAATCTGATTATTTAGTTTGGAAATATAGGTAGGCAGGTGTTTCGTATTTTGTGCGTAAAAATGACTTAACTGGCTGATGGCCGAAACGCCAAAAGCATAAACCTGTCCAGTGGTTTCGCGGGTGCAATATCCCTGAAAATTTCTGTGCAGATTGCCTTTTTGTTGGGCTTTAAACAATTCGTCCGTTTCGAGCACATAATGATCCATACCAATGGGTTTGTATCCATTCTCTGACAATAGGTTATAGGCAGCCTCAGTCATGTCGATTTTTTCTTTCCCGGAAGGAAGTCCGGCTGCTTCTAATTTCAATTGGGCCTTATTCACCCAGGGCACATGAGCATAGGAGAATGTAACAAGCCTGTCGGGTTTATGCTCCAAGGCCTGGTGCATGGTGTTTAAAAAACTCTCTTTCGTTTGGTGCGGCAGCCCATAGATAAAATCGAGGTTTACGGCCACATTTTTACCTGCTCTTAGGGCTGTTATCAGTTCATGCAAGGGCATTTTAGAAGGCTGCCTGTTTACTGCCTTCAGCACCTGTAGATTAAAATCTTGTATTCCAAGGCTAAATCGATTGAAACCAGCCACATGCAATCCTTTAATATAGTCGTGAGTTAAAGATGCAGGGTGACATTCAATGGCAATCTCTGCCGAGGGTGCAAAGTTAAGTTGATTGAAGAGGAAACTATTTAGTTCGATGAGCCACGTAGCAGGAATGGCATTTGGCGTACCTCCTCCGTAATGCAGTTGTGTCACCACCCGGTTTTTATCGAGCAGGGGTAATACCAAAGCCATTTCTTTTTTAAGGGCCGAGAGGTATTCTTCCACTGCAGTGGTCGTGCTCATTGGAATTGAATTACACCCACAATAGAAACACAGGCTGTTGCAAAAGGGAATATGAATATAAATCGAAATGTTTTTAGGTTCTTTCTGGTTCGATTTCTTTACAATTTCCAGAAACGAGTCATTGTCGACCTGATTGGTAAAAAAATTGGCAGGCGGATAACTGGTGTACCTCGGAACTGCCTGGTTGTATTTTTCAATGAGTGTACGGTCAATTTTCATTTTAATTTCTGAGCAAGGAAGTTAGCGTTGCCACGGGGCATTTTTCAGCCAGTCGGCCATAAAACGGGCATTTTCGTATGATATACCTGGCATAAAACCGTGTCCTAAATTAAAAATCCAATTCTGATTTTTACGTCCGAAGGCCAGGTAACCTTCAAGGGTTTTTTCAATTTGATCCTTGCTGCCATATAGAGCTCTTGGGTCGAGGTTGCCCTGCAACCCGATAGCCGGATGCACCATTTCACGTGCCATTTCGATGGGTGTATGCCAGTCGATGCTGACAAAATCGCAATGGTCTGGAGTTAAATCGCGAATGCCAACGCCAAATCCCTTTGGAAAAAATATGAAGGGCACATTCTGCTCTCTCACTACTTTCGAAATTTTTAATACCGAAGGCATAATTAGTTCATAGTAAAGATCGAGGGGTAAAAGCCCGGCATGGCTCTCGAAGAGCTGAAAAACCTCCACACCATGTTTTATTTGTTCGCGGATATACACTATCGATAATTCGGTAATGGCTTCTACAAGTTTTTGTGTGGTATTTTTGTTTTCATAGATATATTTGATTGCATCCGGAAACTCGGCCTTTCGGCTTAAGCCCTGTAGCATATAAAGCAATACAGTTAAAGGTGCTCCGCAGAACCCAATTAGCGGTATATCAGAAGGTTTAGTGCGAATTACCTCATCGATGGCTTTATAGATATACTGTAACTTTTCTGCATCGGGTTGTAATTTGCTTAGGGGATCGGCATAAATCGAAAGAGGTGTATCGAACTGCGGGCCGTGGTCGGAAAAATCGAGTCCCATGCCCATGGCATAGGGAATAACCAGAATATCTGAAAATAAAATGGCCGCATCGACACCCAGGTCCTCAATCGGCAAAAGAGTAACCTGAGCTGCAATTTCGGGCGATTGCATCATTTGCCAAAAACTGTACTTTTCTTTTATTGCCAGGTATGAGGGCAGCACCCTTCCGGCTTGCCTCATAAACCAAAATGGTGGTCGACTGGTAGCTTCTCCTGCAAGGGTTTTTAATAAAACGGGTTTCAAATTCTGATTGGTTGCCGGCATGTGTCG
The DNA here is from genome assembly GCA_035913795.1 of Bacteroidales bacterium. Classification (GTDB taxonomy): domain Bacteria; phylum Bacteroidota; class Bacteroidia; order Bacteroidales; family UBA10428; genus UBA10428. The sequence goes on from JAMIIA010000188.1 coordinate 36,325, forward strand.
GGTTAGATTTACTTTTTTATTTGCTGAATGGCTGTATAAGCCGCTTCGATGGTTTTCTCAATATCCTCTTTGCTGTGTGCGGCTGAAATAAATGCAGCCTCATATTGCGAGGGAGCTAAGTAAATACCAGCCTCAAGACTTGCATGGAAAAATGAGGAATATTGTTTGGTATTGCATGTCATTACTTCTTTAAAGCTTTTAACTTGTTTATTTGCGGTGAAGAACAAGGTAAACATTGAGCCCACACGGTTAACAACACCCGGAAAGCTTAATTGTTTGAGGGTAGTGAGAAGACCTTTTTCCAACTCTGCCGACTTTGCTTCGAGATTATGGTAGAAATATTCATCCTTGTCAAGAATTTTTAAGGTGGCAAGGCCTGCTGCCATAGCCATTGGATTTCCGGAGAGTGTTCCGGCCTGGTAAACAGGCCCAAGGGGAGCCAGTTTTTCCATTATTTCCTTTTTCCCTCCGTAGGCACCAACGGGAAGCCCACCTCCTATAATTTTTCCAAAAGTGCTCAGATCCGGTTTTATTCCCAACAATTCCTGTGCTCCGCCTTTGGCCAGGCGAAATCCGGTCATTACTTCATCGAAAATTAGCAACGCACCGTATTGAGTGCACAATTGGCGCAGGCTTTGGATAAACTCCATTTCGGGAATGACTACTCCCATGTTACCCGTTACTGGTTCAAGAATCACCCCGGCAATTTGTTCGCCGTGCTTTAAAAACAATTGTCTGATGCTTTCGGTATCGTTGTAAACGGCCAATAAGGTATCTTGCGCTGTGCCTTGCGTAACTCCGGGCGAATTGGGTGTTCCAAGGGTGAGGGCTCCCGATCCGGCTTTAATTAGAAAACTGTCGCCATGGCCATGGTAACATCCTTCGAATTTTATTATTTTATTTCGTCCGGTGAACCCGCGAGCCAGCCTGATGGCCGACATGGTAGCTTCGGTACCCGAATTGACCATACGGACTAACTCAATTGAAGGCACCATTTTTTTTATTAAGACAGCAAGTTCGGTTTCGAGCAGAGTGGGAGCACCAAAACTGGTGCCCGTTTCGAGTGTACTTTTGAGGGCATCCATTACCTGTGGGTGCCGATGCCCAAGTATCATTGGTCCCCATGAACCAACATAGTCGATGTACTGGTTGCCGTCTACATCGTCGAGGTAGGCACCGTTGCCACGTTGGAAGAAAACAGGATTTCCGCCTACACCTTTAAAAGCCCTTACGGGCGAATTTACGCCACCGGGAATGTGCTGTATGGCCTGCTGAAATGCTTCGATGCTTTTTTTACGATTTAACATCTTGTGTGGTTTAGGGTTTTCTAATGAAGGTTTAAAAGTGATACAAGAGGCTCTCTAATCGAGTATTCCGGCCAGTTCCTGCGTATGGTACGATAAGATAATGGAGGCACCTGCTCTTTTTATGGAAGTAAGAATTTCGAGTGCGATGCGTTGCTCGTCGATCCATCCGTTGGCAGCTGCTGCCTTCACCATACTAAATTCGCCGCTGACGTTATAGGCTGCCAGAGGAATATTGTAGTTGAGTTTTACCTCTTTAATGACATCAAGGTAACTAAGTGCTGGTTTCACCATAACAATATCGGCACCTTCCATGATATCGAGCTCAATTTCCCGAAGGGCTTCCTGACCATTGGCAGGGTCCATCTGGTAGGTCTTTCTGTCGCCAAATTTCGGGGCACTTTCTGCCGCATCGCGAAAAGGACCATAAAAGGCCGAAGCAAATTTGGCAGAATAGGCCATAATGGGTATACTTTCAAATCCATTTGTGTCGAGAGCCTGGCGGATAAAACCTACACGACCGTCCATCATGTCGCTGGGGGCTACCATGTCGGCACCCGCCTCAGAGAGGGAGATGGCTTGTTTGGCCAGTGTATGCAGGGTGGTATCGTTGTCCACATCGCCATTGATAATGGTACCGCAATGCCCATGAGTGGTATACTCGCAGTTGCAGATGTCGGCGATTACGTATAAATCCGGTACCTCACGCTTGATGGCACGAATAGCTTGTTGCACGATGCTATTATGAGAACAAGCTACTTCGCCGGTTTCGTCTTTGGTTTCCGGTATACCGAAAAGCAATACCGATTTGACCCCTTTTTGATAAAGCGAGGCACAGTTTTCGGTGAGCTTATCGACTGATTGCTGATAATTGCCTGGCATAGAACGTATTTCGTTACGTATACCTTCTCCTGGGCGCACAAATAAGGGCATAACCAGGTCGTTCATACTTAAGCGGGTTTCACGCACCATATCACGGATTACTGCATTTTTGCGCAGGCGCCGCATGCGAAGTTGTGGGTATTGCATACTCTACTATTTAGGTTGTTCGTATTTGTTTCATTATTTCATTTCCACCGCGGTTTTTCAGATCCATGGCCAGCTGATAACCAAGCTCCAGGGCTTTATCGTGTGTACCTTCGACCATACCTGAGAGGTATTTTTCTGCGCCAGGAGAAGCGATAAATGCTTTTAGCTGAATGGTTTGTTTACCAATTATGCTATAGCAACCTGCCGGAATTTGGCAGCCACCCTCCAGGTTTTGCAGAAAGGAACGTTCGGCCAGCACTGCAAGCATAGTTTTAGGGTGGTTGATGGCTTGTAGCAGCTCATTGGTTTCAGGATCGTCAATGCGGCATTCGATGGCAATGGCACCCTGAGCCACAGCTGGTAAAAATCTATCCGGATCAATAAGTTCGGTGATGTGATTTTCGAACCCCAGTCTTTGCAAGCCAGCAGCAGCCATAATCATCCCGTCGCAATAGCCATTGTGCATTTTTTCCAGGCGGGTGTTGACATTTCCGCGGATATCGGTTACCCGAATCAAAGGATTGAGATGTTTCAGACTGGCAATGCGCCTGAGGCTTGAGGTGGCAATCAGGTCTTCTTGGTTGAGCTGGTGCAATTTCTTGCCCTTCCGGTGAACCAGGGCATCGCGTATTTCGCCTCGCTGTAGAACAGCACCCAGTTGCAATCCATCTGGAAGAGTGGTTGGAAGGTCTTTCAGGCTGTGCACAGCTATATCGATGCTATTATCGAGCAAGGCCAATTCAATTTCGCGGGTAAAAAGACCTTTATCACCAATTTTCGAAAGTGCAGTGTCGAGAATTATATCACCTTTGGTTTTTATTATTTGCAGCTCTACATGCAGGTTTTGGAAACTTAGTTCAATTGAATTTTTCACAGTTTCGGCCTGATACAAGGCTAACTTACTACCCCGGGTTCCGATGCGAAAGGTTTGTTTCTTCATAGTGGTTAAATCACTGGCTAACATCGGTTTTGTCATTCAGGTCGAACTCGAACAGGTGATTGATAATATTTAATGAATGGGCTGCATTGCCATTTTCATTCAATTCTTTAAGCTTTTTTATGAGGGTACGAATGTATTTCTGAGTGAGCCTGCCCGCGTATTCGTCGATAACTTTCAGGGTATCTGGGTCGTAGCAGCGCCGATAACCTTCTATCTCGAGCTCATGCATTTTTTGCATGTTTTCGGTTATGGCTTTTATTACCGGACGAAGCGCGCGGTTGTCGAACCAGGTAAAAAATTCACCGCTCATCTGGTCAATAATCATCTCGGCATCTTTCCGACTTTCGTAACGCAGGTTGGTAGTGTTTTTTAGGTCGTCCTGAAGGTTGTCGATGGTAATAAGCCTGACATTCGGCATTTCACCCACGTTGGGGTGAATGTTGCGGGGAACCGCTAAATCGATAAAAATCTGTTCGCGTTTAGAATGGATATCGTTTTTGTCGAATAGCACATGGCCGGCACCAGTGGCAGTAATAATAATGTCGTAATCGTTCAGGTGTTTTTTAATGTCGGAGAAATCTACGGCAAAGCCATTGTTTTTTTCGGCAAACATTGCGGCCGATTCATAGGTGCGGTTGGCAAACAGAAAATTCGTAGCGCCTTGTTTTTTCATTTTCTCCAGCACAAGCCTACTGGTTTTTCCGGTACCAACGATAAATATCTTTTTATCTTTCAGGTTGTTGTGGAGTAACTGCATGCATTTCTCCACAGCCACAAAGCTAATGGACGAGGCGCCACGCTGGATATTGGTTTCGGAACGCACCTTTTTCGCAGTCTCGAAATTTTTTTGAAACAGTCGCATGAGCACTGCATCGGTAAATGCCAGGTTGGTGCTCAGCAAGTAAGCCTCTTTTACCTGATTTACAATTTGATCTTCGCCGAGCACCATGCTGTCGAGACCAGAGCTAACCGAAAAAAGGTGGTTTACCGCATCGATGTTGGAGTGGGTATAGAAATACTCTGAATAATCTTCTGCAATGCCTTTATACTGATGCAGCAGTTCGCGCAGCATCTTGTCGGTTCTTTTGATACAGGCTTTCTGATGGTAATAATAGATTTCGGTACGGTTGCAGGTCGAGAGAATTACCGTTTCGGTAATTTCAGTTTTCTGAAGTATAAGCTCTCCAAATTCTGCCACCTGCATGGTGGGAATGGAAAACTTTTCGCGTATATCGATTGTTGCGGTTTTATGGTTGATGCCAAGAACACCTATCATGAATTCTGTCTGTTATGTGATCATAAAAAATGCTAAAAAGTTCAACCATGTATGGCTAAACCCAGAAGAAAGCAGAAAGCTTTCAGGCTAAGAAAAAATAGGAGGAGGCCGCAGAAACGGCAATGCAGAACTATGAAGCAATACCAGAAAATCACCTTTACCAGGCGGACTTAGGCTGATTAAAGACCTGTAAACAAAGGGTATAACTGGCGAAGTTGTATTGGTGGTAAAAAATGACTGATTATTCAGATGAAAAATAGAGGCAACTTTTTCGGTATGGTTGGATGGAATCTCTTTAAGCCGAATTTCTTTTTGCTGGCAAGCTTCGTTTTCAGCTTTCATTGCATGGCGAGAGTAGGTTACAGTTGTAAAACTGGCCAAAGTGGTTATTGCCAGAATAAAGAATGGAAGAAACTGCGAAAACTGTCCGAAGCTAAACATGTACCGGAATTGTTATTTCATCTCAAAACTAATCATTTAAACAGAATGAATCAAACATTTAGGTAAGTAGTAGGTAGAAAGATGAATAGAGTTTGTTTAAATAACACAATATTAATGGATTAAAAATTTCGTTTCGTTATGAATAATAGTTAAATTAGAATGAGTAAATCAATATCCGAAGGATAGCTTTTTTTTGAAACCAATGAATGGTAAACGGAAAATAATTATGTGTAGTTTAAAATACTATATTCTTATTTACTGTTACGTGAGCAGTTTTAGCAATGGCTATTCGCAATCATACTCAAATCTTAATCCCACGAAATGGCCAAGTCAATATATAATAAAAACATGGAATACTGAAAACGGATTGAGCTCTGAATCAACCAATGATTTAATAATTGGCCCAAAGGGATACCTGTGGATTAGTAGTTTTACCGGCTTGCATCGATTCGATGGAAATAAGTTTACTGTTTATAATGCACAAAACAGCAATCTGCCCTCGCCAAATGTTTTATGCTTGGCTATGGATAAGCAGGGAACACTGTGGCTGGGTTCTCTTCATGGTATTTCACTGTATCGCAATGGAAATTTTGAAAACCCTAAAGAATTTAGCGCAATTAATAAGATTGCCGTGGAGGCACTTTTAACCTCCGAAAATGGGGATATATGGCTTAGCACAAAATCGAATAGGCTCTATGTATTTAAGCAAAATCAACTTACAGAGGTAACAGATTTATTTGATGTTAACAGTAGTCTAGTTCTATCACTCGCAGAAGGGGAGGATGGTACAATTTTTATCGGAACCGATAATTCCGAGTTAATTCTATACAAAGACAAGGTAGTAAAGAAGATAATTTTTGATACTAAAGTCAATGGAGTAAATAGAATTGTCTCATCAACAGGTGGAAAGGTTTTTATAGCAACAGGAAAGGGACTTTATACCTATAAACAAGGAAAAATTGAAAAAACCCCTGCCCTGGAGAATAGAGTGATAAATTCCCTTGTAGAAGACCAAAATGGGATTCTCTGGCTTGGTACATTGAAGGGGCTGTTTAGATTCAATACGCATACAAATCAATTAGATTCGCTCACCGAAACTCAAGGTTTACCGAATAATTTTATTCGTGACTTATTATTCGATGCACAAGGAAACCTCTGGGGTGGAACTTATCGGAATGGCATCTTTATGCTTGCTGACGGGCCTTTCAGTAGCTACACCAAAAACGATGGTTTAAGTTCTGATAACATCACAGGTATAGCAGAGATTGACAAAAGCACCTTACTGATGGGGGATGAAGACGGAAATTTAAACCTGCTGAAAAGTGGAAGTATACAGAAGTATTTGCCTTCGATACCAATTCCCCAGCTAAGGTTAAAGCACATTTTTATCGATCGGAAGAGCCGAATATGGATTAGCACTTATGGCGGACTGGTTTTATTGGATGGAAAAAGGAGTAAAACCTATAAATTAGAAAATGGATTTCCGGATGATTATATCAGGCAGGTTTTTGAAGATAGTGAAGGGAATATTTGGATAGGCACTAAAAATGCCGGCTTAATAAAACTTCTTACGGATAATACCTGGGAGCTTTTCGATATGGATAGGGGCATGAGTTCGAATTACATTATGTCCATTGCCGAAAACAACCGAAAACAAATCATTGTCGGAACCCTTAGCGGTATAAATGTGTTGGAAGATGCGAAAGTGATTGACAAAATTAATATTGACGATGGACTGCCCTCCAACTTTTCTTTTCAAACCTTTTCAACGGATAAAATTCTATGGATAGCCGGTAACGATGGTTTAACAGCCTATTCGAAAGACTTTACTTATACTTTCAATAGTAGCAACGGATTACCTTCCAATATAGTCTATAACATTTTAGCCGATAACTATGGTAATCTGTGGCTTCCGAGCGAACAATCGATATTGAAGGTTCGGTTGTCTGAATTGGAAAGCATTGCAGAATCTGGAGGAGGAAGCTTTGAAGTGCAGCAGTTTAACAAAAGTCATGGCATGAAAAACAACCATTGTTTGGGTGCTGTGCATTCTTATAAAGACTCCAAAGGCGATCTCTGGATTCCAACACAGGGAGGAGTAGTTCACATTCGACCAACTGAGTCGTTTAAGCAATCTCTTGATACCATTATTCTGTTTGAAAGCATTTATGCTGACCATGACATCATTTCTGCCGAGAATCCGGTTATACCTGCTTCTGCCGACAGGTTATCGATCACTTTTACCAGCATCGATTTTAAAAACATAGACCTGCTGCAATTCATGTATAAACTGGAACCTTTCGATAATGAATGGATTACCAGTTCAAACGAAAGAACAGCAATCTATACCAATCTTTCTCCTGGCGATTATACTTTCTTGTTGCGAACCAGCATCAAAGGATCGAAGGAGGGCATCACAAAAAGTTTGCACATTCAGATAAAAGCAGCATGGTATCAGACAATTTGGGCGAAACTATTTTATGTGTTGGCTGTTTCCTGCCTGGGCTTATTAATTTATTATATCAGGCTAAAAACACTGGCCTCAAAGAATAAGCAGCTTGAAAGTTTAGTGAAGCATCGAACCCTCGAAATTGAGAATCAAAAAGAAGAGTTGAGGGCAGCATTAAAAAACCTTTCTGAGGCACGAGAGCAAATGATCCATTCAGAAAAAATGGCTTCATTAGGGATTTTGGCGGCAGGGGTGGCACATGAAATAAATAATCCATTAAACTTTATACAAGGTGGGCTTTATGGAATAGAAGATGTCATTTCAGACAAAAATAACCTTTCGGACGACGAAGATTTTTTAACCTCATTAAATGCTATACGCGAGGGGGTTAACCGAGCTACTTCAATTGTATCAAGTTTGAATGAATTTAATCATCAGAGAGAGGACTCTTTGGAACAGTGCTCTTTGCACCATATAATTGATAACTGCCTTATTATGCTTCATCATTTAGTGAAAGGCCGCATTACAATCGTTAAAAATTTCTCCGAAAAAGAATTAGTGGTGTATGCCAGCAATGGTAAATTGCACCAGGTATTCCTTAACATTCTTACAAACGCCATTCATGCCATTAAAGATAAAGGCACCATTACTGTAAATACTTCCCTGGAAAACAAGAGGGCTATTGTTCAAATTGCCGATACTGGCATTGGAATCGATAAGAATATTTTGTCGCGTATCACAGAACCCTTCTTTACTACCAAGGACCCCGGAAAAGGAACCGGACTGGGTTTAGCAATTACCTACAACATTATAAAGGAGCTTGATGGCACACTTCAGTTTGACTCTGAATTCGAAAAAGGAACAATTGCCACAGTAATTTTACCTTGTGCGGAATAATTATTTATTGGTAAAAAATTCCACCCGCTTAAGAGTCTCCTTACCCCGGCAAACTATTTCAGGTTTTTGAGGTAAACGGCCATATGTTTTCATAAAATTATCTACACACGAGGGCGATGTAAAAATAACCTGATCGAAGCCCTCCACCTCTACTTTTTTTATAACTAAGGGCATAATATTTTCATAGACGGTAAGCTTTACAACCTGGTTGCCCATATTCTCCAGCATATCTGGCAGAAAGTTAGTCGCCAGGTTCGAGCGTGGAATCAGTATTTTGGACTGTGTTATGTTCTGCTCCACAAACAGGTTAACCAAACCTTCCGACGATTCGTCCGAAGCCTGAAGATCGGGCAGGAGGCCATACTCTTTGAGGCGGGCAGAAGTTACCCCTCCGATCGAAGCAATTTTCAATTTCGCAAGTTTTCGTGCATCATTTCCAAGTTCAAACCATCTCTTCAGAAAGTAATCGACCGCATACATGCTGGTGAATATCAGCCAGGTAAAATCGGCTATTGTTTCGATGGCGAGGTCGACTTGGGTAAAATCATGCAATGGGCTAAGCTCAATCATTGGCTGATGAAACACATAACCCAGATGGGCATATTTGGCAAGGTTCGAACCCGTAAACAATATTTTGGGTTTGTATTGAAAAGCTTTGTGCCAGCAATGCCGGTTCCCTACTTCGCCGGCAATAATCAGCAGAGGGGATTTGTATTCTTTTTCACACTTTAAAACCGACTGAATAGTTTCATAAAAAACTTCCTGGTCGGAGCTGCCTATGTTGTAAAAAAGCGTGAGAGGCGTTTCCGGTGGTCGGTTACGCTCTAAGAGTGCCTTTGCTATTGCCCTGATATTGCCTGCTCCCATAAAATAGACAATGGTATCGGTGTCGGGTACTTCAATCTTCGATCGCTCGTGGCCGCTGCAAAAAGCCACCGAGTTGCTGATATTACGAAGTGTTAATGGAAGATTGGCCAGGGCAGCGGCACCTAAGGCACTACTAATACCCGGTACGGTTTCTACCGAAATCTGCCGGGCTTCGAGAAAGGCTATTTCTTCGCCCGCATGCCCGAAGATCATAGGGTCGCCACCTTTCAGCCGTATCACAGTCTTGTGTTTGAGTGCGGCTTCAAAAAGTAACCGGTTGATGTCTTTTTGATCCTTAAAATGGTTGGATGCCCGCTTGCCAACAAAAACCTTTTCTGCGGGCGATATTTCCAAAATGCTGCTGTCGATTAGGCTGTCGTAAAAAATGATATCGGCTTTTTGAATCAATTCGTATGCCTTGATGGTAAGAAGCTCTTTGCTGCATTGCCCGGCACCAACAAGGTAAACTTTTCCAAACCCGGTATGAATTGAGGTTTTAGAAAATTGTTGGTAGTGCGCAAGGAATCTATCATTTGCCAAGAGGGCTGCAAGCTTCTGATTCCGCCCGAAAGAATAAATAGCTACAATTTTAATGTTTGCCGGCAATGGAAAGGGTAGAACCTCGAGATTTAGGAATGCCAACTGGTCATCTAATTGCTCTAATACGATATGCTTGTTAGTCAGATCATTTGTTACGGGAACTTGAACAAAGGCATGAAAAAAATCTTCTTGAGGAAAAATCTCTTGCAGCTCCTGAATCAGGCTTCTATGCAAGGTGTCGTCTTGTGTAAGCAGGTGTGTTGTCATACAAATAAGTGGAAGGCAAAGATACTACGATTGGCTCAATTTCAGAGGTAAGGTTTTTTCAGAACAGTTAAATTTCAACATGACTCTTCAGGATTGTTTTCCAGGTACTTGCGGATACGATCGCGCCAACGGATGGAGGCATATACATCGCTGGCATTGGAGCCTACGGCTACGGTCATGTGGTCTTTTTTGTAAATAGCCGGCGACACAAAATCGCAGAGTGGCGGGTTATCGACAACATTCACTAAAATACCCAGTTTATGTGCATCGTAGTAAACCTGCTCATTCAATGCTTTAATGTTGGTGCAGGCATAAACCAAAAAGGCAGATTCAAGGTCCGATTGTGCATAATCCTTTTCAGTGAAGGGTATTTGTAAATCTTTAATTTCCTGACAGACCTCTCTGGCAATTACCTTAAAATGACTGGTAAAAGGCAAGAGAAGCTTTATTTTATGATACGCTACCCTTCCGCCTCCTACAATCACTATCAGCTTTTGGCTTATGTTGAGACTTATGGGGAGAAAATTCATCTCTGTATCTTGGTATTTCATGGTTTTCTGTCCAATAGAACGATCCAGTTATCATTAACAGCTTTATTTTCATAAAACCCTCTGGAAAAGTGATCTAAAACACCTAATAATTCGGTATAATGTGTCTAAATCAATTTTCCAATCACTGACTGGAAAATCAGGAACAATATTTCTGTCTTAAGAACAAAATCAATTCAGGATAGTTTAATTTATGATGTGAGTTTTTATAGACTTATTGGCATCGGTGAGTTTATTCAGCATCCAGGAATTCGTAGCCACTTCAACATCTAAAGTTACAGCCTTTTCCTGTGAGTTCTCAACTTGCAAATTGCTCTGAACCCCTTATGATGTATGCACTTAGTTTTGGCAAGATGATTTTTATCCTAACAAATCCTGAATCTCAATTTTTAGAGTAGGCAAATGTCTCACTATAGTACCCCAAACAATCTCATTATCAATTTTATCATACCCATGAATCACTCGATTACGCATACTTATAATCTGTCTTTTACTCGAAATGAATAAAGTTGAATCTAGTTTTTCAATCCGCCCCATTGCTTCACCAATAATCTCAAATTCCCTCTCAACAGCTCTGCGCAACATCTTATCAGCAATATATGCATCAAAATCACGATTTCCGCCAAGATATTTGTCAATAGAATCAATAGATTCTTGAATATCAAACAAATACTTCTTGATCTCAAGATCCATATAATAAAGTCTTTGTTTGGTTAATGGAATCTATAAAATACGGGTTAGATAACGATTTGTCCGTAACTAAATCAACTGGCCGATGAAATAAATTTTCAAATTTATCAGCCAAATCAAAATAGGTATCGGCATAATCTCCGTAATCCATTGGCTTAAAGGAAATCAACAAATCTATATCACTTGTATCAGTGAATTTATCTGTACATACTGATCCAAAGGCAAATAAAGTCTTTACGTTATGAATCATACATAATGTTTTGATTTTATCTATATTATCTAATATTAGTCTTTGCATATCAACGTTTTGTGCAAATTTACATTACTCGATGAACTTATGCAAGTGCGGTTTTTTCAATTGGTTAAAACTCTCCAATATACACAATTCCCTTTCGGATTACAAAATCTCCAAAAGCTTCTTCCTGCTCACGTTCGTGGCTGTATTGTTCAAAAAGTGTATCGAGTTCCTTTAAAATATCTTCCTCCTTCATCATTTCTTTGTACAATACATTCAGCCTTTTGCCAAGGTGACTCCCTCCAAGGTAAAGGTTATAAATGCCAGCTGCCCTGCCCACCAGCCCAATTTCCGAATTATACGGACGGGCACATCCGTTGGGGCATCCTGTCATGCGCAGGGTGATGGCCTGCTTGCCAAGTTGGTGTTTTTCCAGAATGGGTTCAATTTTATCAATCAGCGAAGGAAGATAGGTTTCGGCTTCGGCATGAGCCAGAGTGCAGGTATTGAGTGCCACACAGGCCAGCGAAGAAAGTCTTAACGGGCTGAAATTGTTCTCTGCATTCACCTTGTATTTGCGGAGCAGGTTGGTGATATTTTCTTTTTCCGAAGCCGGAACATTGCCAATAATTACATTCTGGTTGCCTGTGAGCCTGAAATCGCCCCGGTGTATGCGAGACACTTCGCGAAGTGCTGTTTTCATCTTCACTTTCTCGGTATCTTTCACACGGCCATTTTCTACAAAAAGGGTATAGTGCCATTTATTGTCTGCTCCTTGCACCCATCCATAAGAGTCGGTAGTGGTTTTAAACTGAAAGGGTTTTGCTTCCAGGGCTTTTATTCCGGTGCGTTTTTCCAGTTCATTCTTAAACCATTCGAGACCATGGTGCTCAATGGTATATTTCAGGCGCGAAATCTTACGGTCTTCGCGGTTTCCATAGTCGCGTTGTATTTTAACAATTTCCTCAACAATTTTCAGAGAGTCTTCTTTTTTATAGTAGCCAATGATATCGGCAAGACGGGGATGGGTGCGTTCGTCGCCAAAGGTAGTGCCCATGCCACCGCCGGCAGCAAGGTTAAAGCCGGTGAGTATGTTTTCATCGCCAATGGCAATTAGACCTATGTCGTTGGTAAATATATCGGTATCGTTATCGGGCGGAACGGCAATGGCAATTTTAAACTTACGCGGAAGGTATGTTTTTCCATAAATGGGTTCATTGTCTTCCGGTTCTTCACCACCGGCTACCAATTGCTTTTCGAGCCATATCTCGTGATAGGCTGTGGTAGCAGGGGTTAAATGTTCATGAATTTGTCTCGCAAAATCGTATGCTCCGGCATGCAATTCTGAGCGTTCAGGGTTAGGACTGCACATGACATTGCGGTTTACGTCGCCGCAGGCTGCAATGGTATCGAGTAGGACATTGTTTATTTCACTGATATGCTGTTTGAGTACCTTTTTAAAGACCCCGTGAAATTGAAAAGCCTGTCGGGTGGTTAACTTTAAGGTACCATTGGCATAGGTATCGGAAAGCCGATCCATCTCAAGCCACTGCTCAGGAGTAGAAATGCCTCCGGGCAGGCGCACCCTTATCATAAAAGAATACAAAGGTTCAAGCTTTTGCTTTTTGCGTTCTGCCTCGAGTTCGCGGGCAGTTTGCTGGTAGATGCCATGGAACTTGATTAGTTGGGTATCGTCGGCGGCCATACCACCGGTGATTTCATCGATCAGGCTTTCGCGAATGGTGCCCCGCAGGTAATTGCTTCTGGTTTTTATCCCTTCTACAGGCGATAGTTTTATTTCTTGTTTGTTCATGTTTAAAAATTCTTGATTACCTCACTTTCACTTGGGTTGGTTTAATACACATCTTCCTGAAGCCTATTTTCTTTTCTGAGCTGGTTAAAAAGAACTTCGGCTTTCTCTGTTTTTAATCCGCCTTCTGATTCTATAACCTGCAGAATGGCTTGCTTTACATCGCGTGCCATTGAGTTTTTATCACCACAAATATAGATGTGGGCGCCCTCCTGAATCCATTTATAGAATTCCCCCGACTGCTTCAGAATCTGATGCTGCACGTAAACTTTTTCTGTCTGGTCGCGCGAAAAGGCAAGGTCAATGCGGTTAAGCAGCTTTTGCTGATACCATTTTTGCCATTCGGTTTGGTAGAGAAAATCGGTGGCAAAATTGCGGTCGCCATAGAACAGCCAGTTTTTACCTCCTGAAGCATTGAGGGCTCTTTCTTGCATAAAAGCCCGGAAGGGAGCCACCCCGGTTCCGGCCCCAATCATCACAATGGGCACAGAAGGGTCTTTGGGCAAACGAAAACTGATGTTCTCATCGATGTAAACCGGCAAAATACTGTCTTCCTGTAACTGGTCAGAAAGGTAGGTAGAGCATACCCCTAAGCGTTTTCGCTGGTTGAATTGATATTTCACTGCCGAAACAGTAATATGCACTTCATCGGGATTTGCCTGCTGGCTTGAGGCAATTGAATAAAGTCTTGGTTGCAATTTCCGCAAGGTAGAAAACAAGGTTTTTGTATCAAACTGTACTGGAAACAATTCAAAAAGATCGAGCACATCGCGTCCCCAGAGAAATTCCTCCAACATTTTTGGGTCAGTCACAATCTTATTAAGCTGTGTGCTTTCAGCAAGTGCTGCCCAGGCCTTTAAAAGGGGCGGAGTGAGCCGGGTAATCTCGTAATGATGTGTGAGGGCCTCTTTTACAGTCTTTTCGCTGTTGCCGACGACTATTTTTTCACTTTCGTTAAGTTTACTGTGCGCGAGTACCTGATTTACCAACTCTGCGTTATTGATGCTGAATACACCCAAAGAATCGCCGGGTGTATAGTGTAAACGAGAGTTTTCCAGTGATATTTCGTAATGGAACACTTCTTTGCCAGAGCCCCGGCCGGTAATTTGCTGTTTGGTTAATACAGGTGCCTGAAAGGGTTTTTCTTTGCTGTAAGTTGGTTCTGAAATTACCTCTTGAGCCTGACTGCCATAAATACCCTCTGCCTCTGCAGTAGCGTGTTCGGCTGCAAATTTTTGTATCGAAGCTTCTATCCATTGCTGCGAAGCCGCTTCGAAATCGAGGTCGCAATCGATGCGATCGAAATACCTGATACCACCCAATTGTTCGAGGCGGGAGTCGATGTCGCGGCCGGTTTTGCAAAAATGCGTATAACTGCTATCGCCCAGCGCCAATACAGAATATTTTAGCGAACGAAGTTCGGGTGCTTTTTTGCTGTGCAGAAACTGGTAAAACTCCTCGGCGCTCAGGGGAGGCGAACCTTCGCCATCGGTGCTCACCACAATCAAGAGGTTTTTTTCCTGTTTAATTTGTTTGGGATTGTACTCGTTCAGGTTCACCAGTTCTACCGGAATGCCTATTGCTTCGGCTTTTTTCTGCGCTTTTTGGGCTACCTTCTGGGCATTGCCAGACCGGGTTCCGTAGAGTATTTTTAGTGCAGGAACCTGAGAAAGCCTATTTGAACTTGTAGGAGAAAGGTTTTGGTGATCAAGTATTTTTAAGAGTTGACCAGTGCTTTGGTTGAGCCCGCTCAGATATCCTCCCAACCATATTTTTTGCTCGTGGCTAAGTGAGGTTAGCAGTTTTGAGAATAAATCGTGCTGGGCTGCATCGAGTGCGTCTGAAATCGAATTGTTCGGATTCATGCGAATTACTGACTGAAAATTGAAATTAATATTTGTTTGTAGAATAGTTTATAAAATATGGGAAAGTGTCTATGTATGGCTTC
Organism: Bacteroidales bacterium; assembly: GCA_035913795.1. Classification (GTDB taxonomy): domain Bacteria; phylum Bacteroidota; class Bacteroidia; order Bacteroidales; family UBA10428; genus UBA10428. Next base: position 51,566 of record JAMIIA010000188.1, read on the forward strand.
AGATCTCTCCAATGAGTTCTTTTTCAATCAACCAAAAACCACTCACCAGGGTACGATAATGCCAGTAGCTTTTCATGTTCTGCCCGCCATGAAAGCGTTTGAATTATAATTTCGTCGGCAATTTGTATATGCGAATTTTGCAAATCAGCGCTGAGGTATCCCTCGGCCGCTAAGAAGTCGAGCCAGAATTTCGTATTATAAATGCTTTCCAGAACCAGGTTCAATTGATCATAAACCTGTTTTCCCGGTTTTTCAAACAAGGCTAGTTTGATGGCGCTGGTGGCTCGGGTCGATGCTGAAAGAATTTCTTTTTGCGCGTTTACTCCTATTTTATCCTGTGGCAGGTTAAGGGCTAGTTTGGCTATTTGGCGCGTAAAGAGCTCGATTTTCTGTGAGTTAATTTTTGTTTCCATAGGTCTTATTGCTAGGTTAAAATTTAAATACTATAAAAACTATAATAATGGTAGGACAAAGATATATAATAAAACTACAAATCCTATAACTAAAGTAGATAAAATAGATTTTTTTCTTTTTTGAAAACACCATAAGTAGAATATGGTCTGCGACAATTCCGGCAGAACATATTGCAATCAAAGGCAAAAAGGCTATTTTTGATTTACTTAACAAAGCGTAAAAACAATGAGTGTATTAGTAAACAAAGAATCGAAGATATTGGTACAGGGCTTTACTGGCACCGAAGGAAGCTTTCATGCCAGTCAGATGATCGAATACGGAACCCAGGTAGTAGGAGGGGTTACACCCGGAAAAGCCGGGCTGAAGCACCTCGATCGACCGGTTTATAATACCGTTGCTGATGCAGTGAAGAAGACAGGAGCCAATGTTTCCATTGTTTTTGTGCCACCACCTTTTGCCGCCGATGCCGTGATGGAAGCTGCCGAGGCAGGAGTGGAACTGATTGTATGCATCACCGAGGGAATTCCAACTTCCGACATGATAAAAGTAAAAGCCTTTTTAAGCGGAAAGAAAAGTCGCCTCATCGGCCCTAATTGTCCGGGAGTGATTACGGCAGGCGAGTGCAAAGTGGGCATTATGCCGGGATTTATATTTAAGCCTGGAAAAATCGGAATTGTTTCCAAATCGGGAACCCTTACTTACGAGGCAGCCGACCAGATTGTAAAAGCTGGCTTGGGCATTTCCACGGCCATTGGAATTGGTGGCGATCCCATTATCGGAACCACTACCCGCGAAGCCCTCGAATTGTTTATGAACGATGCCGATACCCAGGGTGTAGTGATGATAGGCGAAATTGGTGGCACCATGGAAGCCGAAGCGGCTTATTGGTATAAGAATCATGCCAAAAAACCAGTGGTAGGCTTTATTGCCGGCCAAACAGCGCCTAAAGGCAGGCGTATGGGGCATGCCGGTGCTATTGTAGGCGGAAAAGACGACACAGCAGAAGCTAAAATGCGCATCATGCGCGAATGTGGCATAGCCGTGGTGCAATCGCCTGCAGAGATAGGACAAAAAATGAAGGAAATACTTCGATAGTAGAGTTCCCATTTCATTGCCATATATAATTTTAAATGAAGTGGATGTGCACAATTATTTGTCATTTTGCTCATTCTTTCTTTATTTTGCCTCGCAATTTTATCATTCGCATTGCCTTGCTATAAACATTAAGCCAGGGATGCAAGGGGGTTCATTAAAAATAAAACAAATTACTTAAATATGAGATTATTAGAAGGAAAGACAGCAATTGTAACAGGAGCTGCAAGAGGCATTGGCCGGGCTATTGCCATCCGTTTTGCCCAGGAAGGTGCAAATGTGGCCGTAACCGACCTGCGACTTAATGAAAATACCGAATCGCTTGAGAAAGAATTAAAAGCACTGGGTGTAAAGGCCAAAGCCTATGCCAGTGATGCCAGTAATTTCGAAGATACCGACAAGGTAGTCAGCGAAATACTCAACGACTTTGGAACTGTAGATGTCCTGATAAACAATGCCGGTATTACCATGGATACCCTTCTGATGCGCATGACCGAGCAACAATGGGATACCGTGATCAACGTAAACCTGAAATCGGTGTTTAACTTCACCAAAGCTGTTCAGAAAATTATGCTGAAAAATAAACAAGGGTCCATTGTAAACCTCAGTTCGGTGGTAGGTGTGCATGGAAATGCCGGACAGGCCAACTATTCGGCTTCGAAAGCCGGGATAATCGGTTTTACCAAATCCATTGCCCAGGAATTGGGTTCGCGCAACATTCGTTGCAATGCCATTGCTCCCGGTTTTATTATTACCGAAATGACCGCTAAACTTTCCGATGAACAACGTCAGGCCTGGGAACAACACATTCCAATGAAACGCGGCGGCACCCCAGAGGAAGTAGCCAATGTATGTTTGTTCCTTGCCTCGGATTTATCGTCTTATGTAAGCGGACAAACTATCAGCATTTGCGGTGCCATGAAGACCTGATACATTGCTTATTAACTGAGTTCATTATATAAAGCGTTCCATTGGGGCGCTTTTTTTATTTTGAATGATTCAAACTTTAAAACATTTTATCCTGCAAACTGTTAGAGTTTTACTATTTTTAGCGCCTCAAACCAAAGAAGAATGCTTGTTCTTATTTCTAGTTTCATAGCCAACCTCAGTCTGTTTATCCAGCCTTTGATTGAGCACCACAGGGGGAGTTTCTACAATGCTCCCTTCATGCTCATTGTGCTGATTATTATGTTCAACTTTGTGTTGGAGAGGGTGTTGGATTTTCTTAATTCTAATTACTGGAGCGATAAGCTTCCTGCCGAATTGAGCGATGTGTATGAATCGGAGAAATATACCCGCTCTCAACAATACAAACGCATCAACGATAAATTTTCCCTACTCACCAATACCTTTAGTTTTTTGGTGGTTACCAGCATGCTTTTTTTTCATGTGTTTGGCTATTTCGATACGATAGCCAGGGGCATCACCAACAACCCTATTACCGTTACCCTTCTTTTTTTCGGCATGGTTATGCTGGCATCAGATGTAATCAATACGCCATTCGCCCTTTACGACACCTTTGTAATTGAAGAAAAATTTGGTTTCAACAAAACAACAATTCGCACTTTTATTACAGATAAGCTCAAAGGCTGGTTGCTATCGGGTTTAATCGGTGGTGGCTTACTTGCTCTCATTACCTGGTTTTACGGCATTACCGAACAATATTTTTGGTTGTATGCCTGGGGAGCCATTACTCTGTTTATGATTTTCATTACCATGTTCTATTCGTCGCTTATTGTGCCAATTTTCAACAAGCAAACCCCTCTCGAAGAAGGGCCCTTAAAAGAAGCCATCAGCGAATTTAGCCGCAAGGCAGGTTTTCAGCTGAAGAATGTTTTTGTCATCGACGGATCTAAACGTTCAACCAAAGCCAATGCCTATTTTACGGGTCTGGGGTCGAAAAAAAGAATTGTGCTTTACGATACCCTTATACAGGATTTAACAACCGAAGAAATTGTGGCTGTGCTGGCTCACGAAATAGGACATTATATGCGCAAACATACCCTGTCGGGCATGGCACTGAGTGTAGTTCAGACTGGCATTACCTTGTATGTATTTTCGCTGTTTACTGTCAATCCTCTGCTTTCTGAGGCATTGGGAGCAAGGGTACAGGGTTTTCATTTGGCTTTGATGGCATTTGGGGTTATTTATAGTCCCTTTTCTACCATGGTAGGCTTATCTATGAATGTCCTTTCGCGTAAGAATGAATACCAGGCCGATCAATATGCAAAAGATTACCAGCTCGACCAGCCACTGATTTCTGCCCTCAAAAAGCTCTCGCGTAACAACCTCAGCAATTTAACCCCTCATCCGGCTTATGTCTTTTTTCATTATTCACATCCAACTTTGCTGCAGCGAATTCGGAACCTCAACAGTAGTGCAAAGAATGTAGCATAGTTTCGTGCTAAATAAGGCGAACAATTTTTCCTGAAAAAAATGCAAGCAACCCTTATAACCATTGGCGACGAGATACTGATAGGACAGGTGGTGGATACCAACTCAGCCTTTATGGCTGCCGAACTGAACAAAATCGGGATCAGGGTTAAAAGCATTCAATCCATTTCCGATAAACATCTGGAAATAACTCAGGCCTTTGCCGATGCCATGTCCGATTCCGAAATCGTGCTTATTACTGGAGGATTGGGACCAACCCGCGACGATATTACCAAAAAAGCCCTTGCCGACTTTTTTGGTTGTAAACTAATCAGGCACCAGCCAACCCTCGAAAAAATTGAGAAAAGACTCACCCAACTGGGAGTGAAACTTTCAGAGATAAACCGCTCACAGGCCGATGTACCGGAAGCATGCAAAGTGCTCAGCAACAACCAGGGCAGTGCTCCGGGCATGTTGTTCGAAACCGATGGAAAGCTTATGGTTTCCATGCCGGGCGTGCCCTTCGAGATGAAGGATATCATGGTTCATGAGGTTATACCCTATCTTCAAAACCATTTTGCGCTACCCCTGCGCTTGCATAAAACCTTTTTAACTGCCGGGGTGCCTGAATCAACCTTGTCTGACCGTCTCGATAACTTCGAAAACTCACTGCCTGCAGGTTTTTCGCTTGCCTATTTACCTTCCCCTGGTATGGTACGTTTACGCCTGAGTGCTTCCTCGGCCGATGAATCGGGTTTAAATAAAATATTTGAAAGTACCTGCCTTACTCTGGAAAAAGAGCTTGGAATCGATTTATTTGGCTATAATAATGATACCATCGAATTGATTGTAGGGAAACTTTTACTAAAGCATGGATACAAGATTTCCACTGCCGAAAGTTGCACCGGAGGCAATGTGGCCAAAACTATTAGCTCCGTGCCGGGTGCATCTGCCTATTATAATGGTAGTATAGTAGCTTATTCGAATCAGGTAAAAACAGATATATTAAAGGTTTCGCAAGCCTTAATTGACCAGGAGGGGGTAGTAAGCGAAGCCGTTGTAAAAGCAATGGCCCTTCAGGTAAAAGACCTTTTGCAAACCGATTGTTCCATTGCCGTATCGGGTATTTCAGGGCCCTCGGGCGGCACTTTGGAAAAACCTGTAGGCACTGTTTGCATCGCCATAGCCACACCCAGAGGAGTGTCAGGTTTTAAGTTTAATTTTGGCGACAATCGCGAAAGAACCGTTCAAAGGGCCACCATTACTGCTTTGAACAAGCTTCGGATGGATTTACTTTCGATGTAAAAAATTCTCATTAAAAAATTTGAATATTAAAATTATAATACCGTAATTTGCATCTCGTTTTTCGAGCACATAAAACACTAAGAAAATGTCAAGAGTTTGTCAGATAACAGGTAAGAAAATCATGGTTGGTAACAACGTTTCGCATTCGAACCGCAAAACGAAAAGAATTTTTGCTCCCAACTTATTCGATAAAAGATTCTTTTTAGTTGAGGAGAATCGTTTTGTATCAATTAGAGTATCTGCAGCAGGTATTCGCAATATCAACAAAAAAGGTCTGAAAAAAGCCCTTGAAGAGGCCAAAGCAAGCGGCCATATTTCGACATATTAATATTTAACGATTTACAGTAATGGCTAAAAAAGGAAACAGAGTGCAGGTAATATTAGAATGCACTGAACATAAAGAATCCGGAATGCCTGGCACATCGAGGTATATTACTACCAAGAACAGGAAAAACAATCCTGACCGGATGGAAATTAAAAAATTCAACCCAATTTTAAAGAAAGTAACCGTTCACCGCGAAATAAAATAATTCATTATGGCAAAGAAGGTAGTAGCAACATTACAATCGAAAGACAGCAGGTCTTATGTGAAATGCATTAAGATGGTGAAATCGGAAAAAACTGGAGCTTATGCATTCCAGGAAGAAATCATTCACAACGATAACCTGAAACAGTTTTTAGCCGACTAATCTCGCTTCATTTTTTAGATTATCTAACGAATAAAAGCTTTCTGAACAGAAGGCTTTTTTATTTTTACACCATGGCAATCTTTTCACTCTTCAACCGCGAAAACAAGGAAAACCTCGACAAAGGCCTCGAAAAATCGAAAGAAAGCGTTTTTAAAAAGCTTTCCCGCGTTGTGGCAGGGAAATCGACCGTCGATAGCGATGTACTCGATAACCTAGAAGAAGTATTGGTTACCTCCGACGTTGGTGTCGATACTACCCTGCGTATTATCGAACGTATCGAAAAGCGTGTTTCTCGTGAGAAATACCTTAATGCCAGCGAGTTAAATACAATACTAAAGGAAGAAATTGCTTCCTTACTCGAGGAGAGTAACAAGGGAGAAGTAGAAGAATTCTCTTCCAATTTTGCGCAAAAACCTCATGTGGTTATGGTGGTTGGTGTAAATGGGGTGGGAAAGACCACCACCATTGGAAAAATAGCCCATCATTATAAGTCTGCCGGAAAATCCGTGCTTCTTGGGGCAGCCGATACATTTCGTGCTGCTGCTATTGACCAACTCGATGTGTGGGCAAAAAGAGTAGATGTGCCCATTGTGAAGCAACAAATGGGTTCCGACCCAGCCAGTGTGGCATTTGATGCTCTTTCGTCGGCCTTGTCGCGTAACATCGACCTGGTGCTGGTGGATACTGCAGGCAGGCTGCATAATAAAGCCCACCTGATGGATGAACTTACCAAAATAAAACGGGTAATGGAAAAGGTAGTGCCTGGTGCACCTCACGAGGTACTTTTGGTGCTTGACGGTTCAACCGGACAAAATGCCTTTGAACAAGCCAAACAATTTACAGCCGCTACTCAGGTAACAGCATTGGCCATTACCAAACTCGATGGCACAGCAAAGGGTGGTGTGGTTATTGGAATATCCGATCAGTTTAAAATTCCGGTAAAATACATCGGTGTTGGCGAGAAAGTATGCGATCTTCTGCTTTTTAACAAAATCGAATTTGTCGATTCGCTTTTCTCTCACTAAATCTGGTTCATAGTATCATGCTTTGCGTTTCCCGAAACCAAGCTAAATGTTTCGAAAAAGAAATCTTCAGCCAAAACTTCATGGGTCCTTCAATTGTTTCCTCGTATATGTATTTCTTCTGTAAGGGTATAATATTATGTTAACTAAGAAAAAAACTTCAAAAATAAATGTAGTTACACTGGGATGTTCCAAAAACCTGGTTGACTCTGAAAAGCTTTTAGGTCAGCTTAAGGCAAACCAGTTATCGGTTGTGCACGACTCGTCCGATGACGATGCGCGCACTGTTGTGATTAATACCTGTGGATTTATTGCCGATGCCAAGGAAGAATCGGTAAATACCATACTGGAGCATGTGCGGGCAAAACAGGAAGGATTAATCGATAAGGTTTTTGTAATGGGTTGCCTCTCGGAACGCTACAAAGACATGCTTAAAACCGAAATTCCTGAGGTAGATGGCATTTACGGCGTAAACAGCCTCGAACAGATTGTAAAAGATCTGGGGGGCAATTATAAAAACGATCTGATAGGAGAACGCGTTCAAACTACACCCAAACATTATGCTTACCTCAAAATTTCCGAGGGTTGCGACCGTACCTGTTCTTTTTGTGCCATTCCCTTAATCAGGGGCAAGCATAAATCGAAACCAAAGGAAGAACTCCTACACGAAGCCAGTTCGCTGGCTAAAAATGGAACAAAAGAAATTATACTCATTGCCCAGGATTTAACTTATTACGGTGTTGATCTTTACAAGAACCAGGAATTGCCCAATCTACTGCTTCGTTTGAGCGATATCAACGAGTTGGAATGGATACGCTTGCATTATGCCTATCCGGCATCTTTTCCTTATGAAATTTTAAAGGTGATGCGCTCTCGTGCGAATATCTGTAACTACCTCGATATTCCCTTTCAACATATAAGCGACCCTGTATTGCGTAATATGCGCCGTGGAATTACAAGTTCTCAAACCTACGACCTCATTCAGCGCCTCCGCGATGAGGTTCCACAGCTTGCCCTTCGCACGACATTATTGGTGGGCCATCCGGGCGAAACTGAGAAAGAATTCGAGGAGTTGTTGGCTTTTGTCGAAAAATCACGATTCGATCGCCTGGGTGTGTTTACCTATTCCGAAGAAGAGGACACCTTTGCGGCCGGAAAATTTAAGGATATTATCTCGCAGGAAGAAAAAGATCGAAGAGCGGCTGCCCTGATGGAAGTGCAGGAACAAATTTCATTGTCGCTTAACGAAAAACGGGTGGGACAAAGCCTCAAAACCCTTATCGACCGAAAAGAAGGTGAGTTTTATGTAGGCCGCACCGAGGCCGATTCGCCGGAAGTTGACAATGAAGTACTTGTGTCTGCCTCAGTCAAGCTTGAAACAGGAAAGTTTTACAAGGTAAAAGTAACATCCGCCGATGCTTTCGACCTGTATGGAACCCTTCAGTAAGCGTTCTTTGTGACGAATTGATTGGCTATTTTGCTGTTATAATTTCTTCAGCACAAAAAACTCATAACCGAAATAGGCCTGATAGGCGTCATAAATATCTATTTCGTGCTGAATGGAATTAAAAGTTTCTATGGCTTCGGCATTGCCGGGGTATTGTTTCCAGAAATGCACAAGGGCTTCTTCAATATAGTCGTAAAACTCTGTTTTCCAGGAATTAGGTTGAATGGTAAAATTTAAGATGCATTCGTAACCTTCTTTCTTTGCTGTATCAAGAATTTCGTCCACCTTAGGCAGTTCAATGCCTTCAGATTGCCAAAAATCGCTTAGTTTCTTTGGTGGATTTTCCTTCAACCAAACACAATCGGAAAAAGCCAGAAAACCACCTTTTTTAATGTGTTTTTTCCACTCTTTCAGTGCTTTCTGGAAACCAATTATAAACATCGAACCTTCGGCCCAAATGATGTCGAACTGATCGGAAAGAAAAGGCAAAGCCCCCATATCGCCTACAAGGCAGGTAATTTTGTGTGAAAGTTTTTTCGATTCCACCCTTTTTTGAAGAGATTCTATAAAGGGCTGGTAATTGTCGAGGGCGAGGATATGACCCTCTGTAAGGCTGCACAAATCCATCGTTTGTTGCCCCTTTCCGCATCCAATATCCAGAATGGATGGTCTTTGGGGTAAACCGGAAAGACTAGCCCACGCCCTGCATGTTTCTTCCTTCGAGCCCGGTCCCTGACGCGGAATGTAACCGAAAACTTCAAAAAAGTATTTGTTTATCATGGCAAAAATGTTTTCGAATGAATTAGAGAAAGGAGATCTAAAAATACAAAAGCCTGGAGATTTTGCCCCAGGCTTTTGTTATTGAATGAATTAATAATCGATTTATTCCTTATCCTTCTTTCACTTCCGGGTCCTTTTTCTTTCCTTCCTTAGGTTTTTCAAGGGCTTTGGGTTCCTGGGTGCCTTCGGTCAGCTTTTTTTCCTGGTGTACCACGTTTATGGTAATCTCTTCTTTTTCCTTATCAAAACCTACTTCTATTTTATCACCCTCTTTAATATCAGCCTTAATTATTACTTCGGCCATAGGGTCCTCGAGGTATTTCTGAATAGCCCGTTTGAGTGGCCTTGCGCCAAACTGCACATCGTAGCCTTTTTCAGCAATAAAATCCTTGGCATCTTCGGTGAGTACAATTTCGTAACCCAATAGAATGATTCGCTTATACAAGCCTTTGAGTTCAATGTCGATGATTTTAAAGATGTCTTCCTTGGTTAGTGCATTAAATAAAACTACATCGTCGAGTCTGTTCAGGAACTCAGGAGCAAAAGCTTTTTTCAAAGCATTGTGAATTACGCTCTTGGCATATTCGTTGGTTTGGGCACTTTTTGTCTGGGTTGTAAAACCAACACCCTGGCCAAAATCTTTCAGCTGACGGGTGCCGATGTTAGAGGTCATAATAATGATGGTATTGCGAAAATCGATGCGACGACCAAGACTGTCGGTAAGCTGACCTTCGTCGAGAACTTGCAGCATGAGGTGAAACACATCGGGATGGGCTTTTTCGATTTCGTCGAGTAAAACTACCGAATAGGGTTTGCGCCTTACTTTTTCGGTAAGCTGACCTCCTTCTTCGTAACCAATATAACCGGGAGGTGCACCTACGAGGCGGGACACGGAGAATTTCTCCATGTATTCACTCATATCCACCCGAATGAGGTTATCGATCGATTCGAACAGGTATTGAGCTAAGACCTTGGCAAGTTGTGTTTTACCAACACCGGTTGGGCCAAGAAAGATGAAGGAACCGATGGGTTTGTTTGGGTCTTTTAGTCCAGCCCGGTTACGTTGTATGGATTTCACAATTTTTTCGATGGCATCGTCCTGTCCAATAACACTGCCTTTTAACTCTGAATTCATTTTCAATAGGCGTGTACCCTCGGCCTGAGCAACACGTTGCACAGGCACACCAGTCATCATAGCCACTACTTCTGCTACTTTCTCTTCATCAACTACTTCGCGGTTACGGGCAAGTTCTTTTTCCCAGCGAAGCTTTTCGGCTTCGAGCAATTCGATAAACTCTTTCTCCTTGTCGCGGAAACTGGCTGCTTTTTCGAAATTCTGGTTTTTAACAGCCTTTATTTTTTCTTTCTTGGTTTCTTCTACCTTTTTCTCCAGTTCCAGAATTGAATCTGGCACAACAATGTTGGAGATATGCACCCTCGATCCGGCTTCGTCCATGGCATCAATAGCCTTATCGGGAAGGTGACGGTCGGTAATGTATCGGTTGGTAAGGCGCACACAGGCGTGAATAGCATCTTCGGTATAAAAAACATTGTGATGATCTTCGTACCGTTCCTTGATGTTATTAAGTATTTCAAAGGTTTCAGCTTCGCTGGTTGGTTCAATCATTACCTTCTGGAAACGACGTTCCAAAGCACCATCTTTTTCGATATGCTGACGGTATTCGTCGAGCGTAGTTGCTCCAATACATTGAATTTCACCCCTGGCCAGGGCAGGTTTTAACATGTTGGCTGCATCGAGCGAACCAGTTGCACCACCAGCACCTACAATGGTGTGTATTTCATCGATAAAGAGAATAACATCGTTGGTTTTTTGAAGTTCGTTAAGTATGGCTTTCATGCGCTCTTCGAACTGGCCGCGGTATTTTGTACCGGCTACAATAGAGGCTAAATCGAGGGTAACAACCCGCTTGCCGAATAAAACACGCGAAACCTTACGTTTGATAATACGCAGGGCAAGACCCTCGGCAATGGCCGATTTGCCTACTCCTGGTTCGCCAATGAGAATGGGGTTGTTTTTTTTTCGGCGGCTAAGAATCTGGGCAATGCGCTCAATTTCTTTTTCGCGACCTACAATAGGGTCGAGGCGGTCTTCTTCGGCAGCTTTGGTAAGATCGATACCAAAATTATCGAGCACAGGAGTATCAGAACTGGATTTTCCACCTTGTTCCGGATTTGCACCCATGTTGCCTTTTCCCGGGCCAAAAGTGCTTCCCGGGCCTTCGTCCTCGTCACTGGAGTATTCCGATTTAGTTTCCTGTGGCTTTGGAGGTTCCTGTTTATTCTCTTTTTCCAGTTCGGTTCGCACCCTGTAATAATCTACCTTATGGTTGGCAAGAACCTGACTTACATTTCCTTTGTCGTCTTTTAGTATGGCCAACAACAGATGGCCAGTATCTATTGTGCTTTTATTCAACGATTTAGCTTCAAGGTAAACAAGTTTTAAGATTCGCTCAGAAGCCCGTAGCAAGGGAATGTTTTCGGTTTGTGTTACCTTAATAGGACCTGAAGGAGTTAAGCTGTTCTCGATATCACGCCTAAGGTCGTATAAATTCGCACCCAGCGAAATAAGAATGTCTATCGCAATGCCTTCTCCTTCTCTTAAAATTCCAAGGAAAAGGTGCTCAGGTCCAATTTCGGTATTTCCAAGCCTTATCGCTTCTTCTTTGCTGTAGGAGAGCACATCTTTAATGCGCTGTGAAAATTTTGCATCCATTTTATATAATCTCTTCAGTTTTTGGCTATTTTGCTTGCTTTTAATCCTTGCAAAGATAGCGATAATAGTAACGCTTTATAAACATATTTTGTTGATAATTACTGCCATTTTTATACCATAAAATTAGCAAGAATGGCTACTTTCGTAGGCTGTTTGAATTTTAAGATTTTGCTTAATCTGTTGGTCAAAATTAACGGCAAATGAAAATAGCATTTTAAACAAACGCTCATTCTTAAATTTACAAAATATTTTCAACAAATAAAACGCAAGCTTTGAAATGGCAGAAGGTGAAAACATAATAAAAATAAATATTGAGGAAGAAATGAAATCGGCCTACATCGATTATTCGATGTCGGTGATTGTTTCACGTGCCTTGCCCGATGTGAGAGATGGTTTCAAACCAGTACACAGGAGGGTTTTATTTGGCATGTCAGAATTAGGCGTTTTATCGAACAGACCTTATAAAAAGTCAGCCAGGATAGTAGGAGAGGTTTTAGGTAAGTACCACCCACATGGCGATTCATCGGTATACGATACCATGGTTCGGATGGCTCAGTCCTGGTCTCTTCGTTATCCTTTGGTAGACGGACAAGGTAACTTTGGATCGATGGACGGTGACAGCCCTGCTGCCATGCGTTATACCGAAGCGCGCCTTCGGAAAATTGCAGAAGAGACCCTTGCTGACCTGGATAAGCAAACAGTAGATTTTCAGCTTAACTTTGATGATACCCTCGAAGAGCCTACTGTGCTGCCTACTCGTATTCCCAACCTTCTGGTAAACGGATCATCGGGTATTGCTGTGGGTATGGCTACCAACATTGCACCACACAACCTGAGAGAAGTGTGCCGCGCCATTCGGGCTTATATCGACAACAAGGATATTACTGTCGATGAGTTGATGGAGAAATACATTGTGGCACCTGATTTTCCGACCGGTGGTACCATTTTTGGCCAGAAAGGTATTCGCGATGCCTTTGAAACGGGTCGTGGAAGAATTGTGCTACGGGCAAAAACAGAAATTGAACACACCGAAACCGGGCGAGAGCGAATCGTTGTAACCGAAATACCCTACCAGGTTAATAAGGCGGAGATGATCAAGAAAATCGCCGACATGATTAACGAGAAGAAACTTGATGGAATCTCTTACATCAACGACGAATCAGACCGGAACGGACTTCGCATTGTGATTATCGTCAAGAAAGACTCACAAGCCAATGTGGTGTTAAATAAATTGTACAAATACTCTCAATTACAAACCACCTTTAGCGTCAATAACATTGCACTTGTTAAAGGTCGTCCCCGCACACTCAACCTCATTGAGCTTATTAAATATTTCGTGGAGCATCGTCACGAAGTGGTAATTCGGCGTACTCAGTTTGAATTAAAAAAGGCAGAAGATCGGCAACACATACTCGAAGGACTCATAATTGCCAGCGATAACATTGACGAAGTCATAAAAATTATCCGCAGTTCATCTTCGCCCGACGAAGCACGCGAGCGCCTCATGGAGCGCTTTAGCTTGTCTGACATACAAAGCCGCGCCATTGTCGAAATGCGCCTGCGTCAACTTACCGGACTGGAACAAGACAAATTACACCAGGAATACGAAGATCTGACCAAACTGATTATTCGTTTGAAAGAAATTCTCGCCAACGAGGATTTACGGATGTCAATTATTAAAGAAGAAACCCTCGAGGTGGAAGAAAAATTTGGCGACGAGAGACGTACCGATGTGGTACCCGATGCCGGCGAGTTTAATCCTGAAGATTTCTATGCCGATGACGATATGCTCATCACCATCTCGCACATGGGGTATATTAAACGGACCAACCTGCAGGAATTCCGCACACAAAACCGGGGAGGAGTTGGTTCGAAAGGAAGTGACACCCGCGATGAAGATTTTCTGGAGCATATGTTTCATGCCACCATGCACAACACCCTTCTATTTTTTACTGAAAAAGGTAAGTGCTTCTGGCTTAGAGTTTATGAAATACCAGAAGGAACCAAAACTTCAAAAGGAAGGGCCATACAAAACCTGATTAACATCGAAAGCGACGATAAGGTGAAAGCTTTTATTAAAGTAAAGGACTTTACAGACCAGGAGTACCTTAAGTCGAATTACATTGTACTGGCCACCAAAGAAGGGCTTATTAAAAAAACTACCCTCGAAGCCTATTCGCGTATTCGTTCGAATGGTATTATAGCCATTAGTTTTCGCGAAGGCGATAGCCTGATTCAAGCCCGCCTGACAAATGGAAATAATGAAATAGTACTGGCAGTGAAGTCGGGTAAAGCTATACGCTTCAACGAAAAAACTGTGCGCACAGTTGGCCGCACCGCTTTAGGCGTAAGAGGAGTGAGGTTGGCATCGGAGAAAGATGAAGTGATTGGAATGGTAACCGTAGATGCCAGCAACAAGGAAACTACAATATTGGTTGTATCGGAGCAAGGATATGGAAAACGCACCGAAATCGAAGATTACAGGGTTACCAACCGCGGTGGAAAAGGAGTTAAAACCATCAACATAACCGAAAAAACAGGATCACTCATTGCGATTAAAGCCGTATCCGACGATTCTGACCTGATGATCATAAACAAATCCGGACTTACCATTCGTCTGGCTGTGGAATCAATTCGAGTGGCAGGAAGGGCTACTCAGGGAGTGCGGTTAATTAACCTTCGCGCCGACGATTCAATTGCTGCCGTTGCCGGAGTGGCAAAAAGTGTTGAAGAGGAGGAAATAATTTCTGAAAACACAGAAATTACTGATAATGAAGTAGAAGAAGGAGAGCAATCCTGATAATTAGAGTCGGGTTCTGTTCTAAATCCTTTGCAAAATTGATAAATTGCCATACCTTGCGCCCGGTATGGCAATATTTTTGCCTTGTTTTTTTATCGAACTATAAATTTTAAAACTAATTAAAATGAATAAGCTGACAACATTCTTTGCAGTTGTACTCTTTGCATCTGCAAGCAACTTGATGGCCCAAACAGAAAGCACTACTGTTACAGCGGCCTCATCTTATGCTGGATTTGAGAAAAAGCTGATAGCAAGCGACAAAGACATGCAAGATCCGAAGAAAAATGTAACCCCCAAGTTCTGGTTATCCAGGGCAGGTTTAATGATGGATGCGTATTTTGTGAATCTTCAGTATCTTGCCAAAGACAACCAAATGCTTCTGATGTCATTTCAGTTTGGCGAGCCCAAGGAAAAACTTCAAGAGACCAAAGAAGGTGTAACTTATGATGTTTATGTTTATGAGCGCGTGACCATTACCTATTTGAATGGCTTTGTTTATAGTTGGGTCGAAACCAAACCATTGCACCCAAATCCACTTACAACTGCACAGGAAGCCCTTGATAAAACTGTTGAACTGGATATAGAAAGCAAATTAGTAAAGAAAACCAAGGAAGAATACAAGCGTTTAACTGATCTTTTTAAGCGGCAGGCAATAGAAACATTTATGGTAAATGATTTCAAATCATCGTTTCAGAATTTTGAAAGCGCTGTAAGTGTCTCGTTAAAACCTATAATGGGCGGGGCGGTCGATACAGTATCGATGTTTAATGCAGGAATGGCCGCTTCGCGCGCCGAGATGGCTGAAGAAAGCATTAAGTACTACGAAATGGCTCTTTCGTACAACTATCCTGAACCCACTTTGTATGTTTTTCTGAAAAATAAGTATTACGAAAAAGGAGATACTGCCAAAGGAGTAGAGACTCTTTTAACTGGATTTAAAAAGTTTCCGGATAATCAGGATATTGTAGCCGAGATTATCAATTATTACTTGCTGACAGGCAAGGCCCAGGAGGCATTGGATTATATACACATTGCCCAGGAGAAAGATCCGAGCAATGTATCGCTTTATTTTGCTGAAGCAACTTTATACGACAAACAAGGTGATATCGAGAAAGCCACAGCCACCTATCATAAATGCCTCGAGATTTCGCCCGACTATTTTAATGCTTACTTTAACCTGGGTGTAATGCATTATAACCAGTCACAAAAATATTTCGACCAAGCAAGCAAAGCTCCTGACAATGCTTACAAACAATTGATGGTTCAAGGTGAAGAAGAATTGAAAAAAGTAATTCCGATGATGAAAAAATGCCACGAACTTAATCCAAAAGATGTGGTAGTAATGGAAACGCTTAAATCGGTTTATTACCGTTTAAAGATGACAACTGAGTACGAAGAGATGAAAGCCAAATTGGCTGCTCAATAAATAGAAAAGGACAGAGGGCATTTTTCGTGCCCTTTTCCCTTGTTAATTATACTTAACATAATATAAATTATAAGACAATTAGTCAAATTCATTTCCCAGCCTTGTTGAATCGTTTCATGAGCCATTCCATGGGTTTTGGAAATAGTAAAATTTCGCTCTAGAATAAATTATTTAATTTTAAATGCAATTTCGCTTTCGCTTTTTGAACGAGAAAAAATATGAGTTTAAATATTTATTGTTAGTGATTAAAAGACTTTCTGATTTTTACAAAGAATATAATTGAGGGCAAGCAAAAGAATTTCGTTTAAAGTAATGTGTTCATCCCTGGCATCAAACTTATTTTTGCATTGCCATGCACCAATTGTCTATTTAACATAATTCATTAATATTTTAGAAAGGCAATTCACCTACGCATAGAAATTCCTATAATATTGAAGTGGCATTAAAGCTAGATCGTATAAATTTCATTCAATCAATACAATATAAGATTATTGGATGTATTTTATATTATACACTTAAAGATCCAGATCTGGGAATTGATAAACTTTTTGGTTGCACCTATTTCTATTGATAGATATTTAAATTGTTTTTATACATTTGCGCATTAAAACAAAAGGGTATTTGGTCGTAATCTTTTACAATTAACCGGGTTATTGAATTGAAAACTAGAATGAAGAACTCCTATTTTGATTTGGTTGAACAAAGTTTCTATTTTCCGCAAGAAGGCTTTGATTTGCGCGACAAGTATTTAACCTTTCATGGCATTTCGCTCAAATACCTTATTAACAAATACGGAACGCCGTTTAACCTTATTTATCTGCCCAAAATCGGCGATCAGATTAAAAAGGCCAGAAACCTATTTAACCGTTCGATTCGTAACAATGCTTACCGTGGCGATTATCAATATTGTTATTGCACCAAATGCAATCACTTCCACCATGTGATAAGCGAAGCACTTAAGCACAAAGTAAACTTAGAAACATCGTCGGCTTTTGATATAGACTTGATTTTGCACCTCTACAAGCAAAAAAAACTCGACAGCAAGCGTATCATTGTACACAACGGCTATAAAACTGACGAATACATCGATCGTATCCTGCATCTTCAGGAAGCTGGTTTTGTGAATTCCATCGTTATTCTGGACAGCTTAAAGGAGATGGAAAGGCTCTTTACCCAGATAAATAAACGAAAAATGGATCATCGTGTAAAAATTGGGCTTCGCATGTCGATTAATGAAGAACCCCAATCGGCCTATTACACATCCAGGCTTGGTATTCCGCAATCGGAAGTGATGGACTTTTTTCGCGAAAACATCAAGAATAACCCCAGCGTGGAGTTGAAAATGTTTCACTTTTTTGTTGATTCTGGCATCAAGGACAGCTTTTACTACTGGGGAGAGTTTAAAAAAGCAATTGATCTCTACATCGAATTAAAGAAAGAAAGTGATACCCTCGATTCGTTTAACCTTGGTGGCGGTTTTCCTATCCGCAACCACATGGGCTTTGAGTACGATTACGAGTACATGATCAATGAGATCATTAAAAACATTAAAGAAGCCTGCGAGAACGAGCAAATTATTGAACCACATATATTTACAGAGTTTGGCAAATACACTGTTGGGGAAAGTTCGGCCATTATTTTTAAAGTATTGGAGCAAAAACAGCAGAACGACGCTGAGTTATGGTATATCATTAACAACAGCCTGATGAATACCATTCCCGATGCATGGTCGATTAACGAAAAATTTATTTTGTTGCCAGTCAATAAATGGCAAAACGAATATACCCGTGTAGCCATAGGTGGCATCAGCTGCGACTATTCCGATTATTATAACTCCGAAGACCTGAACCAGGAGGTTGTACTACCCCGTTTTGATGACAATGATGAAGAACCGCTCTACATCGGATTTTTTCATACGGGTGCTTACCAGGATTCGATCAGCGGATATGGTGGCATCAAGCACTGCTTGATTCCTGCTCCAAAACATGTGATTATTGATCGGGATGAAGAAGGAAACTTTATCGATTACATTTACCGTAACGAGCAGTCGGCCTCCGAAATGTTCAGTATTTTGGGCTACTCAGAACTATAATCTCAATTTCGGAGGATATTGATGGTATAGCGATCCTGTTTGCCAGAGAAAATTGAATATCCTATGTTGCGATGCGGGTTGAATTTGTAAAAGCCTGGTTTTTCTGACCTTCTTAATGAGAGGTTTTCTCGACAAATTTTATCCCATATCCTTCCAGTTCATTCAGAATGGGCTCATAAATTTCTTTTTTGGTTGGAATATGGACTCCTGCGAGGCTTATCTGTCCTGTAAGTACCATTTTGGTAGCAATGGCAAGTGGCAGGCCTACCGTTTTTGACATGGCAGTATGCAATGTGTTTTCGCCAATGCAACCCATAGAGCTGGTTTTGAGCACTGGTTTGGGTTTCGAGGGATCGAAATAGATAAATTTGTGCCACATAACTAGCATGTCTTTGTCGTGCTCATCCAATTCCCATTTCTGACTCAGAATGTGCTGTAAAATTTGTGCAGGGGTAGCATTTTTTAATCCTACCGGAGTATTGTCAAATATTCCAAGCCATTCGAGTTTTTCGATGATTTCCGAGTCGTTATCGAGGTGCATATAGTGCAACAATTTCAATTTCACACTGTCGGTTTCGGAATAATACAGAAAAGAATTGATAAATTCTTTGTAGGTCATGGTTTCGGTATTCTCCATGGTATAAGTATCGTCTGTTGCACCCAATTGAACAAACACATCCCAGGCACGGCAAAATCCAGGTCTGCGCAGGGTACCTCGGTATACAGTAGCTACATCTTTGAGGTTATATTGTTCGATATAATGCAGCGAGTCGCGGTTGGCATAACCTTCAAAAATTCCATAACCTTCCACCTCAATTTTTTCGGTGCGCCGAAACAGGCGGTTGTAGGGTATGTATTTGTATCTTCCTTCCTGTAAAAACTTAGCAGGCCCACCCTGCCCTGCTACTATTACATTGCGTGGATTCCAGGTAAACTTATAATGCCATGGATTGTTGTCGCTTTGCGGGGCAATCAGGCCTCCTGTAAATGATTCGAAGGTATGCAACTTAAAACCAGAATCGCGGATATGGTCGATCTCGCGTATGGCCGACATGTGATCAATTCCAGGATCAACCCCTAGTTCGTTCATAAACAAAATTCCTTTCGACCGGGCCTCTGCATCCATATCGGCTACCTCTTTCGATTCGTAAGAAGCGGTGAGCAAAGATTTTCCGTGCTTCAGGCAACAACGGGCTACTTCGGGATGAAAGCGTGCCGGTAGCATGGAAACTACAATGTCGGTCTCCAGAATTTCCTGTTCGAGCTGTTGAGGATTAAAGATGTCGAGTTCCACAGTCTGGGTGGGTTCATGAATCTTTTGCAACACCAAATTAATATCTTTATCGGCTACACGCAATTGCCAGTTGTAAGTACCCACCTGGGCTTCAAGGTATTGAATTAGTGTGGTAGACGAGCGACCTGCACCTATTATCAGAATGGTTTTCATGGTCGGATAGCTTGGTATTGTATAAAATAAATTGAATGTATGTTGTCACTATATCAACTTAAGTAATTGAAATACTGACACTAAAATATTATGAATTCAACCAATTGTTCAGATATTCATACCTGGGAGTAAGAGCCCCATTTCGTGCTATTGTCGCTCTCTCGATAATTCCATCTTCATCGTGTTCGATCAGCGATGGGAATATTTTTTCGATAAGACTGTTGCCAAATTCTTCCGACGCATCGCGGGGCAATTCATTGGGCAGATTGTCTACGGCCATGATAGTAATGTTGGTAGGCTTTGTAAAAGCCAGTTCTTCTTTTCGTGTATAAGGATTGTAACCATAGAAAGGGTCTTCGATAATTGCTGACCGAAGGGTGCTGGGAATGGCACCTTGTATGTCGCAAGTAATATCGGCAATAATTCGAATGCGGAACGAAGGCTCTGTCATTTCTTCGGGAGTAAAGAGCACAGGCGAACGAGGATCCCAATAGGCCGAGGAGATGAACATATCGGTGGTGCTGCAAAAACGCTTAAAATTGCCCGAATATGCTTCTGGATTTTGCACGAAATGATTAAAATCGAATGAACTACCATTTTTTGGTTGGTAATAATCGGCAGGTTTAAGCTGTACAAACACTGGTTCTGTAAATTGATCATGCGCCAGATACTCTTCTACCGATACCTGTCTGATTTTCATGTATTCAAGCATTTCAAGGACCCCATTTGCTACGCGGCCTTCGCCTGTAAAGGCTATTTTAATTGGCGGCAATTTAATCTTCTGAGCCTGCAACCTAAGCTCATTCAGGTTGTTAGTGGTATGGGCCGGTTTGGGTTCGGGCATTTTATACCGGATGGAATAAGCCCTCATGGCATTGTAGGTTCCTACCAAACCTGCAAAACGGCCAAAACCAACCAAACGACGGCCTTGGTTGTCGGTGAGCAATTCGAAATCGATCAGGCGAATGTTCTTTTTTAAGACTGCTTTAAGCAATTCTTTGTTATGTTCTTGTTTTTTAGCACTATGCGAGAAAATCAAATAGGTCTTACCTTCGATTAAATTTTTTACAGGCACTTCTTTAATGCCCAATAGAACATCACATTCGTCCATGTTTTCGTTCAAAGCAAAGCATTGTTCGTCGTACTCTTCGTCCATAAAAGACCTCGAAGCACTGGGTTCAATCATTATCTGTACTTTCGGATAGATTTCTCTTAATCTCCGGCATTGCTTGGGTGAGAGTGCAACTCTTTTGTCGTTTGGTATTTTTCTTTCTCTAATTAATCCTATTTTCAACATAATAATAGTTTTTATCCCAGTCTGTAATTTTATTTCGCCCTTTGATACCAAATCAATTTACTGCTTTAGCCAGATAGATTTGTAAAGTTAGTTTTTAAACATTAAACTCTATACCCTGAGCCAGCAGAAGTTCGGAACCTCTGTTAATGGTGTTGGTTTGTCTGCGCATGTATGTTTTCCAAGCATCTGAGCCCGATTCTCTACCCCCACCGGTATCTTTCTCACCACCAAATGCACCACCGATTTCTGCTCCCGAAGTACCAATGTTTACGTTGGCTATTCCACAATCAGAACCCTCTGCAGAAAGGAAACTTTCGGCTTCGGTAAGATTGCTTGTAAATATGGCCGATGATAAACCCTGTGGTACATTGTTATGCAAGGCTAATGCCTCATCAAGATTACTGTATTTTATTAAATAAAGCAAGGGCGCAAAGGTTTCTTCCTGTACAATTTCATAGCTATTTTCTACCTCAGCAATGCACGGAACAACATAACATTCTGATTTACAATCGTCATTTTCAAAGGGTAAACCACCAAACAGAATTTTACCCCCTTCTTTCTTCACCTTTTCGATGGCTTGGAAAAAGGTTTCGGCTGCATATTTGTCAACCAGTGGCCCAAGGTGTGTGGTTGAATCCAGTGGGTTTCCGATTTTAAGGCTTTTATAAACGCTTATCAGCTTGTTTTTGAAATCGTTGTATACCGAGTGATGAATGATTAACCTTCTCGTGGAAGTGCAACGCTGACCACTTGTACCAACTGCACCAAAAACCGCTGCCCTTAATGCCATATCGAGGTTGGCATGCTCGCTGATAATGATGGCATTGTTTCCTCCAAGCTCAAGTATACTCCTGCCAAGTCTTTCACCCACAAGGCGGCCTACTTTTTTGCCAATGTGTGTAGATCCTGTAAAAGAGATAAGCGGTATGTGTTTGTCACGGAACATGTCGTCGCCCAAATATTTAGAGCTGGTAGCCACCAATGTGAGAATACCTTCCGGAATTTCATTTTCTGCCAACACTTTTGCAACGATTTTATGCACAGCAATGGCACACAAAAGCACTTTCGACGAGGGTTTCCAGATTACCACATCGCCACAAATAAGGGCCAGCATGCTGTTCCATGCCCACACAGCAACCGGAAAGTTAAAGGCCGACACCACTCCCACTATACCCAATGGATGATACTGATCGTACATGCGGTGCTGCGGTCTTTCGGAATGCATGGTAAAACCATACAACTGACGCGATTGGCCCACTGCAAAATCGCATATATCTATCATTTCCTGCACCTCACCCATCGCTTCCTGGTATATTTTACCCATTTCATAGCTTACCAGTTTGGCCAGTGGTTCTTTGTAAATTCTGAGCTGGTTACCTATTTGACGAACCAAATCGCCCCTTTTAGGAGCTGGTATACTGCGCCACTGAAGAAATGCATTTTGTGCTGTATGCACAGTGAATTTATAATCGTCTAATGTGGCGAGCTTAATGCCTGCTATTCTTTTCCCATCTACCGGCGAATAAGAATGCACCAGTTCGCCACTGGCTGCAGGCCAATGTGTTCCAGTGCAAAGTCCACTATTTTCTTTTTCAATATTCAGTTTCTGGAGGGCTCCCTGTAAGCCAAAATCTTTGTTCATAGCGAAGTTATTTTATGGTGGAACGAATTACTCTCTGAACTAATTTTTCATTTTGTAGATTAATGTTGTGTGGGTTGGTTGGTGATGTAATTGATTAATCCACCCTTTTGTAAAACCTGTGTAATTTTCTCGGGAAAAGGTGGAAAATGAAACTCCTTCTGTCCAACCATTGCTAGTCCCTTTTCAAGCACTATTTCTATTTGGTCACCTATCTTATAAGCCTCAACAGCTGCAGGCAGAACAATTACCGGTAGTCCCTGGTTGACCGCGGAGCGAAAGAAAATTCGCGACACTGATTTGGCAATTACCGCACGTATACCTGCATGTACCATGCCTACAGCCGGGTGTTCGCGCGAACTTCCACAACCAAAATTTTCGCCACATACCATAATATCGTCCTTTTCCACCTGGGAAGAAAAAAGCGGATCGAATCCGTTTAATAAATACGGAACAATTTTTTCAGGTTCCGAACTATTGATCTCGTATGTGAGATTACCCGCAAACATCTGGTCGGTATTCAGGTTGTCGGCATCGTGATAGTCCCAAACTTTTGCCGACTTGCGCAATTCTCCGGGTTTTATTTCATGCACTGAGCTGTTAGATTGTTGAAAGGGAAATTTCTTCGTCTCGGCTAGCATTGCAGGACTGGTAATGACACCCTTTAAGGCAGAAAGGGCTACTGTAGCCGGAGAGCCGAGGTAGATGTTTACATTTTTATTTCCCATACGGCCCAAAAAATTACGGTTGGCTGTAGAAATTACCGTTGTTCCATCGGCCGGAATTCCTTGCCCGGTTCCTAAGCATGGGCCACAGGATGGTGAAAGAATGTTTGCATCGGCATCGAGAAAAATCTCTACCAAACCTTCCGATACAGCCTGCTGGTAAATTTTTCGGGAAGCCGGTGTAATGAGCAATTGAAAACCTTTCGGAACTTTTTGGCCTTTCAGAATATGAGCAGCCTCGCGCAGGTCTTCTATACGCCCGTTGGTGCAGGTACCTATCAGAGCCTGATGCACCGGTGTTCCGGCTACTTCATCCACAGCTTTTACATGATCGACATGATGTGGACAGGCCACCAGCGGGTAAAGCTGACTGAGGTCTATCTTGTATGTTTGCAGGTAGTTGGCCTCAGCATCGGCCCAAACACCTTCAAACTTTTGATTCAGGTATATGGCCAACTTCTCGTCGGGAGGAAATACGGCATTTTTGGCGCCCATTTCCGAGGCCAGGTTGGCAATGGTCATTCGGTCGGCAATGGATAAGCCCAAAACACCCTCTCCATGAAATTCGATAGAGCGGTAATCTGCCCCATTGGAACCAATCATTCCGATGATAAAAAGTGCAATATCTTTTGCAAAAACTCCACGAGGAAGCTGCCCTGTCAATTCTATTTTGATAGTTTCCGGCACCAACAGCCAGGTTTCGGATGTAGCCCATATGCCGGCTGTTTCGGTGCGGTCAATTCCTGCAGCAAAGGCATTGAATGCGCCTGCAGTGCAAGTATGGCTGTCGCTACCGACAATTACCATTCCTGGCCTGGCATACAGCGAAATAAGCTGGTGACAGATACCTTCGCCAGCATCGTGAAAGCGCTCAATGCCTTGTTCTTTCACAAAATTGCGAATTTGTTGGTAGTCGTTGGCCAGTTTGCTGGTGGTTGGGGGTGCATTGTGGTCGAGTACGATCATTAATTTCGAAGGATCGACGATTTTGCTGCGACCCGTTTTTCTGAATGTCTTTTCGATACTGGCTGAATTGTCGTGCGAAAGCACAATATCGGGTTTTACAAAAACAATACTGCCTTTGGATGCACCCAGTATCTTTTCTACAAATGTTTTACCTGTCATGGGTTTGGAATTATGCGTTTAACAAGTCACCCTTTTTATATATTTCCATTTGTACATCGGCAAACTTTCCAATAAAGGTCTTTGTTTTATTGCGAAGGTTTTCGAACCGTCCGGTTGAAAAATCGAGTTCTATTGTATCCTTTTCCTTCAGTTCGAGGGTGTTGAGTTCAGAATAAGTGAGCACCGGAAAACCGGCATTGATGGCATTTCGCTCATAAATGGCTCCAAAGGATTCTGCTACAATGGCCTGTATGCCAAGAGATTTAAAACAATCTACAGCTTGTTGGCGGGAGCTTCCGGCTCCAAAGTTTTTTCCAGCGATTACAATATCGCCAGGTTGTGCTTTTTTAGCAAAATCTTCCCAACCCTTAAGGTTTCCAAATGTAAACTTTCCCATATCTGCCATTTCAGTTATGGCCAGATGCTGGTTATGATAAATCATGTCGGTATCGATATTGTCTTCAGGAATAATCCAAACTCGACCCGATACAATCGTTTTGGGTTCAGTTTTCGCCATATCACCCATTTTTACCTTTTCAGACTGAATTTCTTTTTTAGTTGTAAAGGTGGTGGGATCTGAAGGAAGGTTTTCCGGATCAGTAATATGACCTGCAATGGCCGAGGCTATGGCTATTTCTGGCGAGGCAAGGTACACTTCACCCTTCCCCTGTTTGCCGGGGAAGTTTCTGTTTCCGGTACTTATTGTTATTTCTCCCGGACCATTTTGACCCACCTGTCCGGCAGCACAACCAGCACATCCGGCATTGCCAAACAACACCCCTGCAGCCTTAAAAGTCTCTATTAAACCCTCTTTAAGGCATTGCTTCCAGATTTCGTCGGTGGCAGGTACGATTTTTAGAACTACTCCAGGGGCTGGTTTTTTATTCTTCAACATGCGTGCAGCTACACGCATATCTTCCATGCGTCCATTGGTGCAGCTTCCGACAAAGGCCGAATCTATTTTTATGCCTCTCACCTCTTTTACAGGAACCACCCCATGCGGTTGACCAGGCAGGGCAATGACCGGAACAAAATCGTTGATATTGATTTCATAGATCTTTTCATATTCTGCATCCTTGTCAGCAAAGACAGGTGTTATTTTTTTTCCTGCTTTCAGGCTACAGTATTCCAGCACCTCTTCAGAGGGAGGTATGAGAAGGGCAATAGCTCCCAACTCTGTAGCCATAGATGAAATTGTAACACGTTGATCAAGCGATAGTTTATCGATTTCGTGACCATAGAGTTCGAGAGAATACCCGAGCAAAGAATTGGCCCCAAATTGTTGTAAAAGATTAAGAATGATGTCTTTGGCTGTAACTGCTGGAGGTTTTTGTCCATTAAGTATAATTTTTACGCTTGGTGGTACCTTAAACCACACCGCGCCATTCGCCCATGCAGCAGCAATGTCGCGATCGCCCATACCCTGTCCAAAAGCGCCAATGGCCCCCAGAATATTGGCATGAGAATCGGTTGAAACCAGCGTAGCACCGGGCACAGCTAACCCCTGGTCGATGGCAATGTGGGTGCCAATTCCGGCATCGATATCGAACACGCCAATATTATGCTCCCGTGCATAGAGGCGACATTTGTGCTGGTTGGTAGCATAGCTCTGATCTGAACCCGTTGGGTTGCAATCGAAGGTAAAGAAGGTTTTGCTGGGATCCTTAACGGCCAACATATTGTCATTAAGGTTCTTAATTACATTGGCTCCACCAAAGTCGCGGGCCAGGCGAACATCAATATCAATGTCAACAATATCACCTGGGGCAACCTTCTCTCTATGACTATGTGCAGCAAGGATTGTTTCTATAATATTCATTTTTATTCTTTATTGAATATCAATTATTTATAATTTGTTAAATAAAGTAATAAGTTACATTATACCTTTAAGCGGTCTTTAAACGGAAGAAAGGCCATAAAATCGGCATGGTGCACAATATAAGCTTCGGTGGTGCGCTTAACCATGTCGCCTTCACCGGCATGAGTTGCAATAATATGGCACACTTCGGATGGTACACCGCAGGCTTCGGCAAGGGATACACCGGAGAAGGGATGCCTCAGGTATTTTCCATACGTTCCCTGCATTGAATTCCCCTTGCTATCGAGCTCGTATTCCAGCAATTTTCCCACATCGGCGAGAATAGCACCCGAAATAAGAACATCCATATCGATGGGCAGTTCATCGCCAAAGAAGCTTTTCATTTTTAAGGCTGCTTCGCGCGCAATATGCACTACCGCGCGTTTGTGGGCCATAAAACTCACTTTAAGGTCCGGACCGCAAAGCAATGTAAACGGAATGGTGTTCAGATCATCGGCCGAGAGCACGCTTTTCTCCAAAGCAAGTTGCCAGGTATCGATGGTTTTTTGCCTCAATTGGGTATCGTTAATCCATATCATTTCGGGCCAAAGGGCAATTACCTGATCCTTTATTCCACTTTTGTTAGTTGGTGATGTTTGTTTCATGGTATTCTTTCACAGCTTTAGAGTTTGAGCTTTTCAATAATTGCATCGGCCATTTGGCTGGTCGAAGCAGCACCTTGTTGTATAACTTCTTGTTTCCCGGTCATTTTCATCATATCATAGGTGCGCACTTTGCCTTCCAGAATAACTTGTGCAATGGCTTTACGGATTTGACTGGCCAGCTTGTTTTCAGAGAGAAAATCAAGCATCATGCAAGCCGATTCGACCATGGCAATTGGGTTTACAATGGATGGGTTGAAGGTGGCATATTTAGGGGCTGAGCCATGGGTGGGCTCAAACACGGCTACTTTCTCCCCGATGTTGGCACTGCAGGCAAATCCCAATCCGCCAATCAGTCCGGCAAATCCGTCCGATACAATATCGCCAAACATATTGCCGGCCACAATGACACCATAATCTTCGGGGTTTTTCGTGAGCCACATCATCTGGGCATCGATGTTGGTATTCCACAGTTCGATATGACTGTATTCTTTTTGCATGGTACGTGCCATGTTGTACATCATGCCCGAGGTTTCGCGTATTACATTGGGTTTTTCGCACACGGTAACCGATTTGTATCCATTCTTGCTGGCATGTTCGAAAGCAGCCCTAAGGATGCGTTCAGTAGCTCTTTTGGTAAAAATACGGGTCGATACCGCTATTTCTTCGCGTGGCACATTGCCAAAATTTTGCCTGAATTTAGGATGACTGTACAAAGCATCGTACACAATACCATCAGGATGAGACCACTCCACTCCACCATAAAGCCCTTCGGTGTTTTGCCTGAAAATAACCACATCTACCAAAGGTTCTTCAATTTGCTCGCCCCTGCCCCTTCTGATAAAATTAAGCGGATTGCCCTTGTAGGTGCGGCAAGGCCGAATGCAGATATCGAGGTCGAAATATTGACGCATGCTTACAATGGGACTTGAATAGACCAATCCTTTTCCTTTCAGAGCGGACGAAAGTTCTTCGTCTGCCTCGTTTTTAGGTTTGGAGGTAATGGCCCCAAACAGACCAATCTTATGTTCCTCCAATAGTTTTAAAGTCCTTTCAGGCAATGGGTTACCTTCGTTGCACCAAAATTCCCATCCAATATCTCCTTCTACATAATTAGCCTCAAATCCGGCGGCATCCAGCACACGGATTGTTTCTTCAAGTACCACCCGGCCAATGCCATCGCCGGGCATGGAAACAATTGTTCTTTTCGACATAAGAATTTATTTAGTATATTGATTTATAATTATATAATCACATTTAAATAATTTAAGAATTAAAGTGATATCAATTGGTTAATACC
This sequence comes from Bacteroidales bacterium, assembly GCA_035913795.1. Classification (GTDB taxonomy): domain Bacteria; phylum Bacteroidota; class Bacteroidia; order Bacteroidales; family UBA10428; genus UBA10428. The sequence continues at coordinate 79,733 of JAMIIA010000188.1, forward strand.
TTGTGCACTACATCTATCACTGTTCCATCAACCCATTTAATGGCAGCCACAATTTCTTGTCCTGTATGGAGTTTTTGGGGTTTTCCGCATATTGCTTCAGCTTCTTGCTGAAGTTCATGTATAGTTTTAATGGGCAACCCTGAGTCTTTCGATTTCTCAATTAGGTCGGTGCGTAATGGATTGATGGCTAAACCTCTTTCGGTGACAATTACATCGATGAGTTCGCCGGGGCCACAAAGGGTGGTTACTTCATCGACAATTACCGGAATGCGGTCGCGAAAGAGGGGAACCGGCAGAATTACTGTTTTTGAGAACAAACAATTTTGCCAACCACCAATGCCGTGCAAAAGGTATCCGTCTGAATGGGTAACCACATTGGCATTGAAATTCAAGTCAACCTCGGTAGCACCAAGTATCACCACATCTACTATTCCGGCAAAGTTTCCTTTGCTATGGTAATTGTAACTGGTAAATGGACTAGTAGCAATATGGTTTGAATTTTCGCGCATCGACCTTACTCCTTCCAAATCGAAAGTTTGTCCGTCGAGTATATATTCTACCAGTCCTTCTTCTAATAGCTGAACCAGGTATTTATTGCTTCCACCACGCGCAAAGCGGGCTTTTATTCCTTTGCGCCGCATGATTTCGCCAAAATAGATGCCAATTGACAAGGCGGTGCCTCCGGCTCCGGCCTGAAAAGAAAAACCATCTTGTATGATTCCGGTATGCTCGCAGAATTTTGCCGTGAGTTCGGCAATGAGCAGTCGGTCAGGACTTTTGGTTACTTCTGTTGTTCCGGAAACAATTTTTTCGGGAATACCTATTTTATCTACCAATACTGTAAAATCGACATAGTTGCCTTGTATTTGCCAGGGAATACATGGAAAGGGCACCATATTGTCTGTCACTACAATTACCTTATCGGCATATTGCGAATCTGCCAAAGCAAAGCCAATGGATCCGCTGGCAGAAGGGCCATTTAGTCCATTGGCATTCCCAAAAGGGTCGGCACAGGCAGCACCAATAATCGCTATATCGATTTGCACTTCACCATCCTGAATAGCCTGGTAGCGACCACCATGCGAACGCAGAATGGCAGTTTTCTTCATTTTTCCTTCGGAACAATATTTACCCAGAGGGCCATTCATGCTGCCTTCGATGTGGCTGATGGTTCCATCTTCGAGGTATTTGATCAGGTATTTGTGGCAGGGAAAAGCTGCAGATGGGAACCAGCGTAAATCTTTCACGCCCAGTTCGGAGGCTGCATCGAATACCATGTTGGCCACCAGGTCGCCATCGCGAAAATGATGATGTGTCGAAAGTGTCATTCCGTCGCGTAACCCAGCTTTCAACAAAGCCTCTTTTATACTGCTTACCTGCTTGTTTCCATCAGGTGGAAAATGGGCAGCGGAAGGTATTTTTGGGGCGTGTTTGGTTCCTTCGGGAATAAACTTTCCAACACCTTGGAAGGGTACAGCAGTTTGGCCGTTAATTTCAAGAGGTACATACCTTCCGGCAGCATTTTTTACCAGCTTATTGTTGCTCATAATCATCCCTCCAGTTTGATGGCAGTTTACCTGCATTTAAAGCCAGTTTAATAGTGTTAAGTGCTCTCTGAACCACGGGTGGGTCAATCATTTTCGAACCCAATGCAACTACCCCAAGACCTTCTTTCTGGGCTTTCTCGAAGGCATAAACAATTCTCTTCGCCTTTTCTATTTCGGGTTGAGTGGGGCCATAAAACTCATTTACCAAGGGTACCTGCCGTGGATGAATGCATCCCATGCCAACAAAACCCAATGATTTTGATTCGAGTACGGTTGATTTTAAGGCTTCCATATCGCCTACATCGGAAAATACCGAGTCGATGGGTTGCAAACCGGCCGCCCTGGCTGCATTCACTACAGCTGATCGGGCAAAAAACGATTCGCGGGCTTCTTGGGTGCGCTGTACTCCGAGGTCGGCCGTATAATCTTCGAGGCCTAAGGCCAGAGCCACATTGCGCTTCGATGCAGTTGCAATCTCAAAGGCTTTCACTACCCCTAGGGCTGTTTCTATAATGGGCATCAGGTAAATGCTTTCGTTATTGCCGCTTAATTTGCTGATGGCTTCATCTACCTGCCTAATCTGTTCGGCGCTTTCGCATTTTGGCAATAAGATAAGGTTAGGTGCGTGGGGTATAATCATTTTCAGGTCGTCCAAGCCGAGGGGTAACTGGTTGATGCGAACCATGCGCTCGCTTCCTTTAAACTCTAATGCTCTGAGGGCATTTCGCACCAGTATTCTGGCTTCATTCTTTTTCTCCTGGGCTACTGAGTCTTCCAGATCAAGTATGATTCCTCCGCTGCCATAAATACCTGCATTTACCATAAGTTTAGGACCATTGCCAGGAATATATAGGCGCGAAAAACGTTGGCAATCTCGAGTGCTTACTGAGCTATTGGCAGGTAAAGAAGGTAGAAGGAATTGCTTTTCGGAATTAATAAAATCTTTAATGGCTGCTTCCATTCTGGCAGCAATAACAAACGGGAGGGCACCCTTGTCATCGATAACAACTCTGGCATGCGCTATTTCGAAAAAGGAACATATGGAAACAATCAATTCTTCAATGGATTTCCCATACAATGCCTTTACTTTGCTGATTAGTGTAATCTCGATACCACCTGTTTGGGTTGGTTCAATTTCTACCCAGCAATCCGATCGTATATTTTCGCCCTGATTTCCTGCAGTATAAGCCATATTTTCTTCGCTTTGAGTCAGTATTCTATGGGTGTTTCGCTTGGAATACTCTTGTTTAAAACATCCAAAATTTAAATAAATTAAAAAAGCTAACTCCTGATAGTTATCATTTGGTGCGGGGTGCTGGTAATAAGCCCTCTAAAAAAGTACATTCTTCGAGATAAGCTGTTTCTTTAATTTAGGTGGTTTGAGAAAAAATCAGGATTAAAAATGAAATAAACTTTGTATATTTAAGAGTAAAACAGAATGCAGATGAAACTTCGATCAGCACTTATTATTTGTTTGATGATGTTTGTAAGTTCTTTTAGCAAGGCACAGGTAGCCGATTCAATTCTTTTCGAAGAATACCGTAATATGAGTCTCGAAGAACTATCGAATATTAAAATTACCATTGCCTCCAAAAAGGAAGAAAATCGTTTCGAATCTCCTGTTTCAACCTATATCATTACCCAGAAAGATATGCAGCAGGCAGGATGCCTGAATATAATGGAAGCCTTTCGACTGGTTCCAGGACTCATTGTGCGACAAACTACCCCAGGTGCCTACGACATTCACTTAAGAGGTTATGACAATATTGTGAATGTGAATTATGAATTAACTTATTACAGCAATTCCATTACACTTGTAATGATCGATAACCGGCCTGTGTACAATTATTTTCAGGGAGGTACTTTTTGGGAAACCCTGCCCCTTGGCATTGCCGAAATCGAAAGGATAGAATTCATTAACGGGGCCTCATCGGCCATGTATGGTCCCAATGCAGTGGCGGGTGTCATAAACATAATTACCAAAAAGGAGGCTGCCGGCGAAGTGCATGTTACCCAGGATTTGCAGCTTAGCTCAGGGCAAAACTTGGTTTCATCAACCAGTATTCTGGCTCCGGTAAACTCCAGGCTCACTATAGGAGGTTCGTTAAACAGGACTTTCTTTGAGCGCGACTATGACAAATATTTTAGTTATTCGAAAGATACATGGGTTCCGGTCGATTCATTGAGGTTTGGTAGTACCAGTTCCGATGCACGGTATCCGGATATTGGCAATGCAGCCGATTTGCTTTCGGGTAACTTGCGGATAAACTATCAGGGCATTGCCGACAATTACATTGATTTTAGTGCAGGTTACCAGGAATCGGAAGTACAAAAGATTTATGTGAACAACCAGGTTACACCGCTAACAACTAACGGTTCAAAAAGCTCCTACTTGAATCTGGTTAGCCAAACGCAAGGTTTTCTTTTCAACCTGGCTCACATGCGGGGATATCAGAACACCTATGGCATGATGGGTTGGGAATATGATTTTAACACCACAGATGCACTGATTGAGTATTCATACAAATACAGAGGTTTTAGCCTTCGGCCTGGTGTTGGATTTCGAAATGCTACATATGATGATGCAAAGGCGATAGAAGAATATGGAACAGAAAGAGCTTTGTTAAGTGGCAGAAAAGCGATTAATACCTTCTCCGGATTAATACGAACCGAATATGTTCTCAGCAAATTTAGGTTCATTGCTGCCCTGCGGGCTGACAAATACAATGTTCCCGATACGGTTTATTTATCTTACCAGTTTGCAATTACCTACAAACCAAATCAGGATAATTTGCTCAGGCTTGGGTATTCGAGGTCGAACAGGGGTTCTTTCTTTTTAGATTCATACTACAATCAGGAATTTGATTATGGCGCGGTTCAGGTTAAGCTCATGGGAAATACCAATCTTGACTTGCTGACCATGGATTTGCTTGAAGCCGGTATACGCAATAAAAGCTTGCGGAATATTCAGTTCGATGCCGCAATCTATTTGTCTGGTACCCAGCACTACGCCCAGTTGCTCGAATCGCCTCCGCTGAATGATAACCTGGTATTGTACGAATTTCAGAACCTCGATTTGAATGCAGTTCAGTTCGGGGCTAGCCTGGAATTGGATTACATTCCTGCTGCAAATTTTAGAGTAAGGGCATACTCAAACCTGCAAAACACTATGGTGCATAATTACCCCCTAAGCGACTCAACCTCCGAAACACACAGCCACGGATCAACACCGCTTTTATATGGCGGCTTAGTGCTGAATTACAGTCCATTTAAACGATTAAATTTCAACCTTAATCCTTATTATTTTACCAGGCAAGTGCTTAATTCGGCCTCGCGAAAAGATAGCCAGGGGAATTATTTCTCGGTTCCTGCCCAGCTGGTTCTGAATGTGAAAATCTCTTATCAGCTTACAAAAGGGGTTATGCTTTTCGCCAATGGCAAAAACCTTTTGCATCGCGAACAGGAAGAAGTAATCTGGGGCGATAAAATAAGCGCCAGCTATTGGGGCGGGGTGTACATCGATTTGTAGCCTTCCATCCAAAGCACTAAAAAAGCTTATCTGCTGCCTTGAAGTAAAAAATCAGACAATTCGCTGGTCGATTCGAAGAAATAATCCGGATTGCATTCAAGTAAACTGTTTTTCTGGCCAAATCCATACCCCACTGCAATAGCGGAAATTTCCGCTTCGCGGGCACCTGCAATATCGTAAGCGGTATCGCCTACCATCACGGTTTCGGTTTTTAAACACTGATGCTTCTCTATCAAAGAGGCAATCAGGTTGGCTTTTGTGAGAGTGCCAGTGTAGTCTGCCCCGGCTAAGTCGAGAAAGTAAGTGTCAATTTTAAAATGCTTAAGTATAAGTCGGGCATATTTTTCGAGCTTTGAAGTAGCTACAAAAAGCCTGAAGCCAGAAGCATGCAGCGAGACCAATAATTCAGGAATACCCTCGTAAATATGATTCTCGAAAAGGCCTTTCGAGCCATAATAATCCCGAAACCATTCTACAGCCTTATCGGTTTGTTCTTTATCGAGGCCATATACTGCTTCAAAGCTTTGTTGCAGTGGTGGCCCAATAAATTCCTGAGGAATAATTTCGGGCCATATATCGATATTTAACTTTTCCAATGCAACCCGTAGCGAATTCAGAATACCTTCCTGCGGGTTGCTAAGGGTTCCATCGAGGTCGAAAATAAGGTTTTTGTAGTGAGGCATAACATATTATGAATGATTAAAAGTAGAAGTTAAATCGGTGAAACTTTTATTGCAAAAGCTAAATTTATTTTAGACAGGTAATAGGTTCAAATTGGTTTCGGAATTTTTCTGCCTGCAGCCATGAGGATATTCCGGGTTTGATTAGCTTCGCAGAGTATGAAAAATCGGGTTTTTAGCCAAATCGTATTCCGAAGTTTTAAACTGAAGGCTTTTTAGGTATTCAGGAGAAAAGTTTAAAACAGCGTTAAAAGGCTAATTGGGTTGTTTTCGCATCATAAAATACCGGATACCTGCCTCGGTCATATAATTATAACGAAGCATGTGGTCACCAAAAATTCCTACCCCTCCTTTTCCCCAAATGGATATCCTCCCGGTGAATTTGTAAAATACCGATGCTTCAAGATTCATCGATGTCCCCCCATTCACATAATCGAATATAAACTCCGGCAAAACAATAGACGATACATCTTTAGACCAGCCCTTCACATAATAAACCTGAAATTTTGACCAATTTATATCCTGCCGCAACTCGTCACCCCATACAGAATACAAATGCTCATAAAGTAAAGCAACAACAGTTTTTTGCTCACTATATATCCGGCTATACGATATTAATGGTACTATCACGTTTTTTCCTGTTCCCAATAAGGGAGATTGGGCAGTGTTAAAACTGAATTCGATAGAAGCTGCAATGGCTGAATTGGGCGTTTGTCTAATCTTGTAACCTAATAACCTGACCGATATATCTCCTAAACCTGCCTGATCATAACCAGAAGCAGAGACGGTGTTATACATAAAAGGTATTTCGAAGCGTGTGGAAAATCTATGTCCCAGGGCTATAACACTTCTGAAAGTGGTAAAATTCAGAAGTTCTTCACTCTGAAGCCATATTAGTTTATCAAATAATTCGGCCCGGGTAATAAACTGGCTTGGATCATCCTGGGTAATTCCACTATGTTTCTCAAGAAGGCGGGTATCCTCCTGGCCGGATGCAAGAAAAAAACATAGGTTGAAAACTAAAAAAAAGAAGGTTGTTTTTTTCATTCTTCTTGCACTCTATTGCTTATGAATTAAAGGTAATTCCAATAAATGATAAATACAAAATATAGTAGTCAGTATAACAAGATAGTGTGACAAAGTTTTGTTTTTAAGATTCATATTTTGGCGTAAAAAATTACCGGCATTTAGAAACCATAAAGAAACTGCCAAATAGTAAAGAAGAATTACCAACATTATGCTTACCGCACAACAAAGCCTTATTAATTCGGAAAACAAAACATTGCAGCGAAGAATAAGTAGATATAAATTTTGAAAATGCAAATAATTAACTCTATCTTTGCGGCGCTAAAAACAAATTATAAAACACAATGGGTAAAGGAGATTTAAGATCAAAAAGGGGTAAAATTGTTAACGGCTCATACGGTAAAACCCGCCCCAGCAAAGATACCAAACCTGCACAGCAGGATAAAAAAGCGAACTAACAAATACATTGCAAAGGTATGCGCCGCACATGTTCAATGATGCGGCTTTTTTTGTTTTAGCCGCCGAAATATAAATAAGTAAAAAGCTTTCTGATAGTATGAAATCAATACGTAATGTAGCCATTATTGCCCACGTCGATCATGGCAAAACCACCCTGGTGGATTGTATTCTGCACCAATGCAGAATTTTCAGGGAAAACGAACAAAAAGGAGATCTGATTCTCGATAGCAACGACCTCGAGCGTGAACGCGGAATTACCATTCTGGCTAAAAACGTTTCGGTAAACTACAATGGTTATAAGATTAACATCATCGATACTCCAGGTCACGCCGATTTTGGTGGCGAAGTGGAACGGGTACTTAATATGGCAGATGGGGTTTTACTTTTGGTTGATGCCTTTGAAGGCCCTATGCCACAAACCCGTTTTGTGCTCAGCAAAGCAATTCAAATGGGATTAAAACCTGTGGTGGTAATCAACAAGGTCGATAAACCCAATTGCAGGCCCGACGAGGTACAGGATGCTGTGTTCGACCTTATGTGCCACCTGGATGCCAATGATCATCAACTCGATTTTCATACCATCTATGGTTCGGCCAAAAATGGTTGGATGTCGGCAGATTGGAAGAAACCAAACACCGATGTAAAATACCTGCTCGAGCAGATTATCGAGCAAATTCCACCTCCAAAAATTGAAGAAGGAACCCTTCAGCTAAAAATAACTTCTCTTGAGTATTCGAATTTTATTGGACGTATAGCCATTGGTCGCATCAGCCGGGGCAGCATCAAAAGCGGCCAGGCAGTTTCGTTGGTAAAGCGAGACAACAGCATCGTAAAATCGAGGGTAAAAGAGCTTTTCGAATTCGAAGGCCTCGGTAAAGTGAAAGTCAACGAAGTGCTGTGTGGCGATTTATGCGCCATTTCAGGCATCGACGGATTCGATATTAGCGATACGGTGGCCGACATCGAGAATCCAGAGGGTTTACCTCCAATTCCTATCGACGAGCCCACCATGAGCATGCTTTTTACCATTAACGATTCGCCCTTTTTCGGAAAGGATGGCAAATTTGTTACCTCGCGCCACCTTTACGACCGCCTGATGAAGGAAACCGAAAAAAACCTCGCTTTGCGTGTTGAGGCAACCGATTCGCCCGACCGCCACCGTGTATATGGCCGTGGTATTTTACACCTTGCTATTCTGATCGAAACCATGCGCCGCGAGGGGTATGAGCTTCAATTGGGTAAACCACGTGTAATTATCAAAGAAATTGATGGGGTGAAATGCGAACCGGTTGAAGTACTAAGCATCGACACTCCTGAAGAATGTTCGGGCAAGATTATCGAATTTGTCAACCAGCGAAAAGGTGAGCTTCTGATTATGGTTCCTAAGCACGACCTCATTCACCTCGAATTTGAAATACCCGCAAGAGGACTTATAGGTTTCCGACAGCCGGTAATGAACATTTCTGCCGGTGAAGCCATTATCTCAAGCCGGTTTAAAGAATACCAGCCACTTAAGGGAGATATTAAAGAACGCCAAAACGGATCGCTTGTGGCCTTGGAAAGCGGCACCTCTATTGCTTTTGCCATTAATAAACTGCAAGACCGCGGCACTTTCTTCATTAAACCGGGCGACGAAGTATATACCGGTATGATTGTAGGGGAGAATACCCGCGCCGGCGACTTGGTGCTGAATGTTACCAAAACCAAAAAGCTTACCAATATGCGGGCTTCCGGCAGCGACGACAAGGTACGCATAGCCCCACCGGTAATTTTTTCGCTCGAAGAGGCCATGGAATATATTCAGGACGATGAGTACGTAGAAGTTACACCCAAAAGCATACGCTTGCGCAAAATACTGCTCGAAGAACATGAGCGTAAAAGAGCAGCCAACAAATCGTTGAATTAAACATTTCGAATCATAAGCCCGGCCAGGTAAAACTAGCCGGGTTTTTTTATCGTTTCTTTGGCGATTTCAATACAAAGGCTGCCAAAAACACGAAAATGCCACTCAGGATAAAGAATACTCCCGCCAGAATAAATACGCTGTTCTGGCTTTTATACCTCACAGCAAGGGTAAGAAAGGCTAAAAGAAAGGATATCATGCCCGAAAAAAGCTCGAACCACCAGTTAATGACATTGTTGTGGATAAGCACAAACGAGTCGACAATCTGAATCAACCCGGAATAAAGAAGCCAGATAGCAATTAAAATCTTGAGGTCGAGCAGATCTATTTCAGGAATCAAATAAAGCAACAAACCGAAAGAAAGGTCGAGCATGCCATTAAGCAATACAAACTGCCAGTTGGGCTGCGAACGGTTTAAAAGCCCGCTTTGAATAAGCAAAAGCCCGCTTACTATGGCGAAAGCCTCGAAAACCCTTACAAAATTCATGATTGGACTTCCCATAAGGCTCAGTACTACAACACCAAGCATAACTAGGATAAGACCTCTAAAGGATAAAAGGTACCAATGATTGTAGTGTCGGATTTTTGCTTTCATGGTTTTATTTTTACTGGTTTTAAATAAAAAGGTATTCAATTGAATTTTATACGATGAGAAACTTATTTCACAGGATAGTAGACAATAGTTTCGAAAAGCGAGGTATCGCTCACTGTGCTATCGGATGCATAAAGGGGAACCTCCCAGGGATCGCCGTGAAGCGAATAACCATTTTGCCGAATATATTCCTTCAATTCAGTGTGTGCTTTACCGGTATTCGATGGCCTGCCATAATGTGAAAGAACAAGAGTTTTTCCTTCGGGAAGAGCAAGATATTCTAGTGTGGCCCAAACCCAGGTACGTTCGTTTAAGGGAATGCCAATGACAAGCGCATTGCTTCCCTCCTGCCCGTTTTGCGGAACAAGTCTGAACCATTGTCCGGCAGCTTCTAACTGTCGGCTATTTAAAAAGCTGTTGAGGGTGGCTACCATTTCGCCAATTTGCTGACTGGTTTGGTCTGATTTAGGGCTGCTTTTAATAATGACCGTATGTACAGCAGGCATCTCAATGAGGCTAATCTCTCCGGTACGGCTGTATTTCAGATCCTCGCAATGCTGGTTTAGTTGCGTCAGCCCTTGTTGCATAAATTGTGTAAGCTCCTTTTTCTTAATCCGAAACAAAATACGTTCATACAAACTTAAATCGGACAAATTCATCGACCAGTTTACAAGGCATCCCTGTCTGGTGGGTTCAAGGTACCAAAGCCCTGTAGTTTTCGATGCTTGTCCTAGCTTAAATTCAACAGCTATACTCTCGGGTTGCACGGCATGGATTATTTTCAGGTGACCCTGACCGTATTTTAGACTTTTCCAGCTCATTTCGGCTTGCTTGCCCCGGAAAGGAGGTTTTACTTCAACATGAATACTTGTATCGCTGGTAATCCAGGGTGCCCAGTTGTTCCAGTTTCTGAAATCGGCCAGCTGCTCGTAAACCATCGAAGAAGGAAGATTAATATCCTGCATGGCAACCAGCTTTTGATTTTTCGGTATAAATGCTGTTGCAACTACCAGAACAACTGCTATAAACAATAGCGCAACAAGGAATCGGAGAATGAATTTCATACAATAGATATTATTCTGCTAAAATACGGTCAATCTTGCCAACCAAAAAACACTTGTTCACTTAAATTTCAAACAATTCTTCATCCGGTTAGTGTGATTGGTTATATTTGGACACCAAACTTAACAAGCATGCAAGCAGCAGTACTCAACCAATGGGGAGATCCGGGAGTTCTTCAATTGGCCGAGATTCCAAAACCTACCCCATCTGAAAAGCAATTGCTCATTAAAGTATTTGCTTCGTCGGTGAATCCGGTCGATTTTAAACATCGTAAAGGCATTCACCGCTTTATTCTTGGCTCACGCTTTCCGGTAGTTCTTGGGTACGATGCATGTGGACAAGTGATTGAGACTGGCAGCGAGGTGACTCGTTTTAAGGCAGGAGATTGGGTTTTTGGCGATCTGGACAACACTTACGGAGGGGCATTGGCCGAATTTGCACTCGGTCACGAACACTGTTTTGCCCTAAAACCAGATGGAGTAAGCCCAGAGGAAGCAGCAGGTTTTCCACTGGCGGCTCTCACAGCCTTGCAAGCCTTACGCGACAAAGCGGACTTAAAAGCAGGACAAACTGTATTGATAAATGGAGCCTCGGGTGGTGTGGGCCATTTAGCGCTGCAAATAGCCAAGCTTATGCAGGCAAAGGTTATTGCAGTGGCAAGCGGGCCTAATGAATTGTTTGTGACCTCCTACAAGCCCGACCAGTTTATCGATTATACAAGCACCAACCTGCTGGAAAGCCCTAATAAAATCGATGTGTTTTTTGATGTAATTGGTAACTATTCCTTTCTAAAAACAAAGCATATGCTCAATAAGGGCGGAATCTATGTCACTACCCTGCCCCGTCCGAAGGTTTTTCTTCATAAATTGTTTCAAGCCTTTAGCGGAGGGCGAAAAGTAAAAACCCTGCTGCGGAAACATTCGGCCGCAGATATGAACCTGATTGCAAAGTGGATAGAAAGAGGAGAACTCCGTGTGCACATCGACAAGGTTTTTGCCCTTAAACAGGCAGCCGAAGCCCATGCCTATGCCGAAAAGGGCCATACAAAAGGTAAAAACATCATACAGATTAGGGTTTTATGAAAGAAAACGAAGATTTTGCAATCCCCATAAAAGGGTTTTCCAGGTTTCTGCTCAAAATTGTTTCAGTATTATTACTTGGTTTTCTTTTACTGATTATATCGCTACAATTTTTAGTTCACTGGGGTATTTTTGGCAAATTACCCGACGAAACCGAAATTCGACTGTTAAAGAATAGTCAGGCATCGGATATTGTCTCGGTCGATAATCGCTTGTTGGGAAGGTATTATTATGAGAACCGCACCAACGCCAGTCTTGACGAAATTCCAGTGAGTTTTATCCATGCGCTGATAGCCACCGAAGACGTGCGTTTTTATAAGCACAAGGGAGTCGATTATCGCAGCTCCATGAGGGTATTGATTAAGTCGGTGATATTGGGCAATAAAAGTGCCGGTGGAGGCAGCACACTTAGCCAGCAATTGGCCAAAAACCTTTTTCCGCGAAAGCAATACAGGGTGCTTTCAATGCTTATTGCCAAAATTAGGGAGATTAAAATTGCCCTAAGGCTGGAGAAAATCTATACCAAGGATGAAATACTGGGCTTGTACCTCAATACCGTATCTTTTGGCGAAAATACCTATGGCATTGAAACAGCATCCTTGGTCTATTTCAGTAAAAAGCCTGCGGAACTTAACATTCAGGAAAGTGCTTTGCTGGTAGGCCTTTTAAAAGCAAATACCAGTTACAATCCACGTTTGCACCGCGAGGCAGCGCTTCAACGTCGTAACACGGTGCTTTCTCAGATGAAAAAACACAAATACCTTTCGAAAGTTGAAGCCGATTCAATCCGCGACCTGCCTGTTGAATTACGTTATCGGCCTTTTAACCATACCGAAGGTCCGGCACCCTATTTCCGGGAACAACTTCGCCTGGAGCTGAGCGAAATACTGAAACACCTCAAAAAATCAGACGGATCGGCCTACAACCTATATGCCGATGGACTAAACATTTATACCACAGTAAATTATACCATGCAATTGCTTGCCGAGGAGGCGGTGCGACAGCATTTGGCCAGTCTGCAAATCAGATTCGACGAGCATTGGAAAAACAAAGAGCCCTGGAAGGAAAACCCTAATATGGCCCGCCAGCAAATTGAACAAAGTCGAACCTATCAAAACCTTCGCAAAGAAGGCTTATCGCATGCCCAGGCCATGGAGGCCATGAAAACACCTGTATCGATGAAGGTCTATGGAGCCAAAGGAGCACTCGACACACTTATGTCTCCGCTCGATTCGGTGTTGCATCACTTTAAAACACTTCAGGCCGGTGTGCTGGTAATGAATCCCTTTAATGGCGATGTGTTGGTTTGGGTTGGTGGCGCCAGTTATAGGTTTTTTAAGTACGACCACGTAAAAGCCATGCGCCAGGCAGGTTCGACCTTTAAGCCCATTGTATATGCTGCCGCACTGGAAAAAGGAATTTCGCCATGCGACTATTTTTCCAACGACAGCGTGGCTTACCCCGATTATGGCAACTGGGTACCCAAAAATGCCGATTTAAAATACGGCGGTTTCTATTCCATGAAAGGCGCCCTAGCCCAATCCGTAAATACCGTAAGTGCAAGAATTATAACCGAAGTGGGTATCGACGAAACAATAAAACTGGCTCATGAAATGGGCATCACATCCGATCTTCCGGCGGTGCCATCGCTTGCGCTGGGTTCTGGTGAAGTTTCGCTCTACGAAATGGTACAGTCCTATTGTGTATTTGCCAACAATGGCCACAGGGTGCGACCACGGCTCATAAGGCGTATTGAGAATTCGCAGGGACAAGTCATTTATTCCGATCCTGCCCACGAACTGCAGGATTCGGTGCTGAGTGCACAATCTGCTCAAACCATGCTGGCCATGCTCAAGGGAACCGTCGATCGTGGAACTGCCCAGATTTTGCGCACCAAATATGGAATTACCAACGAACTAGCCGGAAAAACTGGTACTACCCAGAATCATAGCGATGGATGGTTTATGTGCTTGGCGCCCAATTTGTTGATGGGTGTTTGGGTGGGTGGCGATAATCCTGCTGTAAGGTTCCGCAGTTTAAATTATGGACAGGGAAGTGCCATGGCCTTGCCAATTTGTGCTAATTTTCTGATGAAGCTTTATGCCGACCCATTGTACAAATACCTTAAAACAAGCAGCTTTAAAATCGATCCGGCGATTTCGGAAACACTTAATTGTAGCGACTATGTCGAGGAATATAAAAAACCATTCCTCGATGTTTCAACGATTAAGGAAGAAAGTGTAGGCGAATTTATCCGCAAGGTTTTTGGACGTAAAAAGAATCAGTCGGAGGTAGATACAGACTAAGCAAAATTGGCCAACGAAATGCAGTCAATTAATCGGGGCTTAATCAATTCTAGAAAAAGGTTTGGAGAAATAAATAAACTGATTTTTATTATGATAGATTTGAATGTGTTTCTATAAAATATTCATTAGTAAGTAAATAAATTCGATGTCAGCAAGTATTTATTCAGAAAAAATTGTCGAGCCTAACGATAAGATGTTAAGCGATGATTTGGCAGAGGCGAAAGCCTATCTGGATAAAATTGCAGCATTCATTGAAATGGAATATGGCGATTTTAAGTCTGAGTGGAAATTTTATTGCCAAAAATCGGGTTGGATTCTTAAAATGCTCACCAGGAATAGAAATGTTATGTTTGTAATACCATGTGACAACTATTTTCAAGTAGCATTTACATTTGGCGAAAAGCATCTGAATTGATATCTATCAGCGATTTACCAAGCTCAATCAAGAAAGAACTGGATGAAGCAAAAAAATATGCTGAAGGTCGGACTATTCAAATTGAAGTGAAATCAGAAATAGATTTAGATAATGTATTGAAAATGATACGAATAAAAATTAGAAACTGAAGATTGTTATGGGTGTTAATTGGAATAGATTTTTGATAATAAGCTTTGATGGTCTTTCCACTTTAATCTTTCCACATTAAAGATTTTACCTTTGTACCCCAACAGCTTGCTGCAGGTGGCTTCATTGGGCAATATACCTTTTTCAAAATATACGGTCATTCATTTGTTGAAAGCAGTAACTTTAGGGCTAAAGCAAAAATTATTATGAAATCGATTTTAACAGCGGTCATCTTTCTTGCTCTTATGATGACACTAAGGGGACAACAAAACTTTTCAGATTTTATCGATTCGGCAAATCAGATCAGCAACCCTGCAGATCGGATACTGTATATCGAATCCTATGTGGCGCATCTAGATACGGCCGGAGCACCTGTTATTGAAGAAGATACAGCTTATTTTGTTTATTATGGCACAGCGGCAAGCGTCGAAATTGCTGGCGACTTTAACGGATGGGGCGGTGATGGTACCTGGATCTGCAATAAAATAGATGGAACAGGTTTTTTCTGGTATTCCCATGTATTTGAGTCAACAGCCCGCCTTGATTATAAATTTATCCTCAATGGATCAAACTGGATTCTTGACCCCCTGAATCCACTTGCCGTTTCAGGAGGCTATGGTCCTAACTCAGAACTGGCAATGCCTGGCTATGTGCAACCCTGGGAGATTCATGAATATGTGGGAGTTGAAAAAGGAGCGATTGAAAGCTTCAATCTATTCAGTCCGGAGTTGAATAAGAATTTCAGCGTTCAGGTATACCTTCCTCCCGGTTATAGTGCATCGGGTTATTCTTATCCGGCGGTCTATGTGCACGATGGCCAGGAATACCTGAGTCTGGCCGGTATGGATCACGTTATTGATAACTTACTGGATAGTCTTAAAATTGATCCGCTGATTGGTATTTTTATCAGGCCAAATAACCGCAACGAGGAGTATGGGTTTAGTCAGCGGTATACTTACGCCCAATTCATTGCCGAAACACTGGTACCTTATATAGATAGCACATTTCGGACTATTGCTTCGAAGGAGTTCAGATTAACCATGGGTACCTCCTTGGGTGGAAATATCAGTGGATTAATTTCTTATACCTATCCCAATCTCTTTGCAAACAGTGGATGGCATTCACCAGCCTTCTGGGTAAACGACCTGGAAGTAGCCAAACTTTATGCAGGCGGGTATAAAGACATAAAAATCTACTTTACCGAGGGTACTTATGAAGATTTGGGTGTTGACTGGGTAGCCTTTACCAATAGTTTAACAGAGGAAGGCTATCAGTTCGATTGGGCTGAGTACTACGAAGGACATAGCTGGGGACACTGGCGTGCCACTATTGATGATATGCTGAAATATTTCTTTCCAGTAGGCAATGCACCGCTTGATATCCCTGACCTAAGGTATCATGAATTTTCATCTGCCCGGCTGTTTCCAAATCCATTTATTGACAATGCTGTGATTGTATTTGATATTAGTCAGTCCGGAAATTATACACTGCAGGTTTACAATCAACTTGGACAGTTGGTTAAAACTGAAAATTACTTGCTAATTGGAACGGGACCAACTTCAATTCAGCTAAACGCAAGAGGACTTGAATCTGGCGCATATTATTTTACTATTTCAGGAATGAATAAAAATTATTCTGGTAAGATGCTGAAACAATAAATATAAATTGTTTGCATGCACAAGCATACCAAAAAAAATAAATTTGCGTCATGAATTACACAGGCGAATTGGCGGCATTGCTTACCGCAGTATTCTGGACCATTACGGCTTTAGCCTTTGAACAGGCCAGCCTGAGAGTAGGCTCTCTGGCGGTGAATGTGATTAGGTTGCTTTTAGGTTTTGTTTTTTTAAGCCTTTTTACTCTGGTTTATCGTGGTGCTTTGCTCCCACTTGATGCATCGGCCGAGGCATGGGGCTGGTTGGTTTTGTCGGGCTTTATTGGCTTTTTGTTTGGCGATTTGTTCCTGTTTAAATCCTATACCCTCATCGGTTCGCGCTTTGCCATGCTAATTATGACCCTCGTGCCACCCATTACGGCCCTTACAGGTTGGTTGGTGTTGGGCGAGAAACTTAGTCTGCTTAGCTATGTGGGAATGATTTTAACCATTTCAGGTATTTCCCTTGCCATTTTTAACCGTAACAGTGCCGATGGAAAAATAAGCCTGAAACTCTCGTTAAAAGGTTTACTTTTTGCCTTTTTTGGAGCCCTCGGACAAGCCGTTGGCTTGGTAATAAGCAAGCTGGGCATGGGCGATTACGACCCCTTTGCTGCAACACAAATACGCATTTTATCCGGTTTTGCCGGTTTTGTGGTTCTGGTCACCCTACTCAGGCGCTGGCCAGGCATTGTGAGTGCGCTCAAGCATTCTCAGGGCATGGTACGAATAGGCATCGGTTCATTTTTCGGCCCGTTTCTGGGGGTTTCTTTCTCGTTGCTGGCCATACAGTATACCCAAACCGGAATCGCCTCTACCCTTATGGCCCTGGTGCCTATACTCATTATTCCACCTGTAGTAATTTTCTATAAGCAAAAAATTACCTGGGCCGAAATAGCAGGGGTTGTTATTAGCCTGTGCGGTGTGACCTTGTTGTTTATCAGGTAATGGGTAAATAAAGTTCGAACAGATGAAAAAACTTGGAATTATAGGCGGTATTGGTCCCGAATCGAGCATAGAATATTATCGTCAGATTATCAATAAATACCAGGAAATTGCAGGAACAACCGATTACCCCGAATTGGTTATACACAGCATAAACCTCACCGCTTTACTGGATTATGTAAATGCCAACCAACCAGAGCAACTAATTGATTTTCTGGCAGAACGTATTGACGTACTCACCGCAGCCGGATGCGTTTATGGGGCTATGGCTTCCAATACCCCTCATATGGTGTTCGATCGCCTGCAAAAGAGAGTTGATCTTCCTCTGGTGAGTATTGTGGATGTTACCTGCCGGGCCGTTGCCGCAAGCCGGTTGTCAAAAGTGGCGCTTCTGGGTACCCGCTTTACCATGTCGCAAGGATTTTATAAAAAGGCAGCCGAAAAATATGGTGTTGAAGTAATCTCCCCTGCATCCGGGCAGCAGGAATATATTCATGCTTGTTACATGAACGAATTGCTCTTTAACCGCATTGTGCCCGAAACCAAAAAGCAACTCCTTCGAATTGTGGCGGACCTGAAGGAAAAGGAAAGCATACAGGGACTGATTTTAGGTGGTACCGAATTACCACTTATACTCCATCAATCCGATTTTTCAAGCCTACAGGTTTTCGATACCACGCAAATTCATGTGGCAAGTTTGGTGAAACGGATGGTTGAAGATTCATTTTGAAATAGGTGTACAGGTTTAGTATGGTGCTTGTTAGAAAACACAAGATTTCGTTTTTGTCCAAAATTCACCATCTTTAGCTCAAATATTCTTTTCTTGTGGACAAAGACCATCGCTCGAGCCTGTTAAAGCTACATTTTGTAGTGTTTATCTATGGTTTCACTGCCATTTTGGGCAAACTCATTAGTATCTCTGCCATCGACCTTGTCTGGTACCGTATGCTGGTGGCATTGCTTGGTCTTTCGACATTGTTTTTTCTGCAAGGTTTTAATCTTAAAATATCCTTTCGTACGGGCATACAAATTCTTTTAGTAGGTCTTATAGTGGCTGCGCATTGGATAAGCTTTTTTGGCGCTATCAAATTGTCGAATATCTCGGTCACCCTCGGATGCCTGGCTTCCACTACCCTCTTCACCAGTATTCTCGAACCCCTTATTCTGAAGCGAAAGGTGAATGCCATCGAAGTATTAATCGGTTTGCTTATCATTGCCGGACTTTACTTAATTTTTCAGTTCGAAATACATTACCTCAATGGAATTCTTGTGGCGCTGGTTTCGGCTTTTCTGGCTGGTTTATTTACCGTGCTCAACAAAAAACTGGTACAAAAGCATTCTACTCGCCTGATTACTTTCTACGAAATGGTCGGTGGGTTTATGGGAATAAGCCTTTTCTTCTTGTTCACAAAAGGCTTTGATCACGAATTCTTTCAATTGCCTCTTAGCGATGTGGTTTATTTGCTGCTACTTGGTTTGGTTTGCACAGCCTTTGCCTTTGCAATACAAGTCGATGTCATGAAAAAAATGTCGGCTTACCTCGTAGCCTTATCAATCAATTTGGAGCCGGTTTATGGTATTATTTTGGCCTATCTTTTTTTCCGCGATACCGAATTTATGTCGGCAGGTTTCTATGTGGGAACCCTCATTATACTTGCCTCGGTGCTAGTGTATCCTGTTTACCTTTACCGAAAGAAAAAATGACTGGCAACGAAAGAATTTTCCTAATTTTAACTTATGGGTTTTAAAAAAGCACCAAACCAATCACTAGTTATTTCGAACCCTTTAACCTAAAATCATTAGTATGAAAGTCATTTTATTACTTGGTTTAATTTTAACAAGCATGCTTAGCCTTCAGGCTCAAGGTACATCGGGCTGTGCGGAGGGAAACTGCACCAAAGGTTTTGGTAAATTTGTTTATTCCAACGGCGATGTGTATGAGGGAAACTGGGCCGATAGTAAAAGAAATGGTTCGGGAAAGCTGAAAAACAGCAATGGAGATTCGTATGATGGCATGTGGCTGAACGATGCCTTTCACGGACAGGGAACTTATGTGTGGCCCGATGGCTCGAAGTACACCGGTGAGTGGAAAAATGGACTACAAGATGGTTATGGAATCTTTTTTTACCCCAATGGCGATAAGTACACAGGATATTTCAAAGCCAACCGTTTTCATGGCAAAGGAAAATACACCTGGGCCGATGGCAGCAGCCAGGAAGGGCTTTACGAAAATGGCAGCTTCATTAAATAGTCAGAAAAACAGTGGGATACAAAGAAATTGAATTGCGCGTGCCTGTGGGTATGAGCGACAGTGAGCTGGAAAAACAGGTTGGCAAAAGCACTGGATTGAAAGAATTTTCCTTCCAAATTTTACTAAAAAGTCTCGATGCCCGCAACAAGCAAAAAATATGCTGGCAATACCGTTTGGGAGTTAAGTCCGAAGCGCTGCGCAATGGCGAGGCTCCCGGTGTTCCGCTCATCGAAATTCCCCACCGAAAGCACGAAGAAAAGGTGGTGGTGGTGGGCAGCGGCCCTGCAGGAATTTTTTCTGCCCTGGTGCTTGCCGAAGCTGGAATGAAACCTATTCTTCTCGAGCGGGGCAGCAAGGTAATGAAACGCAAGCACAGCATCGACCGTTTCGAAAGTACCGGGCAGTTCGATTCGTCTAACAACTATTCTTTTGGCGAAGGAGGTGCCGGAACCTTTTCCGATGGCAAGCTCACTTCGCGCACCAAAGGCATTTCCCTTGAACGCAATTACATCTATAAGAGCTTTATCGAAGCCGGAGCGCCCGCCGAAATTATGTATATGACCCACCCCCATGTGGGGAGCGACAACCTGCTCGAAGTGACTGCCAGTCTGCGTGAAAAGCTAATTGACCTGGGTGGCCAGGTTCACTTCGATACCATGCTCGAAGACATTGTG
Source organism: Bacteroidales bacterium (assembly GCA_035913795.1). Lineage (GTDB taxonomy): Bacteria > Bacteroidota > Bacteroidia > Bacteroidales > UBA10428 > UBA10428. The sequence goes on from JAMIIA010000188.1 coordinate 100,002, forward strand.
TTGAAAAACAACCGGATAGAGAAAGTGCGTACTTCGAAAGGTGATTTTGAAACCGATTATCTGGTGCTGGCCATTGGCCACTCGGCCACCGAAACTTACCGCAAGCTCATGAGCCGTGGCGTTCCATTTCAGACAAAGAATTTTGCCCTTGGAATGCGGGCAGAACATCCTCAGGAAATCATTAATATGGCCCAATGGGGAAAGCCTTCGCTTCCCGGCGTAAAAGCTGCCGAATACAGGCTCACCGCCCAGAGCGATAGCGCAAAAGCGGTGTATTCGTTCTGTATGTGTCCGGGGGGTATCATTGTACCAGCTAACGCCTATGAGGGTTCGAACCTGGTCAATGGAATGAGTTATTACAAGCGCAACGGAAAATTTGCCAATGCAGCGGTAGTGGCTGCTCTGCATCCCGATGAGCTTCTGAAAAAAACAGCCACACCCGAAGAAACCCTCGACTGGTTGGAAGCGCTTGAACAAGGCTTTTATGCTTTTTCGAAAAGCTACCAGGCACCTGCTGTGCGCATAGCCGATTTTCTTCAAAACAAAATCACAAAAAAGCTTCCTGAATCGAGTTTTCCCCTGGGACTTGTGTCGGCTGAAGTGGATTCCCTCTTGCCAAATACCATTACACAGGCCATGCAGCAAGGTTTAAAACAATTTGCCCAGAGATTAAAAGGCTACGAACAAGGCTTGCTGGTAGGGCTGGAAAGTAAAACCTCCTCGCCCGTGCAGGTGATCAGAGACAAAGATTCTTTTAGTTGCGGTTACGAAAACCTTTATCTTGCTGGCGAAGGCAGCGGATGGGCAGGTGGAATTATTAGCTCTGCTGCCGATGGCATTAAAGTAGCGATGGCTTTGTTAAAAGTTGCCAGATAGTATTAACGAACCAGCGCACATTTATTTAAATTTACGTCCATCAAATATCCTCTGCAAATACCTTTTATGCGCACCATATCGCCCACTTTCAATGCTTCGAGGCCATGCGGTTTTTCGCTAAAGCCGCACAAAACACCTGACATGGCAGACGGATCTTTCAAATAGATTGAAACTCCGGTTTCTGTAGCACTAATTTCGGCGATGGTGCCGCTTACCTCAATTACTTTATCGAGAAACAAAGTATTCGCCATAAGCTCATCCTGTTCGAACTGAAACAATAAACTATCTGTGCTTATTTCAACTTCTGCTTTGGCTGAATTTACGTTAGTAGCCGATTTGCGGAATACAAAAGTATAAGTGATGATTGCCCCAAGAACTCCGAGAACAAGCACGATAAGAATAATCCTTTTCATGTTGGTGGTCTTTATTAGTTAGCCTGATAGGAAATATCTACGGTAACTTCTATTTCTTTGGCTATTTTTTCCTTAACCAGGTCTGGAATTACAATCTTATAGTCTTCGGTGAGTACCTTAAACTGCGATTTCACAGTGGGCAAGCCATTTTTAATAGTTACTTTTCCGGGTATTTTTACATGTTTTGTTACCCCATGTATAGTTAAATCTCCCTCAGCAAGAGCATCGTAGCTTCCATCGGATTTGAAGTTTATTTTATCGAGGTTGGTTATTTTTCCTTTAAAGCCTGCCTTGGGATAGGTTTCTGATTCCATATAGTTTACATTGAAATGCTCCTGCATAAGGGCAATTTTAAACTCAAAAGAACGAATTAAAAGACTGAATTGAATGTCTCCGGTGGCAGCATCCAGAATACTGGCAACCTGATTGTTATGGGCTTCGATATCTTCAATGGCAGTATGGGAATAAAACCAGATATGTCCGGTTTTTGAAATGTATTTCTGGGCACTTACTGTTAAAGAGGCTGCAAGAAGAAAAATAATCCAAAAACCCGTTGTGCATTTAGAAAAAAAGAAAGTTGTTCATTGGATTTTGGTTAAAAAATCCATATATTTATCTGACTACCAATCATATAAATAAATGAACAACTTTAAAGCAAGTTACGAAAAGATTCTGACTTATCTAAAAACTCTTACAGTAAAGGAGAATTTCCTTTATCAAATTAGAAAACCAAAACTATCTGATAT
>JAMIIA010000189.1:0-41988 GCA_035913795.1 Bacteroidales bacterium
CTATCAATGGGAAGAATCTGACGATAATGGTGGAACAGACGCCTGGGCTAATGCGGTTGGAGGTTCCGGATCTACCACTTCAAGCTATACTACACCTGCACTGGCATCGACAATCTATTACCGTGTGGTAGTAAGTGCTAGCGGCAATGGATGTACCAATGCTACAAGTGCTTCGGCCCAAGTAACGGTAGTTCCCGACCCTGTTGCACCTGCTATTACAAGAATTCCTGATGTAAACAATGCTTGTGCCGGTCAGACCCTGACTGTTAGCATAGTTGCCGGTACAGGCGGTACAGGTACTATTGCTGATGAATACCGCTACTCAACTGATAATGGTTCTACCTGGATTGCATGGAGCACAACCGTTCCATCTTTTGCTGCAGTTACTGGTACGAATATTATCCAAAGCAGGCGCACTGCAGATGGTACAGGTTGCAATGTATCAGCTTCAAACCAGGTAAGCTGGAACGTTTTTGATCAGCCTGTGGCCAATGCCGGATCGGGTGGCAATGAATGCGACCTTAACTTTGTGCTTGGTGCCATACCCAGTGTTGGATCCGGAATCTGGACGCAGACTGCTGGGCCGGGAACATCTTCTTTTGCTCCAAATGCGAATGATCCTGCTGCAACTGTTTCAGTAACATTATACGGTGTATACCAGTTTACCTGGACTGAAGTTAATGGAACCTGCTCGGATAACGATGTTATAACCATCGACTTTAACGAAGACCCGAATACCTTGAGTGCTGGTGCTGATCAGAATATATGTACATCATCATCAACAAGTTTATCAGCTACGGCCCACACTTACCAGGTTGGTGGCGACAATTCCGGAAGTACCCGCACATGGAGCTATATTAGCGGTCCCGACAATACCCCAACATTTGGCGATATTAATTCACCTACATCGACTTTAAATGTTGATATGTTCGGTTCCTATGTATTTAGATGGACTGAGGTGAATGGAACCTGTACAGAATGGGACGAAGTATCAATCACTTTTGCTGAAGTAGCAATTGTTGGCCTTAATCAGGAATTGTGCAACAGCAAAAACACTACCATCGATGCCAATACGCCTTCTGCCGGAACCGGGCAATGGAGTTACCTTAGCGGCCCAGACAATACGCCTTCTTTTGGCGATATAAATTTATCCACAACCACTGTTTCTGTTGATTTATTTGGTAGCTACGTATTTAGATGGTCAATATCAAATGGTTCCTGTTCAAGTAACGATGATATTACTATTGATTTTAACGAAGATCCAACCGGACTAAACGCAGGCACTAACAAAGATGTATGTGGATCATTCACTACTGCCTTAGAAGGTACAGCTCATTCATACGAAGTAGGCAGTGAACATAGCGGTAGCACACGTACCTGGACTTATGTCAGTGGTCCCGATGCTTCACCGGTTTTCAGCAACCTCAATTCACCCACATCGGATGTTACCGTTACCCTCTATGGTACTTATGTTTTCCGGTGGACAGAAGTAAATGGCAACTGCACACGTTTTGATGAGGTAACCATCGACTTTAACGAAGACCCGAATACCTTGAGTGCCGGTGCTGATGCCCCTGCAACCTGCGATGCCCTCACTTATGCCCTTGCCGGAACTGCTCATACTTATCAGGTGGGCAGTGAACATAGCGGTAGCACACGTACCTGGACTTATGTCAGTGGTCCCGATGCTTCGCCGGTTTTCAGTAATAGTAATTCACCCACATCGGATGTTACTGTTACCCTCTATGGTTCTTATGTGTTCCGGTGGACAGAAGTAAATGGCAACTGCACACGTTTTGATGAGGTTAGTGTTTTATTTTCTCAAGATCCAGATATACTTGCAGTTCCGCTTAATGACACAATTTGTTCTGGCGATCCAACAAATATACTTATCTCTAGTACAGTTATAGGAACAACTTTTAATTGGATAGTTTTAACAGGAAATGAACATGGGGCTTTACCAAATAATGGAAATGCAATAAACCAAGTATTGACAAATATTTCTCCTGATTATGACACTGTTGTCTACAGGATATATACAACTGGACCAACTCCAACTTTCTGTTTCGGTGATAGTGTAGATGTGATGGTGTTTGTCGAGCCGAGACCTGAAGTTTCGCTCACACCAATGTATGACTCGATATGTTCCGGCGATACTACCTCAATTCTGTTGACTTCGGTAAGTAACCCGATATACCCTGTACAGTTTGAATACACTGCTGTGCCTGTAAATCTTTCAGAGGTTGCTATCACCACTATTGGAGCAACATCCGGTTTGTTGGAAAACGATATCATACAGAATAGAATTGTAAATCTTTCTGATACGGCCCAGGTAATCTATTACAGGGTTGTTCCCTACACTGTAGATGGCAATGGTGTTAAACAGTGCACTGGTGATACTGTTGTTTCTGAAATTATTGTGGAACCAGCACTGGTAGCTATTCTCACCCCTTCTACAGATACCATTTGCGACAGTGCTGCGGTTTCTATCAGAATAACTTCACCAAGCAGGACATCACAGCCATTAAGATTTTATTATGAAGTTATTCCGGAAAATATAGCTTTCATAAATATTGCCTATGATACCATTGCTCAGGGAACTGTAGCTCTTGATACCGGAATGTTTATTACCGATGCGCTTATTAACTTGTCAGATTCAGCACAGTTAGTTAGATTCTATGTAACTCCTTATGTAGTTGGCGGAGGCGGAGGCGGCTGTCCGGGCGTGACTAGCGTATCCGAAATCTGGGTAGAACCCACCATCGCCATTACTTCGATAAACGACACTTTGTGCAATGGAGGCACTACCAACATCGATTTACAAAGCCTGGATGTACCTTACCATGGCATCCGTTATACCTGGAGGGTTAGTGACCTGTCGGGCGGAGCGATAACAGGTTATGTCAACAGCACCGGCAATGGTTATGCGCTTACACAGAACATACAGCAGACACTCACCAACAGTGGACTCGATAGTGCCAGTGTGGTGTATTGGATAACCCCACACAGTATATGGGGCGACAGCAGTTTGCATTGTGTGGGCGATTCGATAGGGGTACGCATTGTGGTTAACCCGGTACCGGACATTGGTGTTTTGGCCGATGTGGATACCCTGTGCAACGAAGGTACAGTAGCCTTTATCCTCACCAACCCGAACGGAGTAACCACGGGCACCTGGGCTTACGACCTGAGTGTGAACACCAGCAATGCCCTGGTAAGCGGATATACCACAGCCACCGACACAACCGTATTAAGCTTCAACGACCTTTTGGTCAATCCGACCAATGATGTACAATGGGTTGAATATACTTTCCATCCACAGATACTGAGCCCGAGCCAGGCGATCAGCGATTGCGATGGGGGAGCGGTGAACGACACTACCATCCGGGTTTGGATTAACCCGACACCACGTATCAGCATATCGACCCCCGACACCTTGCTGTGCGACAGTGCGACAGTGACCTTTACCATCGACAGCTTACTGGCAGGCACCACCGGAAGGTGGGCCTATTCGGTAAGCACCACCAGCAGCAATGGGGCAGCGGTAAGGGGCGATACCACCCTGAGCGGAAGGAACACGAACCTGACCCTTCAGTTAGACAACTATTCCGATACGGTACAATGGATCGAATACACCTTCCACCCCTACATCGAGGATCCACGTTCAGGATTGGCCACCTGCGATGCAGGCACGGGACTTGACACTACCCTTCGTATTTGGATAGAGCCCACGCCGAAGGCATCAGTTACACCGCAATACGACACCATTTGCAACGGCGACGAAACAGGCTTTACACTGGGCAGTGCAATTGAGCCCTATTATCCGATTCGTTTCCGGTATGTGGCCGAACCAGAGAATGCCGATTCGGTGTCTGTATTTACCGATGTGAATGGCCTTACCGGAAGGCTCAGGGGTGAGGTAATCCGCGACCGGATTCAAAACCTTTCAGACACCTCGCAACGGGTAAGGTATGTAATTACCCCCTATACCCTCGACGAATTTGGCTTTGAGCATTGTACCAACGGCAATAACGATACAGTCTACGTAATGGTAGAGCCCAGTCTGAACACCGTATTGGTTCCACCAGGCGATACCATTTGCACGGGCGACCAGGTGAGTATACAGATAACCAGCAACAGCCGCACGGCCGGCGAATTGCGTTTCCGCTACAAGGTGGTGCCACAACATCCGGCCAATGTGGCCATAGGCTATTACAACATTACCGATACAGCGAGTGTACCAAGAAACTACTTCATACGCGATACCCTCACCAACCTGAATGACAGTGCCCAGCTTGTATGGTTTGTATCTGAAGCTTTTGTGGAGAGCGGACTAATGAACTGCCCTGCAGTACCCGATACGGCCCATATTTGGGTAGAACCAGAACCAAAGGTAAGTTTACTCCCTGCCATCGACACGCTCTGCGATAGCAGTTTTACGAACATTCAAATTCTCAGTCCGACAATTTCCACACACCCTGTGCGCTTTAGTTTCGAGAGAATCTATAATGCTGGTAATCTGCAAGTTTTGGCTGGGGCCGATACCAACCTGATGACTACAGATGTAATCAGCGACCAGTTGATTAACCTGAGTAATACAGCACAACTTATCCGTTATATCGTAAGACCTTATACCGTCGATGACGACACCAACCAACGTTGCCTGGGTGGTATTTCCGATACTGCTGATGTGTGGATCGAACCCACGCCAAGGGTTGTAGCATTGCCAGTTGGAGACACCATTTGCGACAACGACCTGGTATCCATTTCGCTGAGTAGTATTACATCACCCACTCTCCCTGTACGATTTGTATATACCGCACAAGCCCTTAATCCGGGTACTGTAGTGATTAGTTATGCAGCCGACACCATTGGACTTTTCAATGGAGCAGTGCTTACCGATCGCCTCGATAACCTAACTGATACCGCACAGATAGTTCAGTTTGTGATTTGGCCTTATACGGTGAGACCTTCGGGGAATATTCGTTGTTATGGCATCCCTGATACCACCTTAATCTGGGTGGAACCCACTCCATTCGTGCTATTAGCTCCTCAGGCTGATACATTGTGCGATGGCGAGACAACAAGCATTTTTATCACAAGTCTCACAGGGGCAGCAGTGCCTGTGCGGTTTAGCTTTGAACGGATTTATAATAGCGACAGTCTGACAGTGGTTACAGGGGCAGACACCAATCTGTCTAAAGGTTTTGAAATTGCAGAGACACTCATTAACAACAGTGATACCGCACAGTTAATCGAATATATAGTAACTCCTTATCTGGTCGATGCTGCAGGTAATTACCGGTGCTTTAACGTAAATGATACAGCACGGATTTGGGTAGAACCAACACCGAAAGTAACAGTTACACCTGAGAGCGATACAATTTGCAACGGTGACGAAACGGCCTTTACAATAGCCAGTCCGAGCAAGCCAACACAAGCCATCCGTTTCCGCTATATAGCAGAGCCTGAATTCCCGCTTGATGTAAATGTATTTACGGATGTAAATGGCAACACTGACCGTCTGAATGGCGATGTAATCCGCGACAGAATAGAGAATATTTCCGATACCGCCCAAAGGGTGCGTTATGTGATAACCCCCTATACCATCGATCCGAATGGCAACGAGCATTGCACCAATGGAAACAACGATACAGTCTATGTGGTGGTTGAACCTTCTCTCTTTGTCGAACTCCAACCCTCAGGCGATACCATTTGCGATGGCGATGCGGTGGATATTCTGGTCGACAGTCGGAGCAGACCTCAAACCCCTCTGCTTTTCCGTTACCGTATCGTACCTGAAAACCCCGACAGTGTAAGTATCAGCTATTTTAATGCTCCCGATACCATTGGAGTATCGAGAGGGTATCATATTCGAGATATACTAACCAACCTCAGCGATACGGCACAAATAGTTTACTTCATAGCATCGCCCTACGTCAATGGCAGCGTAGAGAAATGCCCTGGTATACCCGACACATCTATAGTGTGGGTTGAGCCTACTCCGAAAATAGTTTTACAACCACAGGCAGACACTTTGTGTAACGAAGATTTTACGAACATTATTCTGACCAGCGTAACCCGGTCAACTGTTCCGGTGAGGGTTAGTTTCGAAAGAATTTACAACTCTGCTAATCTTACTGTAATACCAGGTGGTTCGGATACCAACCTGTTTAAAAACACTGTCATTGCAGATCAGCTAATCAACCTGAGTGATACGGTGCAGGTTATACGTTACATTGTAAGACCTTATACCATCGATGACGATACTGTTCCACGTTGCTTTGGTCTTGCCGATACTACCACCTTGTGGATAGAGCCTACTCCTAAAATAGTTTTACAACCCCAGGCTGACACAATTTGCAATCTTGGTTTTACAGCCATCACCCTCACCAGTGTAAGCGTTCCAACAAGGCCTATTCGGTTTAATTATACGGCAGAAGCCGATTATCCCGACAGTGTGGTAGTGACCTATGCCGGCGGTACTACCAACCTGGCCAATGGATTTGTCATAGCCGATCAGATCGAAAACCTTTCCGATACCGCTCAGTTAGTTAGGTTTATTGTTACACCCTATACAACCGATAACAATGGAGCCATTCAATGCACCAATGGTGAAAACGACACAGCCTATATTTGGGTAGAACCTTCGCCCAAGGTAACATTGCAACCTCAACACGATACACTTTGCAACCCTGGTGAAACAGCTATTACTATTACTACTCCAAGTCGTTCGGTATTACCAGTACTTTTCCGTTATCAGGTGGTTGAAGATTTTCCGGACAGTTTAGATGTAGTGATAAACGGTCTAGTTTCTGGTTTATCAGAAGGTTTTGTTATTCGCGATTCTATCATTAACCTTTCCGACACGGCTCAATTGGCAAGGTTTATTGTTACTCCTTATACACGAGATGCTTTGGGCAATGAACGTTGCACAGGGCTGAACGATACTGCGTTAATCTGGATCGAACCTTCGCCAAAGGTATTACTCATGCCCCAGGGCGACACCATTTGTAGTGGCGATCTGGCCGAATTTATTATTACCAGTGTGAGCAAACCGCTCTGGCCAGTTCGTTTCGATTATTCGGTGTTGATTGACAATCCTGACAGTGTCGCAATCACGTACCTGACTGATAGTATAGGCTTGTATAAAAACGATCTGGTTACTAACCAGATTGCAAACAATAGTAATGATGCCCAGCGGGTTCGCTTTATTGTAACTCCCTATACGGTTACTGGAGGCGGGTTAAAACGATGTGTAGGAGTGGCTGATACAGCCGAATTCTGGATTGAGCCCTTGGCCCGCGTAAGTCTATCACCTAAATTCGATACCATTTGCAACGATACCAGGGTATTCATCGACCTGAATTCCATCAGCCAGCCGACCCGTCCGGTACGTTTCCGTTATTCGATCGTGGCACCACCTGAAGTAGTAGTAGTTTCCGGCCCGAATTCTAACTTGACAACAACCGATTTTATCACCGATAGTTTGCATAACACCAGCAACTTCGACCAGCTTGTGCTGTTCGTGGTTACACCTTATACACGCTATCCGAACAACGATTTAGAGAGATGCACCGGCAGAAGTGACACAGCCTATATCTGGCTTGAACCCACCGCCAGAGTGTATTTCGATCATTACACCGATACCATCTGCCATACTTTAAATTTTGATTCTATCTTTATTCAGAGCGTCACTTTCCCCACTGTGGATGTGCGGTTTGATTATGAGATTGTGCCCGACAACCCTGCCCAGGTTTCATTCACTTATTCACAGCCGGTTACCAACATTTTCCGCAACACGCGGGTCAGCGAGGTACTCGAGAACCTCTCCGATACCATACAAAGAGTAGTGGTGCGCATTTCGCCCTACCTGATCGATGGAAATGGCAACACCCGTTGTGGCGGCATTCCCGATTCGGTTATTGTACAATTGACACCGCGCTTGATTATGGTGGACACAGCCCGTCAGTACCCTCGCTACCAGATTAAATGCCATGGCGATGCCAATGGAGCAATTTACATGTTCCCAACAGGTGGTATTCTGGCTTTTGGACCTTCGAATTTCGACCACAGCGATGTAAATTATACCCTCGATGGCACCGCCACCTGGCCATTCGATCAACTCACTTCGAACTATTACAAAGTCGACAGCCTGGCTGCAGGCATCTATGAGTTGGGTGCCACCGATTTTTCTGGCTGCTCCGTAGCGAAATACGATACGCTTACCCAGGCAGTGATTCCTTTCCAGACATTAATTAAGCAAAGCGAAGATATAAGCTGTGCAGGTGTGGCCGAAGGAGAAGTGTATGCTGCCAAATGGGGAGGGGCCTATTATTTGCAGGGAGCCGATACCATTGGCTTTACCACTACGCGATGGCTTAGGTATGGTTTGACTGGCTTGCCGGTACTTACACAGGATACAGTAAAAAATGTATTTCCCGGTGTTTTCCAGGTACAGGTCTGGGATACTAACAAATGTCTGGCCACACACGATACGATTATTTTTGGTGCCAATGCTCCGGCACCTGTAGTTACGCTTACCACTTACCGGGGCTATAATGTCTCTTGCTATGGCGCATCCGACGGCATTATGCGTTCCAATTTCTTTAGTGCCGGCGATACCACCTTGTATGAGCTGTTTAAAATTGAAACCGATACCGTACTCATCAGTTCAAATCTTACCGTAAGTAATCCTTTACTCTGGACAGGACTCAGTGCCGGAAACTATATTTTTTATGCCACCTCCAGTGCTGGCTGTACTGGTTACCGCACCTTCACCATCACTCAGCCAGCAAGGCTTGAACTAACCGATTTCACTATAAGTTCCTATCACAGCAACAACTGGAATGTAAGTTGCAGCGACTCGGCCAATGGAGCTATTACCCTTGATACCATTGTAGGTGGAAGGTCATGGCTTTACAACTATTCGTGGAGCAAAAATGGAATTCCATTCAGCACCAATAGAAATGTATCGGATCTTTCTAAAGGTACACATCGCATAATTGTGAGCGATAGCATTTGCTTCGACACGACCGATATTTACCTAACTGCACCTGACAGCCTGTTTGTGTCAGACCGTATCATTGACCCTAACCTTTGCCATGGCGACAGCACGGGCCGCATCGAAATTATTATGGGCGGGGGAGAAGGTCAACCTTATGTGTATCATTGGGCGCATGATAACCTTATAAGCATTCCTTCTGCCGACAGTCTGACTGCAGGTTTCTATGTATTGTCGGTATTTGACAGTATTGGTTGCCAGCTGCGCGATACCATTGAATTGATTCAGCCCGATCAACTCGCCATTTCCGCGACACTCTCCGATTACCATGGCTACCAGATTGGTTGTTTCGATGGCAGCGATGGCCAGATACACATTACTACTTCAGGAGGTAGTGGCAGCCGAACTTATCAATGGACCTTTGAGAACGAAGCTGTGGCTGGCGATAGTGTACTCCTGAATCTGGAAGCCGGTATTTACCGTCTCTTGCTTACCGATGCCAACTTGTGCAGCACAACGGATAGTTTCGATTTGCAGCAGCCCGCTTTGCTCGAGATAGTTTCTTTTAGCAAAGAGGACAAGGTTTGTTCCACATTGGGTATTGCTACGGTAACTGCTCAAGGTGGGGTTCCGGTAGATGGCACACACTATAATTACCTTTGGACAGATGGATCGACCAACCAGACTACCAATACACTCGACATTGGCGACCACCAGGTTGTTGTTACCGACTGGAATGGATGTCAGATCGATACCTCTTTTTCAATTATTTATGTATCGTTTATAACCATTGATGTGGACACCCTGAAAGCAGTTTCGTGTTATGGCGATTCGGATGCTATACTCACCGTAATACCCAACGATGCCATCCTGCCCTTTAGCTATGTGCGCTGGAATGGAATAGAAGGTGATTCTATTCTTACAAATGCCGCAGCAGGAACTTACATTGTCGAGATTATGGACTCGAAGTTATGCGTCGATATCGACACCTTTGTGCTGGGGCAACCCGAACCCATTGCAGAGCAGTTTACGGTTTTTGAACCTAGCTGTAACGGCTTATCCGACGGCTACATTTTACTCGATGCCATTGGTGGCAATGGAAGTTACCGCTATTGGATTGACGGAGAATCGCTGCCTGGCGATATCGCAGAAAACCTTGCTAAGGGTGCATACCAGATGAGCATACGCGACAAGAAATTGTGCGAAACAACCCTTGCAGTAGAGATTGATGAGCCAGAAAATCTTCGAATTGTAGAAGTAAGAGAAGAACGAATTCCGCCTATATGTCCGGATTCACCCAATGGAACCATGGTGGCGGGTGCCATTGGTGGTACAGAGGAATATACTTTCCGTTGGCTCGACAACGATTTTACCGGAAGTACAATTAACGGAATTATTGAAGGATTGTACCGGGTGAATGTAACTGACATGAATGGATGTTTTGCTACCGACTCGATCTTTTTGTTGGCCGACCTGCCAGCCTGCCTTGTAATTCCAACAGCCATTTCGCCCAACGGCGACCAGATAAACGACGACTGGGACATCACAAACCCGCTCGACCGCGATATGGATTTAACCTTTATTTATCCGCAAATGATTGTGAAGATATACAACCGCTGGGGACAAGCTGTATGGGAATCAGAAAGGGGCTATCCACGGTCATCGGCCTGGAAGGGTACCGACAATTCGGGACGCAGTTTACCGGTCGACTCGTACCACTTCATGATACAATTGAATAACGATTCGGGAAGAACTCTTTCCGGAATTGTGACAATAGTGAAGTAAATCCATCCGTTTTATTAAATAACACAGTCTTTTTCATAACTAAACCCATTATTATTGTTGTTACTTACAAATTTTTATAAATATTTGCCGGGTAGCAGGAAGAAGCTGTGTAGGTTTATGCGAAAAATTTTATACATATTACTGATAATTTATAGCATTCCTAACCTGGGTTATGGACAGCAGGCTCCGATTTTCAGTCAGTACGTGCTCAATGAGTTTGTAATTAATCCTTCTCTGGCTGGCATCGATGGCATGACTAGTCTTTCGTTTAATGGGCGGAAGCAATGGTTGGGCTATCAATATTCTCCCGAAACGTATTCGGTAAGCCTATCAACACGAATACTAAAATCACCTACCCCTTTAATTAATAAGAATAAACCTGGTGCAGGAAACTTTAAAAAGGGAACCTCTGGTAGGGTTGGTTTGGGCACTTTTTTAATGAAAGACCGCAATGGTGCCACCAATCGCACAACCTTGTCGCTTACCTATGCCTACCATATTTCCATGTATAATTCGCAATTGTCCTTTGGCTTATCATTTCTAGCCAATCAATTTCGAATCGACGAAGAGCTGGCTGCTTTTGCAAGTCCCGACGACCCTTTGGCAGGATTTATCGGAGCATCAACCTATAGTCCGGACGCAGCAGTGGGAGCAGACTTTTCTACACCTTCCTACCACGTCGGATTTTCGGTCTATAACCTATTTCAATCGCCGGTTAAGTTTGGCGATGCATCGGCCAACTACAAGCAGTTGCAGCAAATCAGGCAATATTATTTTTTAGGCATCTACAAAGGTAAAATTCGGTCTATATCAGAATGGAGCTATGAAGCAGGCATGATTGCCCGTGGCAACGAAAAGCTACAGGGCACAGCCGAAATATCCTTTAGGGCCATTTATATTGGCGAATATTGGTTTGGAATAAGCTACCGCTCAACAAAAGATATCATTGCACTGATGGGGTTTAAGTACAACCGCTTTTATATTGGCTACTCCTTTGATTATGGCTTCAATGAGTTGTCGCAATTGTCTTATGGCAGTCACGAAATTGCTGTGGCACTTAAGTTGGGCGATAGTACCCGAAGGTACCGTTTTTGGGAGCGTTATTGAGTACGGTACAAGATTATCTCGGTTTTGTAATTTTTATTGGATTAAAACCTTTGATAATTCCGCATTTACAGTGTTTTGGAGAGTAATGGCCATAAAAATAGGGTGTTGAACTAACCAACACCCTTATCTATTTTATACTATAGAAGCAATTAAACGAAAATCAATCTAATCATCTCTACAACTCAATGAGTTCAATGTCCATTCCCGATTCAATCTCAAAATCTTCTACCTCGTCCTTCACATCCGGATCTTCCGGGTCGAAGAACCATTTAACCTTGACCTTGTTCCCTTCATCACGGAATTTTTTAAGGATGTCGAGCATATCGAGAATTAACCGCGAAGAGCTTGTGTTGAAGTAGATTAACTTCACATGGAGCTCAAGGGGCCTTTTTTCGTTGATCACAAATTCTTTTATCCAATTAATCAGCGGAAGGTAGAATTTGTAGGCTTCTTCCATGTACGATTCTCCTGAAATTTCGCATACACCGGTTTCGGCATTAAAGAAAACCTCTGGGTAGTAAGGCGATTCGGGTTCGGTATTTAGAACAAGACTTTTCATTCGGTAATCGTATTTAATTATTAATCGTTTTATTCACCTGGGCAGTAATTTTAAAAAAAGAGTGCAGCTCATCTACTGGACTTATGTCGATGGATAAGGGGTTGTTGGTGATAAGGCCGGTATGAATAAGGCCAATATGAGCACCTACATCGCGAATATTCGATTGTTTGCGTGTTTCGCGCTTAAGCTCACGAAGCTCCGATTCGCTTAGCTTATTGATATGCGCACAGTTTTTTAGGAGAATCGGACCATGTTCTTTATTAATCATGTTGCCGGTCGTAATCAGGTATCCCTGCTCATTTTCATCGATCGAAAACCATCCTATGCCATTTCGGCTTTGGCGGTTTGTAAGTAAAGGTTGATTAACCTGTACAGAATAATTCGAAATATTTTGCACCAGTTCTATAAATACTTTAAAAATTCTGGTAATCACTTGTTGATCTGCGGCAAGGGCTTCTTTCATGTAGTTTCCTACAAAAGCAGTAAGGTTGATGCTTATCGGGCCGTGATAAGCGATTACATTGCTATAATTGGGTGCATTCACGAACATTCCTCTTATTTTAATTTAAAGCCTAAAATTGCAATATCATCTCGCTGTGCCTCATCGCGCATAAATAGGTCGATTTTTTCTTCCATAATGCTTTTCTGCTTATGGGCCTCTTCTCCAATAATTGTCTTAAGCAGGTTTTCTAGCCGTGCACTGCCAAATTTTTTACGGAATGGGTCGTTCTGGTCTACGATACCATCGGTAAAGAGGTAGATTACATCGTCTTTCGCAAGTTTTAGGGTTTGATCGGCAAAATCGATAAAACGTTTGGCAGGCTGGTGCCCACCTATCGATTTCCGGTCAGGCCTTAGGCTGTCAAGTTCATTATTGGAATTGTACCCGATGTAAAGAGGCCTTTTGGCGCCCGAATAAGTAACCAGGGTTGAATTGTCGGGTTGCCGGTCGAGCCGAATTACAGCCAGATCCATTCCATCGTTGTTGTCTGTTTGTTCCTGACGCAATGCATTGCGCACCATATCGTTCAGGTGTTCGAGAATCGATGCAGGCGAATCGATTTTCATTTTCATGACAATTTCGCTTAAAATACGAATGCCAATCATCGACATAAAGGCACCTGGTACACCATGTCCTGTACAGTCTACTACCGAGAGGAACATACGGGTTTCAGATACCTTTACGAACCAATAGAAGTCGCCAGAAACAATGTCTTTCGGACGGTAGATGACAAAACCATCGCCAAAGCTGTTAATTTCTTTCAGGTCAGGCAGCAATGCCTTTTGAATGGTTTCGGCGTAATATATACTCGATTTGATTTCTTTGTTTTGTTTTTCGAGTCGCTGGCGCTGAAGCTCTATTTTTTTATTGGCCGAAATAATTTTGAACACCAGAAATGCCAGTATAAACACAAAGGCAAGTGCCACCGCAAATCCAAGGGCCCAGAAACGTTTGCGCACCCTTTCGAGGCGAAGATTGGCATCTTGTTCATTGATAAGTGCCTGTTGAAGATTTAACTCCAGTTCCTGCTGTTGCTTTATCCGCTCGGCTTCCTGCAGGTCAACCACGGTCTCTTGAAGTTGCTGGCTGGTAGCGGTTAACTCTTTTTCTGTAGCGGCTTTCGAGGTATAGGCTTCGCTTACCTGTTGCTTGGCGGTTGTTTGTACGTTAGCCATCAGGTCTTCCTTAATTTTTTTATCGATGGCGGAGTACAGTTCGAAATATGCCTGTGCCTGTTCCTGTTTGCCTGCTTTGGTATATACATCATAGGCTACACCATAGGCCCGCTTGATCATGGTCAGGTCGTTTAATTCTTTGGCTATTTCAATGGATCTTTCGCTGGTAGCGAGGGCATCGGCGTTAAGTTTGAGTTCTGATTGCACATTGGCAATGGAAAGCAATACGGGAAGTATTTCGTTTAATTTCTTTGACTGCTCTCTGAATTTGAGTTCGGCATTTAAATGTTTCAGAGCCTGCTCGAATTGTTCTGTTTCGATATAAAGCATCGAAAGGTTGCTATGGGTTAGCATTTGCCCAACCCTGTTGTTTAAACTGGTATTGAGGTCGAGCACGGTAAGATAATATTCAATTGCCTTTGTTAATTGTCCGTTGCTTCGGTAATAAAAGGCCGACTGGTTGTAAAGGCGCGCAGCTTCTGATTTATTTCCCTGATCGAGGTACTGCTTGGCCTGGGCATCGTTTTCTTTTACATCGAGGGTTTGAGCTGTTACATGAAAGCTTGCACCGAAAAGGATCAATATGACAATGAGTGGGATGTAGAGTATTCTGACCATTTTATATCTTGGGGTTTTTAGGCTAAATTTTATATCCGAGCACCATCATGTCATCCACCTGAAGTTGGCTGCCTTTCCAGTCGAGGATGGTTTTTTCGAGTATGCTTTTTTGTATGTCAAGTGGTTTCTGATGGATATCGAAGAGCAAATTCTGGAAGGCCTGGTAACGGAATTTCTTGTTATGAGGCCCACCAAACTGGTCGGCATAGCCATCGGAGAAAAGGTATACCATGTCACCTGGCTCTACGTCCAATTCTACCAATGTAAAGGGACGTTCGAAGTTGAGATGAATGCCAATGGGCATGCGGTCTCCCTTAATTACTTCCAGTTGCCCTTTGCGCACCAGGTAAATCGGGTTATTGGCTCCTGCAAAATACAATTTTTTGTTATCAGGCCTTATAAGGCTTAGGCTAATATCCATGCCATCGCTGGCTTCGCCTTCGTTGCCTTTTTGTTTAAGCAGGTGCATAATCATTTTTCGGAGTTCGAAGAGCACTTCGTGCGCCATCAGGCGGGTTGATTTACCCATTATGTCGTTCAGGAATGCCATACCGGCCATTGTCATCAGGGCTCCCGATATTCCGTGCCCCGTACAATCGGCTACAGCAATTACCCTATGGTCGTGATGCCGGCCAACCCAGTAAAAATCGCCACTTACAATGTTTCGGGGGATGTTAAGGATAAAGTGTTCTGGAATGATTTCGTTGAGCAAATCATTCGTGGGCAATACGCTGTTTTGTATCCGTTTCGAATAACGGATGTCCCCTAGAATATCGTTTTGTTGGTCAATGATAAATTCATGCTGACTGATTACTTCCAGGTGTTTTTTCTCGATTTCGGCTTTTTGTTCACTGATGGTTTTAATTTTACCTACCAGATTAAGCGCAGATCGAACTTTTATCAGTAGTTCGTATTGGTTGAAAGGTTTCGAGATAAAGTCGTTTGCCCCAACCTCATAAGCTGCTTTCAGACTTTCGGTAGCAGAAAGAAGAATAATGGGTATGTCTTTGGTTTCTTCGTTTTCGCGGATAAACCTTGAAGCCTCGATACCATTCATTTCGGGCATAATCACATCGAAAATCAGCAGGTCGGGCTTATGCAGCAAAGCCAGGTTACAGGCTTCCTTGCCATCATGGGCAAAAATAAGTTCGTATTTTTCACCAATAATTTCGAAGATTTGCTGAATAATACGCAAATACGATTCGGAGTCGTCGGCAAGGAGTATTTTATAATTTGGGCTCATAAATTGCTGTTGGTTAGCAATGGAGATTCAATATACAATAATTTCGTAAAAATTGTTACGTACAATTCGAAATTATTTCTTCGATGCATGTGCATAACTTAAAGTGATTCAATTTCGGCCACAGATTTTGGCACCGGATTCCCTAAAACCCGGCAAGCTTGTTCCGTTACCAACACGTTGTCTTCAATCCGGATGCCTCCGAAATCGAGGTATTTTTCCACTTCGCCATAATTGATGAATGCGTTGAACTTATTTTCGTTTTTCCACATTTGTATCAGGGTAGGAATAAAATAGATTCCTGGCTCGACAGTAAGAGTGAACCCGGGCTGCAGCATCCTTGCCAGCCGCAGGTAGGCAGTACCAAACTGGCTGCTTCGCTGAACCGAAGCATCGTAACCTACATAGTTTTCTCCAAGATCTTCCATGTCGTGCACATCCAGACCCATCATGTGTCCAAGTCCGTGTGGGAAGAATAGCGTATGTGCACCCTGGGCTACTGCTTCGTTTATGTCACCTTTCATAAGTCCGGCTTCTTTTAAACCAGCAGCCATAATTTTTGCAGCCTGCAGGTGAATTTCGCGGTAAGGTACTCCTGGTTTAATGGCGGAAATAGATTGGTTCAGCGCCTCTAAAACTATACTGTAGATTGCTTTTTGCCGTGGATTAAACCGGCGACCTACAGGCACTGTGCGGGTGAGGTCGGAAGCATAATGCATAGCGTTTTCGGCACCTGCATCGATGAGCAACATCTGTCCGGTTTCAAGTTTGTTGTGGTAGTATTCGTTATGCAGCACTTCTCCTCTTACCGAGCAGATGATTCCATAAGCCGGAGTACAGTTGTTCCGTAACATGGTACTCTCAATCTGTCCGGCTATTTCATATTCATATACTCCGGCATTGGCCATTCGCATGGCTTCTACGTGCAATTTTCCGGTGGCGCGGTTAAGGGCATCTTCTATCTGAGCAACTTCTTCGTTCGATTTAACGCTACGCTGTTGCACGATAGCTTCAATAAGGGGTATCGAATGTCGGTTGGCCAATTCTGAAACCGTCAATCCCATTACTTCAGAAAGGAAAAGTTTTCTTTCGAAAGGATAGGCTGGCAGAAAATGTATGTGGCTTGCTTTTTTTAAAGCAGCAATTAACTCTTTGGTTGATTTTACCTGTTCAATACCCGAGCGCGAAGCCCATTCAGTAAGGCGCGGTTGAGGGCCTGTCCAGATAGTGTCTTCGAGGCTAAGGTCATCGCCATAAAGGGTTACCTTACCCGATTGGGCATCGATTGTAAGTGCCAGTCCGGGTAAGTCGATGCCGGCAAAATAAAGAAAGTTACTGTCTTGCCTGAATGGGTATGTGTTACCTTTATAGTTGCGCGGGCAGTGGTTGTTTCCCATAATAAGAATAAGGCCGGTGTGGAGGTGGCCTAAAAGCAGCTGGCGACGGTTACGGTATGTTTCAGGAGAAAACATCATGGCTTATGGTTTTAATTATAAGTTATTGAAGATACTTTATTTGGTTCAAATAAAAAATGAAGTAGACAAGAATTGCTTCGAATCATGCAATCAGGCACCTAACGGCATGACGGTGTAAAAATATTTTTATTCGTCTGTGCACGCGAAACCCTTGTTTTAGGCTAAAAATCTGAAAATCAAAATTTAGTATTGATAAAAAAGTGTACGAATGTATTGTTTTTATCTAATCGATTGCTATATTCGTATCTGCCTTCTTTTAGATATTCACTAAATCGTATTGCAATGCCGTATCGTCGATTGCCCAATACCGATTCAGCACGCCTCAAAGCACTGAAAACAGCCTTCCAGCTTGCTCGTGAGAATCCACCCTTTAAATTGGCATTTTCGCAAAGCACTTTTCAACGTGTGCAATCTTTTCTGCCTTCGTTTGAAAAAGCTATGCTTGAAACCCGCCATTCTTTCGACAAACAAGTTGAAAAAAGCAAGGATTATACCCGTGCCATGAAAAAGGCCAAACTTTATGTTTCTCATTTCATTCAGGTGGTAAACATGGCCATTATGCGTGGTGAACTTCCTGTTAGTGAAAGGAGTTTTTACACACTTGATGAAGACGAAAAGAAAACTCCCGCCTTGCAAACAGAAACAGAATTGATGGAATGGGGGCGTTTGATTATTGAGGGCGAAGAGCAACGGAAAAAGCAAGGCAGAAGTCCGGTTACCAATCCAACAATTGCCGTTGTAAAGGTACGTTACGAGCAATTTGTCGATGCCTTCAAATTTCAGAAGACCCTCCAGAAAAATCATCAGCGTTGCCTCGAAAACCTTGCTACCCTGCGCACCACAGCAGACGAAATTATTTTAAAGGTATGGAACGAGGTGGAAGAGTATTACGGTAGCTTGCCCGATGCCGATAAGCGCACCAATGCAGAAAATTACGGCTTGGTTTATGTATTCAGAAAGAGTGAGTTGCAGAAGGTAGAAGCAGACGAAAATATGTCCTATTAATCAAGAGCCTTTTTCTCGTATCGCTTCAGAAAGAACATAGCCGCCGGCAACAATATAATTGCAATAAACAATATGCTGGTTGAGAATTCTACTCCTTCACCAGCAATAAAATTTGCATCTTGCTGCGCAAAATAAGAAACTGTCACGAACAAGGTTTTCATTATAAAATGAGCCACAATTGGCAGCCAGATGTTACCACTCCAGACAAGGATGAATCCAAGCATTAGCCCTGCAAAAAACCCAGGTAAAAATCCTGCGGGTTGCCACCCAAAAACACCAAACAACAAAGCTGTTAGCACAACCGAAAAAATATTCTGATGGGTAACTTCCAGAAATACTTTTTGTAACACGCCTCTGAAAATCAATTCCTCGCCTATTACCTGCAGAACAGCAAATAAAATAAGATTGAGCAAAAAGGTACCTAGGCCACTTCCTAAAAGAATTGTTGGCGATACACGATTCAAAACATCCAAGCCATAGTCTGTTTGAGGGATGGCCCGAAACAATGCAAGTTCAGAGTTTAATCGGGAAAGCCACCACAAAAGAGGAATCGCTGCCAGCACACCCAGCACCACAAGCAATAGGCTTATCGATTTTGGTTTATGCAGTTGGGGAATGTAAAATTTTTCAGGAGTCGATAAAATCCAGCCCAGAAACAAACCCGGAAGGATAAAGAAACCGAATATTCGAATAAACTGATAGTACTTTATTTGTGCGGGCGTGAGCTGCGAGGTACATCCATGTAAAATATCGTTCGAAGTGTGCACATCGAGCTGAAAAAGAAAGCGCGACACCATAAAACCTGCAAACCATACAATAATTCCAATCGTAAGTATCGAAAGAAAAGCGATGACAAGCTTCAGCCAGGGACTTGCAGAATTGAAATTCAGATACGGCATAGCAGGTTTTTATTATTTTTGCTGGCTAATTTAAACAAAAAGTATCGGATAAGTGAGGCTAAAAATTTTACTTTAAACGGATAAGCAGAAACTAAAGCGATATTGTATTTGTTTTTACCAAAAGCAGTCAATGAATGCATAATTACTAAAACAAGCCACATTGAAAATAAAAGACATTGACTTAGGCAATAAACCCTTGTTTCTGGCACCCATGGAAGATGTAACCGATGCGTCGTTCCGTTATGTGTGCAAGCATTTTGGTGCCGATATGTTGTTTACCGAATTTGTTTCGTCCGATGGATTAATACGCGATGCAGCAAAATGTCTGAAAAAACTTGAGATTTTCGAGTATGAAAGACCCATTGGCATTCAGATATATGGGCACCTGCTGGAGCCTATGGTGGAGTCGGCACGCATTGTCGAGCGTGCAAAACCTGATGTAATCGACATCAATTTTGGGTGTCCGGTTACCAAAATTTCCAATCGGGGAGCCGGAGCAGGCATGTTGCGAAACATTCCGCTGATGATTGAAATGACCAAACAAATAGTCGAAGCGGTGAACCTGCCGGTAACCGTAAAAACCCGCCTTGGTTGGGACGAGCAGAGCAAGCATATAGTAGAAATTGCCGAACGGCTTCAGGACGTGGGCATACAAGCCCTCACCATTCATGGACGCACAAGGGCTCAGCTCTACAAGGGCGAAGCCGACTGGTCGCTCATTGGAGCTGTAAAAAACAACCCGCGCATGCATATCCCCATTGTTGGTAATGGTGATATTGTAAGCGCACAAAAGGCAAGGGAATATTTCGACCGCTATGGTGTTGATGGCATCATGATTGGGCGTGGCGCAGTGGGCAGGCCCTGGATATTCCGTGATATTAAACACTTTTTAAAAACCGGAGAAGAGCATCAAGCTTTAAGCGTGAAAGAAAAAGTGGAACTGGCGAGGCTTCATTTTCGCAAGTCGCTCGAAGTAAAAGGCGAAAGAGTAGGAGTGCTGGAAATGCGCCGGCATCTTTCGACCTATTTTAAAGGGCTCGACAATTTTAAGGAAACCCGCCTGAAGCTGGTCACAGAATCGAACATCGAACAACTCTTTTTACTTTTCGATACCATCGAACAAACATGGGGACATCTTCCTGCCTCCTCTGAATCAACGGTATACGAAGGGTAATATACCGGAAGGGAAGACAGATTTAATCTGGGCCTTATTTTTCAGAATGGCAAAACTTCGAATGATGTAGAGTTACAAACTTGCAAAGCATCCGCTGTTTTGTATTTTATTTACAACCGGGCTTTTGCAATAGCGCTTATTTGTTAATTTTACCTTTCTTTTTTAAAAAGACAAACTCAGAAATGATATCGACAGAACAATTGAAGGAGCTTGAAAAACGCCGGGATGCGTTGAGGAGGCACCTTTGACATCGACAGAAAAAATCACCAGATAGCCGAAGAAGACCTCAAAACCCAGGATCCGAAATTCTGGAATGATGCCAGGGCCGCCGAAGAGCAGATGAAAAAAATCTCTCAGCTAAAGGCCTGGGTGAATGGGTACAACCAAATCCATTCCTTACTCGATGATTTACAGGTGCTCAAAGAGTTTAGCGATGCAGGCGAAACCAGCGAGGCAGAGCTCGACGATACCTACCGCAAAACACTCGACCTGGTAGAAGACCTCGAGTTTAAAAACATGATGGCCGAAGAAGAAGATGCCCTGGGAGCATTGTTGAAAATTAATGCCGGGGCAGGAGGTACCGAGAGTCAGGACTGGGCCGAAATGCTTATGCGCATGTACATTCGCTGGGGCGAACGCAACGGCATGAAAGTAAAAGAAGTAAGTTATCTGGCCGGAGATGAGGCGGGTGTCAAGTCTGTCACCCTCGAATTTACCGGCGACTATGCCTATGGCTACCTTAAAAGCGAAAACGGGGTTCATCGTCTGGTGCGCATTTCGCCTTTTGATTCCAACGCCAGGCGTCATACTTCCTTTGCCTCCGTGTTTGTGTCGCCTGTTATTGACGATACCATCGAAATTGAAATAAGCCCGGCCGACATCGAATGGGATACCTTTCGTTCCGGAGGCGCCGGAGGCCAGAATGTAAATAAGGTAGAAACAGGGGTGCGGGTGCGCCACCTGCCCACCGGCATTGCGGTCGAAAACACCGAATCGCGCTCTCAGCTCCAGAACCGCGAAAATGCCTTGCGCATTCTGCGCTCGCACTTGTACGAGATGGAATTGCGCAAACGCATGGAAAAACAGGCCGAAATAGAAGGCAACAAGCTAAAAATTGAATGGGGTTCGCAAATAAGAAATTACGTGCTTCATCCTTATAAATTAGTAAAAGACCTGCGCACAGGACTTGAAAGTGGAAACACACAGGCAGTGCTCGATGGTGAAATCAACATGTTTATTAAAGGTTTCCTGATGCAATTTGGCCGGAAGAAACAAAACACCTAAATCTTACCACCTTAAGGCAATGATTAAGATATACCATAACCCACGCTGCAAAACAAGCCGCGAAGGACTAGCCTACCTAAGAACCAAAACCAGCGACATAGAGGTGATTGATTACCTTAAAGAGGGCCTTTCCCGCGAGGAAATCAGAGAAATACTTTTAAAAACCAACCTGAAACCAGACGCACTGGTGCGCACCCAGGAAGAAGTCTACCGAAAAGAATTAAAAGGAAAGAAATTTACCGACGAAGAATGGATTAACATTCTTGTAGAGAATCCGAAACTGTTGCAAAGACCCATTATGCTCTGGCGGCATCGGGCTGTGCTGGCCCAGCCACCTGAAAGAGCCGATATACTTTGGAATTAATACATGTTTGAAAAAGAATCAAGCTGATTTAAATAAACAACACCATGGCAACACCTTCTTTTACCTACCAGGAACCCTTTCCGATTGGTCCGGATACCACCGAATATTACTGTCTGGGTACCGATTATGTTTCGATAGATGAATGGAAAGGCCAAGAGATATTAAACGTTCAACCCGAAGCACTCAGTTTATTGGCGCGCACTGCAATGCACGATTGTTCTTTTCTTCTGCGGGCTGATCACCACAAACAGGTTGCCAATGTGCTGGCTGATCCGGAGGCGAGCGAAAACGACAAATACGTAGCACTTACCATGTTGCGCAATGCTGAAATTGCTGCAAAAGGAGTGTTGCCCTTCTGCCAGGATACAGGTACAGCCATTGTCCTGGGCAAAAAAGGGCATCTGGTGTTTACCAACGGCAAAGATGAAGAGGCGCTTTCGAAAGGTATCTATACCACTTACACCGAGGAAAACCTGCGTTATAGTCAGGTAGTTCCGCTCGAAATGTACACCGAAAAAAATACGGGCACTAACCTTCCAGCTCAGATCGACCTTTATGCTTCGCAAGGCAACGAGTATAAGTTTTTATTCATTGCCAAAGGGGGTGGTTCGGCAAACAAAACATACCTGTATCAGGAAACCAAAGCGCTCCTAAACCCCACAAGTCTGGTAAAGTTTATGGTAGAGAAAATGAGGAGTCTGGGTACAGCAGCTTGTCCGCCTTACCACCTGGTATTTGTGGTCGGGGGTACCTCGGCCGAGGCTAACCTGAAAACCGTAAAACTGGCATCTGCCAAATACCTCGATCATCTCCCTACCCGAGGGAATGAAGGTGGACAGGCGTTCCGCGATGTGGAACTGGAAAAGGTAATTCTTGATGAAGCCCGTAAATTAGGCATAGGAGCCCAATTTGGAGGAAAATATTTTGCACACGATGTGCGCATTATACGCTTGCCACGCCACGGTGCTTCTTGCCCTGTTGGACTTGGGGTTTCCTGCTCAGCCGACCGCAACATCAAAGGTAAGATCAACAAAAAAGGAATCTGGCTCGAAAAACTGGAAGACAATCCGGGCCAATATATACCCAACGAACTGCGCAACCAGGGAGAAGGAAAGGTGGTAAAAATAAACCTCAACCAAGCAATGGAAACTATTCTCTCCGAGTTGAGCCAACACCCGGTTGCCACACGCTTGTCGCTTACAGGAACCATTGTTGTCGGGCGCGACATTGCCCATGCCAAACTGAAAGAGCGCATCGATGCCGGTCAGGATCTTCCGCAGTATGTAAAAGATCACCCTATTTATTATGCCGGCCCGGCTAAAACACCCAAGGGAATGGCTTCTGGTTCTTTTGGGCCAACCACTGCCGGACGCATGGATTCCTATGTCGATTTGTTTCAGTCCATGGGGGGCAGTAAAATAATGATTGCCAAGGGCAACCGCAGCCAGGAAGTTACCGATGCCTGCAAAAAACACGGTGGTTTTTACCTTGGCAGCATTGGTGGGCCAGCCGCTATTCTGGCGCAGAATAATATAAAAAAGGTAGAAGTGCTTGAGTATCCAGAGTTGGGCATGGAAGCCATTTGGAAAATCGACGTGGTCGACTTTCCTGCTTTTATTCTTGTCGATGACAAGGGAAACGATTTTTTCAAAATGTTAAAACCCATATAAGCGGGTAATAATTCGCAGGCGTAAAGCATTTATTTAAAAACATAAAAAGTACCTTTAGGCCCTTGCAAAAGGGGCAAGAAATGAGTCCTTATTGCACATGCAACAATGATAAGAAGCATTAAATAACAAATACCCAAGCCAATGAAAAAGCTGAAAGCTGCATTTTTTCTGATTTTCTTTGCCTGTATTCTTCAGGCGCAAGATAACTACATGGCCCTTTCATTTGGCGGCGGATTGCCATTGGGCGATTATTCCGAAACGGCTTCACTCACAAGCGATGGATTTGCCCTCAATGGTTTTATGGCAGAATATTCCGGTGCCTATTACCCGATTAATTATTTGGGTTTGGGCGGTGCCATCAAATTTAACCAGAGTGCACTTAATCGCGAAAAAATTCAGGAAGCATTGCTGGAAGTGCTTAGCGATGGAGCCCTTGATTCCATCACGCAATCGAACCTGGGGTACTGGAGTATCGTGTCTTTGGCCGCAGGCCCTCAGTTTTCGTTGCCGGCAGGCCGTTTTGTGTTCGATCTGTATTTCTTTCCAGGCATGCACATTGTAGCCCCCCCCAAACTTGAACTCACAGCCATTGTCGATGGAACCCCGCAATATACCACCGTATCGTCGCAAAAGCTTCGTTTTGGCTTTGAGGCAGGGGCAAGCCTGCAAATTCACATCAACGAAACTACCGGTTTGCGGTTATCGGCGAGCTACCTCGAAACCAGTTCGAAAGGTTCTGTAAAAGGGCAAGAAGAAACAAGTGGTTCTGAAACAGGAAATACAGAGTTTACCAGACGCATCCAGATCGTGAATGCATCTGTTGGACTGGTGTATATACTATAGTCGAAATAATTCGAATAAGGCAGATTCTTCATTTAAACAAAGAAGATTTGAAGTAGAGAAAAACATTTTTAATTATGGCGAATAAGATGGATAAAAAGCTTTTACACGAATTTCCACCAATTACCACTTCGCAGTGGGAGGCTAAAATTCAGGAAGACCTGAAAGGAGCCGATTACGAGAAGAAATTGGTGTGGAATACTCTCGAGGGGTTTAAGGTGCGACCTTATTACCGGAGCGAAGACCTTTCGGGCAAGGAATACCTTCAGGTGCTTCCGGGTGAATTTCCATACACGCGCGGATTGGGTACCGACAACAATTGGGAAATACGCCAGGACATTGAGGTAAGCGATTTGAAAATGGCCAACGATACGGCTCTTTTTGTGTTGGGTCGGGGTGTTACCGCCCTGGGCTTTTCTACAGGGTGCAAAAAGGGCCATTCGAAAATTAACAATGTAAATGAATTCGATATCCTTTTAAAAGGTTTAGAAATACAATGCATTGGCTTGTATTTTAAAAGCGGGCACAACACACCTGAGTTGGTGAAAATCCTTCACGAGCTGGTGGTGAACCGTAAACTAAATCCCTTAGAAATAAAAGGTGCTGCCTGCTTTGATCCATTGGGCTACCTTACTGCAAAAGGGGCTTGGGGTGTAAGTGAAAAGGCCGACTTTGAGCGGATGAAAGAAACCCTGGCCTTTGCTTCGGGCAATCTTCCGAATTTCAGGGTGCTGGCCATCAATGGGCATCATTTTACCGATGCCGGAGCCTCGGTGGTGCAGGAACTGGCTTACAGCCTCTCCATGGCCAGCGAGTATTTAACCCGCCTGAGTGATGTCGGTCTCGAGCCCGATCTGGTGGCACGTCACATGCAGCTCAACCTGGGCATCAGCACAAATTATTTTATGGAAATTGCCAAGGTACGCGCAGCACGCCATCTTTTCGGTAAACTTTTCGAAGCTTATGGTGTGCAAAGACCAATCTATATTCATTCATACACCTCGAATTTTCAAAACACCATTTACGATCCGTATGTGAACGTATTGCGTGCCACCACCGAAGCCATGGCAGCAGTGCTGGGAGGCACCAATGCCCTGGTTGTAAAACCTTTCGATCAGACTTTTAAGAAACCAAATGAAATTTCGGATCGCATTGCCCGCAACATTCAAATAATACTAAAGGAAGAATCGTATTTCGATAAAATTGCCGATCCTTCGGCAGGTTCGTATTACATCGAAAACCTTACCGATTCACTGATCGAACAGGCTTGGAAAAGCATGCTTGAACTCGATGCCAAAGGAGGTTTTCTGAAAAATTTAAAAGAGGGTGTAGTGCAAAAAGAAATTGAAGCCACCGCAGCCAAAAGAGTTGCTAACATTGCTACCCGCCGCGAAGTATTACTGGGTACCAATCAATATGCTGCCCTTCACGAAGAGGTGACAGCTCAAATCGATGGCGAGATTCTGTTTAAGGCCAATCAGCCAGAGGGGAATGAAGTATCACCCATTCGCAAATTCCGCGCCGCCGAAAGCTTTGAAGCACTTCGGCTGGCTACCGAAAAAAGCGGCAAAAAGCCAAAGGTTTTTATGCTTACCTATGGGAACCTCACTTTCCGCAAAGCTAGGGCTGCGTTTGCCTGCAACTTCTTTTCCTGTGCCGGTTACGAGGTCATCGACAACCTTGGTTTCGATTCCGCAGAAGCGGGCGTGAAGGCTGCTCAGCAGGCCAAAGCCAATATAATAGTGGTTTGCAGCCACGACGACGAATATGCAGCTATTGTTCCGGAAGTAAAACAGCTTGTTGGCAGCAAAGCCATTGTGGTGGTGGCAGGTGCCCCCGCTTGCATGGACGAACTGAAAGTAAAAGGCATCGAAGATTTCATACATGTAAAATCGAATGTGTTGGAAACACTCCTTGGCTTTAATAAGAAATTAGGAATTAATTAGCGGCTTGGCTGGTCTGGAGATGATCCTGATTTGACCAATTTGTATAAAAATGATTTTTTATAAATAAATTATTTTAATGAAACCAGATTTTTCAAAAATAGATATTAAAAGCCTTGCTGCCTCCAGGTTGTCCGCTGCAGAGTGGGAAAAACAGCATCGCATCGAAAAGAATTGGTTAACGCCAGAGCAGATTAAGGTAAAGTCGGTGTATACCGAAAACGATTTGCTCGAGATGGAACACTTGAATTATGCGGCGGGCCTGGCACCTTATTTACGTGGACCCTATTCGAGTATGTATGTCATGCAGCCATGGACCATCAGGCAGTATGCCGGTTTTTCTACGGCCGAAGAGTCGAATGCCTTTTATCGGCGCAACCTGGCAGCGGGTCAAAAGGGTCTTTCCGTTGCTTTCGACCTGGCAACACATCGCGGATACGATTCGGACCACGAGCGGGTGGTGGGCGATGTGGGCAAAGCCGGAGTGGCCATCGATTCGATACTCGACATGAAAATCCTGTTCGACCAGATTCCCCTGAACAAGATGTCAGTATCCATGAC
Organism: Bacteroidales bacterium; assembly: GCA_035913795.1. GTDB lineage: Bacteria > Bacteroidota > Bacteroidia > Bacteroidales > UBA10428 > UBA10428. The sequence goes on from JAMIIA010000189.1 coordinate 27,206, forward strand.
CATGAACGGGGCTGTGTTGCCCATCCTGGCCTTTTACATTGTAGCCGGACTGGAGCAGGGTGCTAAACTCGATGAGTTAAGTGGTACCATACAGAACGATATTTTAAAAGAATTTATGGTGCGCAACACCTACATCTATCCTCCTGAGATGTCGATGCGTATCATTGCCGATATTTTTGAGTTTACCTCGCAAAAAATGCCCAAGTTCAATTCCATCAGCATATCGGGGTATCACATGCAGGAGGCAGGAGCTACTGCCGACATTGAGCTGGCTTACACCCTGGCCGATGGCCTCGACTACTTGCGCACCGGAGTAAAGTCAGGGCTCGACATCGATGCCTTTGCCCCCAGGCTTTCTTTCTTCTGGGCAGTAGGCATGAACCATTTTATGGAAATTGCCAAAATGCGTGCAGGACGATTGCTGTGGGCTAAAATTGTAAATAAGTTTAATCCGAAAAACCCTAAATCGCTTGCTTTGCGGACGCACTCCCAAACATCGGGCTGGTCGCTTACCGAGCAAGATCCGTTTAACAACATAGCCCGCACATGCATCGAAGCCATGGCTGCCGCGCTGGGTCATACCCAATCGCTGCATACCAATGCGCTGGATGAGGCCATTGCGCTGCCAACCGATTTTTCGGCCCGCATTGCCCGTAACACACAAATTTATTTACAGGAAGAAACACAAATCTGCCGCTCGGTAGATCCCTGGGCAGGTTCGTACTATGTCGAGTCGCTCACCCACGAGCTGGTGCAAAAGGCCTGGGCTCTGATTGAAGAAGTGGAAGAGCTGGGCGGAATGTCGAAGGCCATAGAAACAGGCATACCGAAAATGCGAATCGAAGAGGCAGCAGCCCGCAAGCAGGCACGCATCGACTCGAAGCTCGACACCATTGTAGGGGTGAATAAATACCGACTCGAAAAGGAAGCACCACTCGATATTCTGGAGGTGGATAACACGGCGGTGCGCGAATCGCAAATTGCCCGTCTGAAGCACTTAAAAAAGGAGCGCGACAACCAAGCTGTAAAACTTTCGCTTGCAAAAATTACCGATGCTGCCCGCAGCGGAAAGGGCAACCTGCTGGAGCTTTCTGTCGAAGCTGCAAAAAACAGGGCTACCCTGGGTGAGATATCCGATGCCATAGAAGAAATTTCAGGAAGATACAAAGCCGTGATACGATCGATTAATGGAGTGTACTCGTCAGAATCTGCTGACGACAAGAGTTTTGCCAAAGCCCGTGAGCTTTGCGAAAAATATGCCAAAATGGAAGGCCGTCAGCCCCGCATTATGGTAGCTAAAATGGGCCAGGACGGTCACGACCGTGGCGCCAAGGTTGTATCGACAGGTTATGCCGATATTGGTTTTGATGTGGATATCGGACCCCTGTTCCAAACCCCTGCCGAGGCTGCACGTCAGGCAGTGGAGAACGATGTGCACGTTTTGGGTGTATCGTCGTTGGCAGCAGGGCATAAAACCCTTATACCGCAAGTGATAGCAGAGCTTAAAATGCTTGGCCGCGAAGACATTATGGTTATTGCAGGAGGAGTGATTCCGGCACAAGATTACCAGTTTCTTTACGATGCAGGAGTGATGGCCATTTTCGGTCCGGGTACCTCGGTATCGGAAGCTGCCATAAAAATTCTGGAAATTTTAATTGAAGCAAACAGTTAAAAACGAATCGACATTGATATTGAAAAAGAAAACCGGCCCCGAACAGGAGCCGGTTTTTTCGTATAAATAGCGGATTATTTGCGAGGCTCAAAAACAGCCAAGGTGTTATCGCTGTCCATCAAAATAAGTTTTGAATCGTCGAAGCGGTAGGATGTAAAATTTCTCAGGGCCATTAAATACGCTTGCTCCAATCCATTGTCCTCGCAGGCCATTCGGGTCATAAGGGCATCGGAAAGCTTAATTCCAGACTTGGTATTGAGCAGGGTGCCACTCATACTGTTGCAGCCGGTATGGCCGCTAAAGCTTTGGGCATCGAGTTTAATTACAAGCAGTGGATTGCCTTTAGCCCCTTCCAGACTATGATCAAAACCTGCCAACTGAACCAATTGCCAGCTTCCTTCGAGCGTTGGTTCAGATTTCGAAAGCTTTTTGCTGGTGCATTGCACACTGAGCAAAAGTACAAAGAGGAGTGTAAAGCTGCGCATAGTAGTATTTTTTAGGACAATTAAAAGTAGGCACATTTTTCGAAAACCAGGTGAATTCTTTCAAAAAACAACTATGGGGCTTTGTTGTTGCGGGCGATTTAGTTTATGCTGATTTTCAATTGGCTAGCGCCGATCTTCGTTTCCTGTGAGGTTACATCCCGATGACTATCGGGATTGAAGCGGGCTGCAAACCAAGGCAAGCCATTAAAAACCTTATTGGCTATAAGGCTTGTTAGCTGCCGGTATTTTTATTTGGAATCGAACAAGTCATTCAAATTAATTATTTTACTTCCATTTTTTTCGTAATAATTCAGCATTTCGTCAATTTTCCTTTTATCATAACTCGTAATACAATCTGATAAGACTGTAACTTTGTAGTTTTCCCTGCGCATATTAAATACGGTTGATTTCAAGCACGCAGTGGCGTCTGCACCTGCAATGTAAAATTCGCTTATCTCATTTTTCTTAATAAAGTCAGCAAAATCTTCGCTGGTCAGGGCGTTGCCTTTCGATTTTATAAAAATATTTTTGGAAACCAATTTCATGTCCGATACTAATTCAGACCCATGAGTATTAGGTTTGAAAGTCCTTGTGCCCACTGATAAGTTATAATGCCTTATGTAAACGACATGAGTTTCATTTTCCACTGCCCAATCTATTGACCGATTTATATTGTCAATGATTTCTTTGTAGTTTTTGGTAATGTCATTTTGAATATCAATTACTACTAAAGACCTTTTCTGCATGGGATTTCCTTTTTTTATTTTTATGTTTTAATTCAGTTTTCTATTTCATTGATTATCGCACTGTCGCTTGTTCGCTTACGGCTACCGGTTATGGCATGGCGTCGGGCGGGAGTGCGGGGCGATATCCTATCAGTTTACACTCACTTTTATTTACGGGACAGAACCGTTGAAAACCGCTCTTCTATAGGTATGTCCGGTGTTATTTGTTGGCAACTGTTCATTATTTCTTAAAATTAATACTATATGTATTTCCCAGCAAATCCATATAAACCACTTTAATTGCAGTCAGTTGGGATATCTTGATTTTTTTATTAGACACAAAATTATACAGCTCAGTATTAGTTTTTGCGCCTGGTTTTTCCCCTGTTGTTCCAATCTGGTCAAGCTGATTTCCTTCATTATTGAGTTGAATCATCGTTTGGTATACAAAGTTTTCAGGGTTTATTGTTTTACCGTTCATATCCTTGTATTCAACAGAAATTGAAGCAATTTCATTATTATCATTTGTATGAACCGTTGGTAAAGCAAGTACAAAGTAATATTTAGCGTCTACTTTTGAGTAAGACAATGAATATGTTTTATTGTCCAGATTAAGGCTATACTTACCATCATCAAAAGGAAGAAATACAGAACCGAATGGCGAACCAGCGGGTGCATCAGAAGGACGATGGAAGGATAAAACAAAACCATCTGGAGCAACATCATAATGGGATTTCCTGATATCTATATAAGGTGAACCTTCCGGACCTGACAAAATAACCTCAGGATTTACAGGTATTATCGATTTCTCCCCCCAAATATTAAGTGTATAGTTAACATATAAGAGGGAAGTGTCGATAGTTTGTGGCTCAGTGTTGTTTAAACCCCACATACCACAGTATATATCGTATATAGTACTAACATACAAGGCTTTGCTATCAATAAGATCAGCCTTTCCGTCACCATCTGCATCGATATTTTGGGACAGGGTTTTAAAGAAAGCTCCGAATTGCCGATATCGTTCTATTTCTTCGGGGTTTAAGATTATCTCATTACCAATAGGGTTATTTGATGGTATTACATTGGTACCATCCAGGGAAAGGGTATTCAGATCAATAACCGTGTTATCCCCATTCTTTAAACTAACTAGTGGAAGCACATTCAAACCTCCTGCCTGCAAGCATCCGATAAAATTATTGTCAGCACCTAAAAAAACTAAAGCTGCAGCAGTTCCCTGCATAGCTCTGGCTGCGAAGAGGCTATCTTCAATATTGAAAAGTTCATATCCTCCGCTGCTATTAAATACCATAATATTCCTGGCGTTAGCAAGACTGTTTGATGCATTGGTTGTTTTTAAATTATTATTCTTCATTAAGCCACTAGACGATAGAGTACCCTTAATAATAACTCCATGGATTTCATTGCCGTTATCTTTATTACAACTCATAGTTGAGGATGAAATTACGAACAGCAAGATTATGTGTTTATACTTCATTTTATTATAGTACTGAATGATTGATACTTTTTTTATATGTACAGTTTCTTTGTATTGTTGCCAACGTTTGATGGTAGCGTGTCGTGCGGGTTTGCGAAGCACTTCCTTATCAAGATACACTGAATTTTGATAAGAGCGAAAACCTTGAAAATTTTACTGCCACGGCAATTAACTATAGCGCGTGTTGTGTGGCGTACATTTTATCAATTTATCGAATAAATCTGTTTTTGAGATGTATGTTTTCAAATCAAGTCCTTTACCCTGCTCGTCTATTTTTACTAGTCCAAAGTAATCTAAAAACCTATCAAAAGTCCGAACTGAATAGCAATTAGTTGAGTATTTCTCTAATGTGCCATAGTTTGGTTCTACAGAATCCAATAATCGTGGAAATGCTTTAAAATATTTATCAGCGTAAAATGAATTCAGTCGATTTTCTTGTCCATATTTTGATAATAGAATCAAAGAAAACCCATATCCAAGCTGGCCAATTTGGTTCTCCCCGTATCCATCGTAGAATGCCCAATTAAATCTTGTTGCAAATGTCAAGAGTATCATTTTTAATAATTCGTAATTGTCTCCAAGTATTTTTTTTGATGTTTTTGTCAAGCTCAATTTACCGTTTCTCTTTTTTGCCAAACCTCCAAGTTCAATTAAAATCCTTGTCAGGTTAATAGTCATAGAATCAGTCTCTTTATATAATTTGGAAATTCCATTTTCAATATCCTCATCCTTTATAAATCCTTGTTTATAAAGGTCTGAAACTACCTTAGTTGGTAAAAATCCTTTGCTCGTTAGTTTTATTTCTCCATTTTTATCAATCACGTCTGTTAAATACCGAATCTGGCTAAGTATCGGAATTTTAATATAATCTGAGTCGGAAAGTTTTTGTAATTGTATAGGACAGTTTTTTCCAAATGTGAAATTCAAAATCTGGTGCATCTCAAATGAAGAGTATCCTTCAAAGTCAGGAATCGACCGATTGTTCTGCTCGTTCATCGCTTGGTCAATATGTCTCTGTATATCTTTTAAATGCATATTATTTTATTTTGATGCCGTCTTTTTGTATGCCACACAACTCGATAACATCAGCAACTTACAAAAAATAGGGCACATTCGAAATCGAAACAATAAAACATTTCCCGCCCACCTATTTTCTATAAATTAGAACAGGATGACTATTTTGTTTCTGTTTTAATCTGTTGCTGTGTTTTTCACACTAAGGTTTATTGGTATGATGTCGTGCGTGGAGTAGGGTGGGGTGTGATGACAACCTATCTCCCTATAATTCATTGGGATTACAGCTACTTTTGTATACGGGCTAATCTGCTCGAATTACTGCTGAAACCCTTATGACACATACGCTTTTTTAGCGTTTCGTTGGTTTTCATTTCAAACCATTCATCAGCTTGTAAGAAAGCGCTATTGTTTTGGAACTTTTTTTAAATCGAGTTTAAAGAATAAAACAGAGATAATAAAAATAGCAAGAAGACCTATTCCAAATGCAAGAAGAACAATATTACCCGTATTGATTCCTGGTTCGAGGAAAGCATTGGAAGGTTCCGAGTCATTGTAAAAAACTTTTACTTCTGAGCCAAAGGAGTATTTTTTAAGAAATTCTTCGACAACACTCCTGTTTTTTGTACTAAAGTTTACGTTACTGATCCTGTTTGAATTGTAAACTACACTGTCCACGGTGTATGTATAGGTCACAGAGGGATAATACTTAGAACCACCTTTCATTTCCGAACTCGTTACTATGCCGGTGGTTACAGGCCAACTTTTTGCTTCAGTAGCGTTCTTAATCTTTGTCACACTAAGAAGTGTTAAGGCTAAACCTATTATGGCCAAAATTACAAGGCCTGGTATGTCTTGTCTTCCGATTACAGCTTTCATGGATTTGGGTTTTTACAGTTATAGTTGTTTTAGAAAAATAAGCTACCCGATAGTCAGGCAGAATGCCAACCATAATACTATTAGCAACTTACATAAATTATAGCATATTCGAAAGGACTAAAATTCGTTTATCCTAATTTTTAGAAAATTTTCGCCCGAGCATTGTAAGGCTTAATCGATAGCAGTATTCTTTAGTTGCTTGATAGGCTCTTGCTAATCCTCACTCACCTGCTTTATTCGTGAAACTCAAAGTTCAAGTTTTACATGCAAAACTTGAACTTTGTAAGTTGAACGAACTATTTCATGACCGCAGGGAACCGACCAAAGGGAGCTCAGTGAAACTAATAATCCCGATAGCGCTGCGTATCGGGATAAATGAGTTTGGCTTCGCCGAGCTCTCCGCCATGCGGCGGTTCGGTTAATACTCCGCTGCTTTGCAGCGATTGAAAAAAGATTCCATTTTGATACCTTGACAGTTCTGCTGCGAGTTAGTTCATTAAGGTTTAACCGTCTTTCGACTTTCTCGCCTACACTTTTTTTAAAAAATCACACTCTGTTTAGTAAGTACTTTTTTGTCGATTTTTGGTTAACCTACCGGCCGTGTGGAAAAGGAGCAAATCAACCCACAGGCTTTAGCCAAGGCATTGTTGGGCGAGCCAACCACTCAAGCAATGGCGGTGTATTTGCCACCCTCTTAGGACCTTAGTCCTGAAAAGCATTGCTCTGATATTTATTTCTTCTTTTTTATTATCGAATAAAATTTCAACTGAACACTTGAGAAATAAATTTCGCGACATTTTTTAAAAACCGCTTGTTGGAGCCTGACCTTATCTATTTCTTTTTAAACTTTTAATCTCATTATTCAAATCCTCTAATCGGGCAATAATATGTTTATAAAGTTCGTCTGTATTCTTTTCTTTAAACTTGTTATCAATTAGTTCCGAAGCGATTTCTTTTTTGCTTTCTTCCATGCTATTCATGATTACCCCTATAAAAAGATTCATGATTATCATGGCGCCTATTAATATGAAACTTGCAAAATAAAAGAAGGGCCCTAGCGATATTATCTGCATGTTTTCTTTCTGTACATCGCCATAAATATGCACATTCATAATATCAGTCCATCCTTCTAGTGTGAGCACTTTAAAAAGGGTAACAAATGCATGGTGCAAATCGCCAAAGTGCATTGGGTCAATCCCACCAAAAATAAATACTCCCACAATGGCATACACATAAAAAAGTATTCCAATAAGCATTATCACATAAACCATTGACGGAATGCTTTTAAGTAAAGCACCAATTATTAGCTTTAATTTAGGAAAGACTGTTATCATGCGCAAAACCCGCAAAATCCTTAGTATTCGAAAAACCGCGAAATAATGCGTATCGTTAATTGGTATAAGGCATATTGCAACAATTATAAAATCAAAAACATTCCAAGGGTCCGAAAAATAAATCCAGGGTCGTTTGCCGTTTGAAACTATTTTTATCGCTATTTCTAGTGTAAAAAGCGCAATTATGAGCTTGTCCATCCACGAAAAAATTGCTTGGTATGGTGTTAACAAGCCAGGATAAGTTTCTAAGCCAATGATAATGGCCGACAGAAGGATAAGCGAAAAAATAGAATAATTGAAAAGTTTGCTATGAGTAATCCTCCGCGCTAATTCAAAATACCAGGTCATGATTTTTTTATTCTGGAAAACATAATTTTCAACATGGGCAAAGAAGCAAGCACAATAAAAATAAATAAAATATAAATTGAATACTTCATTACACCGGGATAGGTCTTGCCCACGTAATAACCTAAAGGTACCAATGTACAAACCCAGGTAATTGCTCCGATAAAATTAAACAGTAAAAATCTGTTAAAACGAAATTTTGAAGCGCCTGCTAACATTGGCACCAATGTGCGGATAACTGGCATAAACCGGCCTAAAATGAAAGCCCAAATTCCAAAACGTGTGTAGAAACTACTTCCTCGGTCGAGGTATTCCTTTTTAAAAAAGCGTGACTTATTGTCCACAAACAGTTTTTCGCCGAGCCATTTCCCTTTAAAATACCCTGTAAAATCGCCCAAAAACGATGCTGTAATTAATAAAAGTAAAAGCAAGGCCAAGGGTATTTCCAGAAAATGGGTTCCGCAAAACATTCCGGCTGCAAATAACAAATAGTCGCCTCCTGGTAGAACAAATCCAAGAAAAAAACCTGTTTCGATATAAACAATAGCCAAGATAAGTAATAACCCTCCAAACTCGATTAGGTGGTGGGTATCCATAAAAAATTTCCAGAAATTGCCCTCTAATAAAATCATACTCCCGATTTATTTTTATTGTTCAGTGAAAAGAAGAGCCTTCATATTACAATTAAAGCCATAACCAGGAGTGACCATTCACGTGCGATTATAAAAAGATAAATTAACCTCATTTTAAACCAGTAAAATTCTGCAAAGCCTGCTATTGTCTTCTTTTTAAAAAAAATCTTGCATCAAAAAATAAAAAATCAATTCATAATTCCATCATAATGATCTGTACGCCGACATTGTTTGATTTTTTTGGTGAAAAACGCCCAAATCAGTTAACAACATCTTAAGAACAAAGGCACAAAAAAAATTCATAACAAAACACCTTTGTCCATAAAAAGATTTGATAAGATAACAAGGGTAGCTTTTAGTTTGTTTATTGCATGCACTGAACTTGGGTTTGCAGGTTTACGCTATGGGGTGGCAGTAAAAAAATAAGCAGAGTGCATTGCTTCAGACCGAATCACCGATAAAGACTTTTTAAGCGAGGGCTATACTGGCAAATGGCTAAAAAAATCAAACAATTTTATAAGTGTTGGTAGCAGTTTTAGTTTTCGTAATACTCAAAGGCATCAATGATATCTAAATAGACACCGTCAAAATTTGCGTTTAATATCTTCGATAGGTAAGAGTCTTCATTGCCATAAATGATGTTTTGCCATTCAGCATCCCAATACTTAACCTTATAATTCCCTGCCCAATCCGGATTTTCTTGATCCAACCAGTTTGGCTTGTTGGTATTCCAGTTAGGTTGCCAGTAATATCTATAATCTTCGGCTTCACCTATAGACATATAGGCGATAATTAATCTTTTACCTCCATTGGCCTTGTTCTTTAATTGACTCACTTCTGAAGGTGAAAACGTAGTACCGTCGTTAAAATACAAGTCCATAATGAACAAATCGTAATTGGTAGAAGTTACGGCAGCAATCAACTCGCTTTTCGATACAAAATTTGCTGGATTAATAAGGTATAAAAAGTTTTTTACTTGCGATAAGCTGGCAATTACCGCATTATTTTCTTGGTTGATTGGGTTTGGGAAGGTTGGAATATTGTCAAGTTCTCTGTGATCTGCAGCAAATGAAACATAATTCAGCGTTGAGTTATCAGAATATGAATTGGTCATTTTTGAGGGAGTTGAGCAATAATCGGTCACTAAAATGGTTTTTCCTGCATTTTTCGATACGGTTAAAAATTCTATCAAGTACACATTGTCTGCGGAGGATGTAGCCTGGTTGTCATGGTCATATCCAAAAAACAAATCTTCCTGACCATTTGCATCAATTGCACTAAGATAAGCCGAATGAGGCTGCCCTTCGATGGTTCCATCGCTGCTTACAAGTTCAATACCGTTTTGAGGGACGATTAAAAAATTGGGATTGATTGCTTTCGAGTATTGGCTTATTGATATTACAAACTCCCTCATTTTCTGTTTAAATTCCGTATCGCTGTTTGCACTATTGTCATCTTCGCTGCACGATAAAAAGGTAAAAAGCGCCACTAAAAATAAAACTGCGTGTTTCATAATTGTTCCTTTTATTGAATTTGCGACAAAAAGCGTCTTTGATTGTTAATTCTTTACTTTCAGCAACATCTATAATTTACTGCCTATTCGAACGTTCTGGATTGCGCATATAAGCCCAACTTTTCAACGGTGTAATTTTCCTGATTAATAGGCGCTTAACTTTTTTGCTTGTTGATTACCCACGGGCAAGTTAATTATCAGTTGAAGTTAAACATGCAATAGCAAAGAGGATCTTTCTGATTATTAAAAATTACTGCTTTAGGTATTCCTCAAAAACCTTCTCAAATTTTTCAATTTTAGGAGTTATCACATAACGGCAATAGCCCTGAGAAGGGTTATTCTCATAATAATCCTGATGCGAAACATCGGCCGGATAAAAGATTGTATAAGCTTCGAGGGAGGTTACAATTGGTTGTTGCCATATTTTTTCTTTTTCGAGTCGGGCTTTTATTTCAGTGGCAATTTTCAGTTGCTCGGGGCTATGGTAAAAAATTACCGAACGGTATTGGGTGCCCACATCATTGCCTTGCCTGTTTAACTGGGTAGGGTCGTGAGTTTTAAAGAAAATTTCCAGAATGGTGGCGTATGAAATAAGCCTTGGGTCGTACACAAGCTGTATTACTTCTGCATGGCCTGTGGTTTCGGCACTAACTTCTTTGTAGGCAGGATTTTTCGTATGCCCCCCGCTGTAGCCCGATTGCACTCCTGTTACCCCCTGCACACGCTCGAACACTGCCTCGGTACACCAGAAACAGCCCGACCCGAGCGTAGCCATGGCTTTGGTTTGGGTTTTCGCTTCGGCAAAAATCAGGAGAGAGGCAATCAGAAATATGAGTTGAGTTTGCATGGCAGATAAATATTAAGCTATAGAATTAACCCACAAGTTGGCAATTGGTTTATCAGCAAGAGGAGAAATCCGAAGATTCCTTTAATGTGCTCCTTCTTGCGTGAATGTTGCCCATGGCCATCAAATAGACTTTTTGTAAGGAAAAATACAAAAGAAAAAAAGATGTTTTGCAGAATATTGCCAAGAGGAGTTTACCCCAGATAAACATCATCGAATAATTGGGAATAATTGTATTTTTGAATCGTTTTTAAAAGCAAGTGTCCTACTCAATTGCTAAGGGATGTTTAATATGATTGATAATTTAGAGTATTCAAGTATATGATAAATAATAATTTAGAAAATAAATCAACTGAATATTACGAGCAAACAAGGCATGAAATGCAAAAATTTGTGCCAATTTCCTCTAAAAAAATTCTCGAAATAGGATGCGGTCAGGGTAATTTTGGGTTAGCATTAAAAAAATCCTTAGGAGCTGAAGTGTGGGGAATAGACATTTCTGAAAAATATGCCAAACTTGCGGAAGAAAACCTTGACAAGGTTATTATAGGTGACATCAATAACTTAATGGGAGATTTACCAGATAAAAGCTTCGATGCCATAATAATGAACGATGTTTTGGAACACCTATACAATCCATGGGAAGTTATAAACAAACTAAAGATCAAACTAAATCCTGAACATGGGGTTTTAGTATGTTCCATTCCCAACATAAGATATTTTAGAGTTCTTTTTAAATTATTTTTTGCAGGGAAATGGGATTATGAACAATCGGGTATTCTTGATTTTACACATATGCGCTTTTTTACCAAAGATGGTATAATTAAAATGTTTGCGAGTGAAGGATATGTTATACGAAATATTGAAGGCTTATTCAAAACCAAGTCGATGCGTCCGAAAATTTTAAACTTTTTATTTTGGGGGAAGTTTGCCGATACATATTACACCAATTTCGCTGTTGTAGCCCAACCATTAAAATAAGAAATTATTTAATGAGTCAATTCGCATTTAAACCATAATTAATAATAAATGATCTATACCATTTGCACACTTGTTACTAACAAGAGCCAGTATTTCAGTATGAAGGAATCATTTATTGCGAGCGGATTTACCGAAAAAGATTGTGAATTTGTTTATATTGACAATACGGAGGGGAATATTTTCGAAGCTTACGCCGGACTAAATAATCTTATAGATCAGGCAACTGGTAAAATGATTATCTGCTGTCATCAGGATATATTAATGCTTGAAAATAGCCGGACACTTCTTGAAAAACAAATAGAAATAATTGAAGAATTCGACAAAAACTGGGGAGTAATAAGTAATTGTGGTGCAAATAGAATAGCGGAATATGCCCTAAGGGTGATTGATAGTGAAGAACATGAATATAATACAAACAATTTTCCGCTAAAAGTAAAAAGTGTAGATGAACATTTTTTCATTTTTCGAAAATCATCCAATTTGCGATTTTCTGGCTCATTGAGCGGGTTTCATTTATATGGTACCGATATATGTTTAAAGGCGCACAATCTTAAACAGAATTCCTATGTAGTTGATTTTTTATTGCGTCATTTTGGTCGAGGCACTTTAAATAAAGACTTTTTTATATGCCGAGATAATTTGGTGCACTACTATTCAAACACTCCGCATATAGGATGGGTGCAAACTACGTGTTACCGTATTTTCATTTCGCCTTATCGATTGTTAAATGTTCTTTTAAATTTAAAAAAGATTAGTTATTTGGTAAAGAAATACAACAAGCTGGTATTGAAAATAGGCCATTCTCAAGCAAGTATGAAATGATTTATTTTTTGTTCCTTGATGAGGTATAATAAAGAGAATGGGCTATAAATTTAATTTTTAAAGCTTTAGCTCTTTAAAATTACTGAACCAGTCTGCCGGTTTTTGCCATTTTTTAAACAGTCCTTTCAGCAAGCCCATTTCCGATTGAAAAAAGAAACGGGAGACATATAAAGCCGCTACAAAAAAGGCCAACAGCAAGAATTTATAAAGAACCTGAAACAACATGCCCGAAGCAATCGGCAGCATAGAGAGCAAAAGTGCTGCGCCAGCAATGAGGAAGAGTTTTATCAGGCGCAAAACTTCCCAGGGAATGGGGAAAAGCCTGCGGCACAATAGGATGTAGAAAAATAGCAGCAAAGCGGTTGTAATAGCTGATGCAAGGGCTGTGCCCATTATCCCCATACGGGGAATTAAAAGAAAGTTAAGCCCCACATTCACAAGTCCGGCAGCAAGCACCAAATAAATGTCGAGGTGCGTTTTTTTAGCAAAATGAATGGACAACATGGGTATGTACTGCATTCCTTTAAACACGAAGGAGATACATAAAATAGGAATCACAGCATTGGCATTCCAATAGTCGCGGTTTTCTGCAATCAACCGAATAATATCGATGGAAAAGAAAGAAAGAATGAGTGCGAAAACCAGCAAAATTAAAGCCAGATAGGTAAATAAGCGGGCAAAAAATTTATTGGAATCTTGGTCGGAGAAAATCTTAAAGGCAATGGGCAAAAAGCCCAACTGAAAAGATTGTATCACAAAAATGTTGATAACGCTGGCAAATTTGTAGCCCAGGCTGTAAATGCCCAGTTGCGAAAAATCGAGCAGGTATCCCACAATATAGCGGTCGGAAGTATTAAGCAGCATAGCCACTGATGCTGATACCAGCAAGGGAAGGCTGTATTTTAAAATTGCTTTTAGCTCGCTGCGGTTAAAGCGGGCTATGGAGCTTTTTACCATTACACTAATCGTTACAATAAAAAGCAAAACACTGCCAAGAAGCTGACTGAGAAGAATTCCTTTTACCCCCATTTTTAGGTATACAAGAAAAAATACATTCATGAGCAATACCATCGCAAATTTGCTGAGCACAACCAGCACATAAAACTTCGACTGTTCGTTGAGCCGCATAATAGTTAGTGCCAGAAGATTCTGCACCTCAAAAAATACTGTAAGCAGCACAATGCCGATGAGCGATTGGTATTCGGGAGTGTTAAACAGGCTCAATGACAATTGCAGCCTAAAGTTCCACAAAATAGTAAGAAATAAAACCAGTGCCGAGAGGGTAATCACCAGAATGGTAAAGATTATTTGCTTACGTTTTTGGGTATCCGTTTCGTTGGAACACCATCGCAATATGGCAGTAGGTAAACCCAGAGAAAGGATGGTGATAAGCAATTGCACCGAAACTTCGAAGTAGGCCAGTAAACCGTAATCTGAGGTATCGAGAACAGAGGTATACAAGGGTAAAAGCAGCAACCCAATTAGCTTGGTGCCAATGTTGCCAAAGCTGTATACGATGGTATGAAAAGCTGTATTGCGAAAATAAAGTCGCATTTCTTAAATAGCGTTTATCCTAGCTCCTGAATGCTGCTTTAACCAGAGCAATCCATTCAGAAGAGGTTATTGTTCAAATTTCCCTCTTAAAAAACACCTGCGATATTAGTAATAATTTAGATCAATGAGACAATAATTTCAAAAGTCGAAGGCGCGTTAAAATTACGTAGTCGAACTGATCCCGATAACGAAACGCATCGGGAAAAATGAATTTGGCTTCGCCCAGCTCAGCACCCCATTGGCATGAAAAGGTGAATACTCCGATGCTTTTATCGATAGAAATTGGAATTAACCCGTTGTGCATTTAGGCGATATTGATTTTAATATTATTCATATTTCTCTCCAGAACGAACTTATTAATGGCTTGAATAATGGTTAAAGCAGTGATTTTGGTTAAGATACGCGTTTTAAAACCCTCGAAAGATTTGGCATAATTGCGTCTAATCATAAATTGGTCACATAGTTGCGAAAACAGGGTTTCGATTCGT